>NZ_WTEV01000105.1 GCF_009795885.1 Gilliamella sp. Pas-s25 | reverse complement strand
GTAATCTGATTGCCGAAAAGCGCGGAAAAGACCACAGTCTAGTCACCCACTATGAGTACGACTGCCGGCATCGGTTAATCAAAGTAATTAAGCCGACAGGGCTAATTATCACCTACCCTATGATGCTTTTAATCGCCGTACTAGCAAAACCGTGGACGGTAAAACTACCGAATTTATCTGGCAAGGTAGCCGGCTTATTGCCGAAACCGATAATGATAAACACTGGCAAACCTATCTTTACGAGCCAGATT
>NZ_WTEV01000024.1 GCF_009795885.1 Gilliamella sp. Pas-s25 | reverse complement strand
GCATAGAAGAATTCCTCTTATCATGGACTCTTCTCTATTAGATCAAAGAACTCGCCAAAAAGCGAGTTCTTTGTCATCAATCTGAGACGCTTATTAGCGTCTTTTTATTTTTCTAGTTAATTTCAATTTTAGCTTTTGGCTGATAGCGTGATGGCCAAATTTTCTCAGCAGGAACTTGCAAGTAATCAGAAATTATTCGCTCATACTTAGGGCAATGTCGATACAATGCGTTTCTCAACGTATCTGCCTGCAAGCCACTGGCTCTTGATAATGCCCTTAAATTTCCGCCCCTGATTTTAATTTCACCTACGACTCTAGATGGAGTCCAGTCTTGATCTTGTTCTCTCATTATGAGATCCTCTATTAGTTAAATTCTTGCTATTGTAGAGATTATCGGTATTAAAATACTTAAAATATAAAAAAACACTAGCAAAGGATATCACATAAAAAAACGAATTAAAATAACAAAAGCAAAAAAAACACAAGTAATGGAATAAAAAATGACTAAAAACAATGTAAAAAAACAAAATGAATTTGAAAAAACGCGCATATTAACCGAGACAGGGGTAATTCATTTTAGGGATAGATTAAACTTAGTATTAGAAGGAGCATCTGGAAACGCTTTCGCCAAAAAAGTTGGTATGTCAGAAGCGGTAATACGTGATTACTTATCTGGCAAAACCTATCCGGCCTTAAATAGACTGGCCATTATTGCCCAAAAATGTGATGTACCCATTGAGTGGTTAGTGACAGGCAAAGGAGAGTGCCGTTTACTATCTGAATCTGGAGGCCGGAATTCAGTATATATTCCATTTCATCAATTGAACGAAACAAGTAAATCTTATTCCCAAATAGAATCCATTCCGTTCGAAATTACCTTAATAAAACATCTAGGTTGCAATCACGAAGACTTAACTGCGGTTTGGGCAAAAGGCGACAGCATGGAACCCACGATATCAAATCATGATATTCTGATTATCAATAAAGCCCATCACAAACCGATTGATGGCTATTTGTATGCTGTTGAATATGAAGATCAAATCTGTATTAAACGAATTCAAAATCAAGGTGTTAATTTGGTATTACTTTGTGATAATCCTAAGTACCCAGCTATTATTGGTGAGAAGAATGAATCACAAAATTTTAAAATTATTGGACTTGTTATTTATCTTTTAAAAGATCTTAACTAAGCCCCATTTAACCTTAATAATAACATCTTTATCAGTTTTTACTGATAAAGATGTTTTAACTTGTATAAACTCGTTTTTTTCCACGAAAAATAAAACTAAAAAAACGTGAAAAAGTTTCAGAAAACTATGCGTTTTAGTATAAATTTTATGTAAAGTTAATTTAAATAAAAAATCAATACAGCGATAGCTATCCGCATAACTTTATGCTTTTTTCCATAGTTATGCTAAAATTAACTCCAATTTTTTTATTAATTTTACCTATTAATACAGTCGCAAATATGAAAACTCGAAAAAAAGTCGTTGTCGGTATGTCTGGTGGTGTGGATTCTTCTGTCTCGGCTTATTTATTACAACAACAAGGATATGAAGTTGTTGGATTATTTATGAAAAATTGGGAAGAAGATGACACAGAAGAATATTGTTCAGCCGCTGTCGATTTAGCGGATGCGCAAGCAGTTTGTGATAAATTGAATATTAAATTACATACTATAAATTTTGCAGCAGAATATTGGGATAATGTATTTGAACATTTTCTATCCGAATATAAAGCAGGTCGAACACCAAACCCAGATATATTATGTAATAAAGAAATTAAATTTAAAGCTTTTTTAGAATATGCAGCAGAAGATCTTGCAGCTGACTTTATTGCCACAGGGCATTATGTCCGTAAACGTCAAATAGGCGACAAGGTTGAATTATTACGTGGCATCGACACTAACAAAGATCAGAGTTACTTTCTTTATACCTTAAGTGAAGCACAAATAAGTCAAAGCTTGTTTCCTGTTGGTGAGCTTGAAAAACCCGAAGTGCGTAAAATTGCACAACAGCTTGGCTTAGCTACCGCAGCTAAAAAAGACTCAACGGGTATCTGTTTTATTGGTGAACGCAAATTTAGTGACTTTTTAGCCCGATATTTACCCGCACAAGCAGGTAATATTCGCACGGTTGATGGCAAAGTCATCGGTCAACATCAAGGTCTGATGTATCACACATTAGGGCAACGTAAAGGGCTAGGTATTGGTGGCTTAAAACAAGCCGATGACACACCATGGTACGTTGTTGACAAAGATCTTATCAATAACGAACTGATTGTGGCACAAGGTCATGATCATCCTGCGCTATTTTCTGATGGATTAATTGCTCAGCAACTTCATTGGGTGGACCGTAAAGTAGTAACCAAACCATTTAGTTGTACCGTAAAAACGCGCTATCGCCAACAAGATATTGCTTGCCAAGTTATCCCATTAGGCGATGACAAAATCAAAGTTATGTTTGATAATTCAGTTGCAGCTGTTACGCCGGGTCAATCTGCCGTCTTTTATAAGGATGAAGTCTGTCTTGGTGGTGGTATTATAGAAGAAAGAATTAAAAGCAATAAGGAGTATTAAAGTGAATAATAAATATCATCATATTGCTATCGCTCTTGCTGGTGCTACGCAAAGTGCCATATTAGTGCCCCAACTTGCTAACACAGGCGCTTGCAGTACTATGCTTTATGAACAAACAATAAAAAGTGTATTTAAAACCTCGCCAACAACAACGGCCGATGTTTATGATGGTATTAAAAATATCCAAACAGGATTACAAACGCTAATACAACTATTATCGTCTGGACAAAAAGAACAAATGCAAATAATTCGCTACCTGTTTGGCACGCTTAGTATTACAAGCAAATTATTAAAAAATAATGACGCATTAGATAATATAGACCAGCGATTAAAACGCATTGCAGGACTTTATTCAGAGATGAATGATGAAACTGTTAGGGCTCATGTGAATGATCTGTCTTACTCATTAGCGGGAATTTATTCAGATATCATCAGCCCAATATCAACGAAAATCAAAGTTATTGGCAAAGCCGAATTTTTACAAAACTCAATAGTACAAGCTAAAGTAAGAACGGCACTTTTGGGGTGTGTTCGATCGGCCATTTTATGGTATCAAGTTGGCGGTAGTCGATTTCAGTTTATTTTTTACCGTAAACGTATTTGTAATGCCGCACAACAACTATTAGACCAAATTAATCGCGCAAACTAATTTACGCTTTATAATTGATATTTCAAAATAGCAACGGAGTTAAACTGATGGAATTATCTGCACTCACAGCCCTTTCACCAATTGATGGACGTTATGGCGACAAAACAACAGAATTACGCACCATTTTTAGCGAATATGGTTTATTAAAATACCGCGTTCAAGTCGAGGTTTGTTGGTTGCAAAAGTTAGCCTCACAAGCAGATATTTTAGAAGTTCCAACGTTAAGTCAATCAGCTATCAATCATCTTAATCAAATTGTAGACCAATTTAGTGAGCAAGATGCAAATCGCATTAAAGAAATTGAAAAAACCACGAATCATGATGTCAAAGCGGTAGAATATTTTTTAAAAGAAAAAGTCAGTACCAACAAAGAATTACACGCTATTAATGAATTTATCCATTTTGCCTGCACATCAGAAGACATTAACAACTTATCTTATGCATTAATGCTAAAAACAGCCAGAGATACCGTTTTAGTGCCCTATTGGAATAAACTGATTGACAAAATCACCGCGCAAGCAAAAGCCTATCGCGATTTACCGCTACTTTCAAGAACACATGGTCAACCCGCTACACCATCAACTATTGGTAAAGAGTTTGCTAATGTCGCTTACCGCCTAAAACGTCAATTAAAACAACTACAATCGGTTGAGATACTAGGTAAAATTAATGGTGCAACAGGCAATTATAATGCACATATGGTTGCTTACCCACAAGTAAATTGGCATAAATTCAGCGAAGAATTTGTTAGCTCGCTAGGATTAAAATGGAACCCTTATACCACACAAATTGAACCCCATGACTATATTGCCGAATTTTTTGATTGTGTGGCGCGCTTTAATACCATTATGATCGACTTTGATCGCGATGTTTGGGGATATATTTCATTAAATCACTTTAAACAAAAAACTATTGCTGGCGAAATCGGCTCTTCAACCATGCCACACAAGGTTAACCCAATCGACTTTGAAAATTCAGAAGGAAATTTAGGTATTGCCAATGCGATCATGAACCATTTAGGTAGCAAATTACCTATTTCCCGCTGGCAACGCGATTTAACTGATTCAACAGTATTACGCAATCTAGGTGTAGGTATTGGTTATGCCATTATAGCTTACCAATCAACCTTAAAAGGCTTAAATAAACTGGAAGTTAATCACGATTACTTACTTGAAGAACTTGATCGAAACTGGGAAGTATTAGCCGAACCAATCCAAACAGTCATGCGCCGTTACGGCATTGAAAAGCCTTACGAAAAACTAAAAGAACTAACCCGAGGAAAACGTGTTGATGCCAAAGGCATGCAAGAATTTATTGACTCGTTAGATCTGCCTGAAAGTGAAAAAACACGACTAAAACAATTAACACCGGCTAACTATATTGGTTATGCTGTTAGCTTTGTTGATAATTTAGAATAATGACTAACATTCAATTAGCCTGATACCAAACACTCTGTATCAGGCTAATTGACTATCAAGTGTTCAACTTAATCAAACCGACGTATAAGTTACAAAGTTAATATAAATAACTTAAACCAAAAAACAAAAATAGAGAATTCAATTGAACATTCGCATTGCAACACGTAAAAGCCCTTTAGCACTATGGCAAGCTAATTTTGTTAAGCAACAATTGCTAGCTGCTCACCCTCACTTGACAGTGGAATTGATTCCCATGGTTACTAAAGGCGATATATTGCTAGATAGTCCCCTATCAAAAATCGGAGGCAAAGGGCTATTTGTTAAGCAACTTGAACAAGCCATATTAAACAACCAAGCGGACATTGCCGTTCACTCCATAAAAGACATTCCTGTGGAATTTCCGAAAGGATTAACGCTCGCTACAATATGCAAACGAGATGATGTACGTGATGCATTTATTTCAAATAAATATTCAAATCTAAATGAGTTACCAAATGGTGCGGTAATTGGTACATCAAGTTTACGACGTCAATGTCAGTTACGAGCAAAATATCCCCATTTGAAAATTAAAGATCTTCGAGGCAATGTGGGTACTCGCTTAGCTAAGCTTGATAATTATGAATATGATGCCATTATTTTAGCCTCAGTTGGTTTAAAACGTTTAGCATTAGAAGATAAAATCAAACAGTACATTGACACCAGCTTAATTTTACCGGCTGTCGGACAAGGCGCAATTGGCATCGAAACGCGAACAGATGATAAACAAATATTAGAGATTCTGTCAGTGCTTGATGATAAAAATAGTCGAGTTTGTATTCAGGCAGAACGAGCCATGAATAAAGCGTTACAAGGTGGATGCCAAGTACCCATTGCTTGTTATAGCCAGTTAAACAATGAGGTCTTATCATTACAAGGCCTTGTTGGACGCATTGACGGTTCAAAAATAGTCAAAATCGCATTAACAGGTGATATAACCGAGGCTGAAAAGCTAGGGCAAGAACTGGCAAAACGCTTACTAGAACAAGGTGCAAAAACAATATTACAGGAATTGAATGGCGGATGATTTATGTCACTAGACCCTCTCCTGAGGGTGAAATGCTTACCCAACTGTTTAACCAAGCAAAAGTGCCTGCACAACATCTGCCATTTTTTAATATTTCACAAGGACATGATCTGCTCAATTTACAAGAACAGTTAAATCAACTTTTACCCAACGATATTGTTATCGTTGTTTCACCACAAGTAACACATGTTATTAACACTTACCTTTCCAATCTAATATTACCAGCTAACCTGCGTTATTATGCGATAGGTAAAAAGTCAGCACAATTATTTAGCCAATTTACCACAGCTAAAGTCAATTACCCTAACATAGAAAATAGCGAAGGACTATTAACAAAACTCCAACAAGAACCTGTACAACATCACACTATTTTGATTTTATGCGGTAATTCAGGTCGGCAATTATTAGCTCAAACACTAACAAATCGAAAAGCCAAGGTAAAATCAATAGCCTGTTACTGCCGTAAACCGATCCACTATCCACCGAATATATTATCCAGTAATATGGAAAAGCAAATTATCATTATTATTACTAGCCTAGAGCACTTAATTCAGCTTGAATTATATAGCAATCTTGAACATAAAACACGGGCTACTCTTGTTGTAACCAGTCAACGAATCTTTGCAAAAGCCAAACAATTCAAATGGCAAAAAATTCTACTGGTCAATAGCGCAAATAATCAAAAACTTTTTGAGGCTGTAACGGTAAACTACGGTATGACAAAATAATTTAGATAGGTTCGGAAAGTAAATTATTGGTCAGTATTACAAGAAAATGATGTTCAAGGCTAAATAGATAATAGCTATTAAAAACATGATGGTTAATTTACTTAAATTGATAGTAATAACCTACCTAAAAGTAGTCTATGATACTTGCTTATTAAGGCAATCATTAAAATTTATTTAAAACAATATTAACTCTATGTCATAATGCCAATATAAATTTCTAATAAACCTAAATGAGGTCATTTATGCCGCCAAGACATTATGGTGCCAATGCAACACTATCAACAATGAGTACAACTTCATTTAGTCAACCAACAGCGATTCAAAATGAAGCGAATAAGACTATGAAAGAAGACACAAAAAATCAAGAAAATACACAATCTATTCCAACAGTGGAATCTAAAGCTCGTCCACAAGCCAATAATAGCAACCACGCCAATAAAACAAACAACGCACCTGTTTCAAAACTCTCTATTATTGCTATAGCATTAACCGCTTGTTTAGGTGGCTTTGGTTTTTATTATGGTCACCAGCAAATTGAAAAGCAAAAAAAGACTATCTCAACTTTGCAAACTGAATTGGCCAATTTAAAACAGACAACCAAGCAGAGTATAACAACCGATTTGCAAAATAGTATTACCGACGCTATTAATAAACAAAATCAGCAATTCAATTTGTTAGAACAACGCGTGGATCGTGAACTTAGTGATCAGCAAAAAATACAACAACAATTAAGTAATCAAATAAATGATACTTCAAAACTTACCGAACACAGTCTACAAAACATTAACGAACGTTTATCTGCCATGTCAGCGACTGATCACCATGTCTGGCTAATTTCACAAGCAAATTATTTAGTACATTTAGCAGGTCGAAAAATTTGGAATGACCAAGATTACACATCAGCCCGATTACTACTAAAAAGTGCCGACGAAAGCCTAGCCCAAGCTGATGATCCGAGCCTATTACCAGCACGACAAGCCATTAGTAAAGATATCAATTCGCTTTCTCAAGTAAGTTTTATTGATACCGATGGCATTATTATGAAACTCATTGGTTTATCTGAATCGCTTACCGAATTACCTTTAGTGGGTAATTACAAAGATATCGATCTTGGCATGACTTCATATAACGAAGATACTACAAGTACAGAAACTAGTAACGCTCAAGCAGAACAGGCAGATAACAATCAGCAAGCCCGAGCGCACAATGCAACTGATAAGTTTAATAATGATGTATCATCATCAGTCAATAATTGGTCGAGTAATTTATTAACTAGTGCCAAAACCTTTATGGATAAATTTATTACCATTGAAAAGCTTGACGATAAAGATCACAGCTTTAAAGCGTGCTTAGAACAAGCGGGTAAAGATGAAAAACAGATCGTCAAGTGCCAAATATTAAAAGCGCCACTAAGTTTAGAGCAATCACTTTATCTGCGCGAAAACATTCGCTTCCGACTATTGATTGCCGCACAAGCAGTGCCAAGACATCAAGATCTCATTTACCAGCGTGCGCTTAATGATGCTGCAATTTGGGGGAATGCTTATTTTGATGGAAATGCACCAAGCGTTAAAGCCTTCATTGATGAGCTTGATAATTTGCAAAATCAATCCATCAGCAATCAAAACGTACCAGACAACCTAACTAGCATTGGCGAGCTTGAAAAATTAATGCAGACCCGCGTTCGTTCAACGTTGACAAAATAGGAGAATAATAATGATAAAAATACTAATTATTTTCTTAGTATTAGTGGGCGGATTCTTTCTGGGACCATTATTGCAAGGACACCAAGGCTCAGCGGTATTTGAATTTGCTAGGTATCGTGTCAGTATGTCATTTTATTCATTTATCATTCTTGAATTAATTGGCCTGCTGTGTCTTTATTTAATTTATTGTTTTTTTAATAAGATATTTAACTCCAAAACGGCGTTAGGCAATTGGTTACGCTTAAAGTCTCCTCAAAAATCGATAAAACGCCTAGAACAAGCACAAATGTTATTGCTAGAGGGTGATTACCAACAAGCTGCTAAACTTTTTATCAAAAGTGCTAAAGGAGCAAAAAATACCACCTTATCGTATTTACTTGCCGCACAAACCCAAATCGATAACAATGAATTCATTAAGGCCAATCAATCACTTGAACAAGCCGCTAGAAATTGTCAACCTAAAGCGTTATTTGCCTTCCAATTAGTACAAATTCGATTGCAACTAAAAAACCGTGAATACGCTGCTGCTCGAATAACGTTAGATCAGTTACTAAACGAAAAACCTCGTCATGCTGAAGTACTTAAATTGGCAGATCAACTTTATTATGAAATGAGTGACTACCAAGCAATTATTGACCTATTGCCTGCAATGTACAAAGCTAAAGTGTATAGCGAATCCCAATTAGATCTGTTTAAACAAACAGCTTATATTGGTCGAATCGAGCAATTAGCAACTAATAGTGATGTACAAACACTCGTAAAATGGTGGAATTCACAACCAAGAGCCATTTTGAATAATATTACTTATCAAAAAGCAATGGCCAACTATCTTCAACAACTGGGACAAGATAGTGAAGCTAACAAGCTATCAAAATCAATTGGCAAACTTGAGGCAAAAGAAAGGACATAAACAGGGCATTTGCCCTGTTTTTGCTCCTGCTCGACATAACAATTTACCACAACAACATTCAAAATTAGTTATTGCTCAATCAACCCATAAAATAACGAATTAATGCCATAAAGCACATACCAGCAACTACAATGCACATCAAGTTTTTAGTTACAAAGGCAACAATTGCGGTTGGAATTGTAGCTAAACAATATTCCACATTAAAATCCGGAAACTGCCCTTGTTTTGCCACAAATAGGTTTTGTACAAATAACGCAGTTAAAATACATAAAGGCACGTACGACAAAAAACGAATGACAATATCAGGTAACTGAAACTTTCGAACTAACATAAATGGAATGACTCTTGGCAACCATGTTACGAGTCCACACCCTAAAATGATTAATAAACTATAAATTGTCATACATCACGATCCATTACTATTCCCATAAAACAACCACAAAAAGTACTGATTAAAATTGCCATTTCAGGTGATACAAAGCGCATTAACAAAATCAACATAACCGCAACGGTTAACATGGCTAAAAGTCGATTTTTAAGACTTTTGCTTTTATCACCAATCAATTGTAAATAGAGCAAACCAACAAACATAGCCACTAAAGCATAATCTAAACCAAATTGAGTTGGGTCTGGTAACCACTCACCAATTAAAGCACCTAGCAAACAAGATAATATCTAAGTAATATAGGCAGTTAAATTAAGCCCATGCATCCAAGCAGCATTAACAGGCACTTTATTGGTAATTGCATTCATTGCCACGGCAAAACTTTCGTCAGTCAATAAGCTACCAATACCAATATTATTGAATAAAGAGAATTTTCGAAAAGCCGGTGCAGTTGCCATACTCATTAAAAAATGACGTGAATTAACTAAAAAAACTGTAAAAATAATTGCTGAAATGGGTGTCGCCACCATCATTAATCCGGCAATAATAAATTGCGCTGCTCCAGCATAAACAATGATAGCTAATAATGTCACTTCGAATACTGATAGATGAGCCGATTTACCCACCACACCAGCGGCAATACCAATACCAATATAGCCAAGTAAAGTTGGAACACAGGCATAAATGCCGTCTTTAAATGTCAAAGGCATAATAATTCCTTGATGATAATATTCTATAGATTAATATTGTTTTTATTACAAAGAGGTACTAAAGCGCGCTGTTTGAGCCTATTATTTACTAAAACTTATGCACTAAATTAAATAACTTAACTGACAATAAACAACAATATATTACCAAATTTTGCTATAATATCGCTTAACTAATATTAATGACAATCAAAATAACTTAATAGCAATTAACGTGGCAAACCTATCTATGTATACAGGAACTCTATTTATTATCTCTGCACCAAGTGGTGCTGGTAAATCAAGTCTTATTCAAGCTTATTTAGCCCAACAAAGTCTGCATCAAGCTAAAGTGTCCATTTCGCATACTACGCGCAATCCTCGCCCTGGCGAAACGCATGGCAAACATTATTATTTTGTAGATCACAAAAACTTTGAATCCTTAATTGAACAGCAGGCATTTGTCGAATATGCTAACGTATTTGACCACTATTACGGTACATCTAAAGCCGAAATCGAACAAAGCCTATCGCAAGGGATTAATGTCTTTTTAGATATTGATTGGCAAGGTGCTAGGCAAGTACGCAAAAAAATGCCTCAAGCAAAAAGCATATTTATATTACCGCCTTCACTAAAAGAACTTGAAAACCGCCTAGTTAAACGAGGACAAGATGACAGCAGTGTGATTGCCAAAAGAATGCAAAAAGCACAAGACGAAATTTCGCATTATAACGAATATGACTATGTCATTATTAATGACGATTTTGATACCTCATTAAATGCCTTGAGCGCTATTATTACTGCTGCCAGCTTAGAGCAATCAAAACAGACCATCACCTATAAGCAATTATTAGCAGATTTGTTGGCAGTTAATTAAAATTAAGATATAAAAAATATCGCCAGAAATCGGCGATATTTTTTATCGAATAACTTAATGACCTAATGCTTTATCGGCCTGATCGTTTTGAATCAACTCTAGCTTATAACCATCCGGATCTTCAACAAAAGCAATAATGGTTGTTCCCCCTTTTACTGGTCCAGCTTCACGCGTTACTTTGCCTCCAGCCTGTTTTACGTCATTACACATTTTAGCAACATCATCAACACCAATAGCGATATGCCCAAATGCTGAACCATGATCGTATTGGTCAGTGCCCCAATTATAAGTTAACTCAATAACTGAACTGGTTGTTTCATCTCCATATCCTACAAAGGCTAATGAATATTTGTATTGCGTGTTTTCACTAGTTCTTAACACTCGCATTCCCATTACACGAGTATAAAAATCAATTGAACGCTGAAGATCACCAACTCGGATCATAGTATGTAATATACGCATTGCTTTATTGTCCCTTATAACGATTAACAATTTATTTAAGTTTATACGTTAGTATTCAGACAGGCAAATTTTTGTTGAAAATTGAGTGTTTATGGACAAAATGCAAACAACAATGACAATTGAATTAAGTTGGTTGATAAGTTAGGTATTTCGCTCACCATCAAGATGAGCGAAAGTGACTGTTAGCTAAGGACAATATGCCCACAGCTAAAGATAAAAATTAACTACTATTTTTTTGGACTGCTATTATAACGTGGTGATGCGCTAATTTGCTTACCGTTAGTGACTAAACGAACAGGTTGACCCGCGTAGAACTCATTAACCGAACCCTTTTGGACAATAACTATATTTGAACCATTTTTTTGCTTGATTTCTAACTCAACACCGCTAGCTTGGCTAGCTTTATTTTGAATTGCATCCCCCAAAATTGCGCCACCAATAGCACCAGTTGCTGTAGCTAATACACGTCCTGTACCATCGCCAATAGTATTACCTAAAACGCCACCTAGCACAGCACCACCTAAACTACCCGCTACATTTTCGCTCTTACCATTTGACGCATTAGTTTGAATTTTAACTGGACGTACTGAAACAACTGTACCATAACTCACCTGTTGAACTTGTTTTGCTTGATCTGCAGTATAGACATCGCCGGAATAAAGATCACTATTACTACATCCAGATAAAATTGCAGCTAAAATAGTTAATGTGACGATTTTTTTCATAATTGATTCCTCATATAATATTCATGCAAATTTTTTATATATAGTTTAGAATAATATTGTTTTATAAAAACAACAATATCATTTTCATTATTTTATCAATAGCCAATACAATTTATACTTAAGTTGAGTTATACTCAGCGCAATATTTTATCAAGCATACATTGGATATATGAAACGGTTATTTTTTCAATTAATATTATCAGTTATGATAGCTGCTTGCCATGATGCTAATCAATCGCCTAAAAAAACCGATAGTGCTGTTTTTGAACAGCCATCGAATGATTGTTTAGATAACAAACCGGCTAATGGTACACATTTTGACAAGATTCCGGCTTTAAAATGTCCCGTAAAATAATTTAATAGGCATATGTAACATAATGAAAACTATCGAAATCGACGAAGAACTATACCAATTTATTGCAGGCCAAACCAAACACATTGGCGAAGATGCATCAAGTATATTACGACGTTTATTGAACATAAACCAACCTACGTTGGCAAAACAACATATCATCGCACAAAAGGAAAATCATTATCCCCTTTTTAATGACTTATTAACTAGCGAAACATTCACAAGCGAAAAATCAATAATAAGTCGCTTTATATTATTACTTAGTGCACTGTATAACTATAACCCTGCACTTTTTGCTATTGCTGCCACATCATTACATGGTAGTAAGCGACAATATTTAGCCAAAGATAAACAATTACTCGAAAAATCGGGCAAAAACACTAAACCCCGCGAAATCATTGGCACGCCTTATTGGGTGATTAGCAATACTAATACGGCCAGAAAACTGTATATTATTGAATCAATAATGAGTGATATGGGGATATCTGAAACCATGATACACCAAGTTACCAACGCTTTTTTACCTTAACAGAATACTGAAAAGCAAATATAAAGCTAAAAACGCGATATGAGCTCAAGCAATTCACGTAGTTAGCTATTATAAAATCTTATTTTATGAAAAGGAGTAAAAAATGGCCCAGCAAAGCCGCGCAGGATTGTTAGCTCAACCATCTGATCTTATTAACGTTGAAACATTACGAAATGACTATTACCAAATCCAACCTGATACGGACAATGCTAGCCAATTAGTTATTTTTGGTACATCAGGTCACCGCGGAAGCTCTAATAAAGGTACATTTAATGAGACACATATATTAGCCGTTGCCCAAGCGATTGCCGAATACCGCAAAACAAATAACATTACAGGCCCTTGCTTTATTGGTCAAGACACCCATGCCTTGTCAGAACTTGCACTAAAATCCGTACTTGAAGTGTTTGCTGCTAACCAACAAACGGTGGTTATAGCGCGTGATTGGGGCTATACACCAACGCCTGTCATTTCACATGCTATTTTAACCTATAATCAAGGCAAACAATCACAACTGGCAGACGGCATTGTTATTACCCCATCGCATAATCCACCTGAAGATGGTGGCATAAAATATAACCCTACCAATGGCGGACCTGCGGATACCGACATCACCAAACAAATAGAAAACCGTGCCAACGAACTACTAAAAAACAAACTCAATGGCGTAAAACGTATTACCTTAGATAAGGCTATAAATTCAAATTATATCCATACCAAAGAATACGAAACCGACTATATTAACGATCTTGAAAATATTTTAGATCTGTCACTAATCAAATCATCATCACTTAAAATTGGCGTTGATCCACTTGGTGGTGCAGGCGTTACTTATTGGCCACGAATTGCTGAAAAATATGGTATTAACCTCAATATTGTCAATAATAAAGTCGATCCAACTTTCAGCTTTATGCATCTAGATCATGATGAGGTCATTCGCATGGACTGCTCAAGCCGTTGGGCTATGGCTGGGTTATTAACATTAAAAGACCAATTTGACTTAGCCTTTGGCAATGACACCGACTTTGACCGTCATGGCATTGTGACGCCAAAAGGACTAATGAACCCAAATGCCTACCTTTCCACCTGTGTTAATTACTTGTTCCAAAACCGCCCACAATGGCACAAAGATATCGCAATTGGTAAAACGCTAGTCACAAGCTCAATGATTGACCGAGTGGCAAATAGCTTAAACAAACAGTACTTAGAATACCCAGTTGGTTTTAAATGGTATGCCGATGGACTTTATCAAGGCAAACTCGGCTTTGCAGGCGAAGAAAGCGCAGGCGCATCGTTTTTAAGAACCAACGGCAAAGTTTGGACAACAGATAAAGACGGTATTATTTTATGCCTACTTGCTGCTGAAATGACAGCAAAACTAGACAAAAATCCGCAAGAGCAGTATCAACAACTCGAAGCGAAATTTGGTGTTTCTTATTACGGACGAATCCAAGCCCCCGCATCGTTTAGTGAAAAACAAAAACTAGCCAAATTAGATGCCAGCCAATTAACTACCGACAAGCTCGCAGGCGAAAATATCACCCAATGCCTAACCACCGCACCAGCAAATAATGCACCAATTGGTGGACTAAAAGTTATCACTGAAAACGGCTGGTTTGCCGCTCGCCCTTCAGGCACAGAAGATGCCTATAAAATTTATGCAGAAAGCTTTATAAGCAACGAGCATTTAAATACACTACAGCAAGAAGCACAAGAAATTGTAGCCAAAGTAATTAAATAATTACTCAAAAGTAAATAAAAATGGCAACTGTATGGTTGCTATTTTTTTATTAAAGCAGGTTAAATTGGCTTTTAGATATTTTATCTATTAGATGAAATAAATAATATTAGTGTCAAATTCTGGATTGAAGATTAGCAAATCCCTCAATTCCCTTGCCAAACATTCTTGTTTAACGTACTAATCTTGTTTTATTTTTTATAACCTAGATAAATCCCAATTTAGCTCAGCACTATTTTTACAAACTGATGTGTTAACCCAATGTCTTTATATCACTACATGTACTTATTCCAATAATGAACGTGAATATCTAGGCATAGGTGCACTCCTATTTGTTAAAACATGTAACAATCATCTTATCAATTAAAAATTTAAAAAAACTGCCTGCCCACGAACAAATGGGAAAGCAGAAAAAGTAATACGCACTTTAATGGAAATATGGCATAAACAGCAAACATTCGAAATATTCAAAAGATAGACAATAAAAACTTAAGCAATTTATTAATTTTTATACTACAGTTAAACCGCATAAAGCGATTTTGAAGAAAACACCTTACGAGTTTTTAGAGGATTATTTTAATCATGCGTGTAAACAATTCGATATTTTTCTACAGTTTAACAAATCAATCACAACTCATTATAAAGTAGAATGTAAACCCACAACCCCAATGATAATAATGGCCAGCCCAAATAACCGAGGTGTATTTTTAGGTTCATTAAATAGCAGCATATTAGCTAACACTGCTCCCGATGTGCCAAGGCCAACCCAAACAGGGTACACAATGCTCAATTCAAGATAATGAAGTGAAAAGTAAAAAAGTATAAAAGAAACAAAAAACCCCCCCCAATACAAAACAAGTCTAAGCAGACTTTTTTGCTCTGCATATAGCTTAAGGCCAATTGCACCAATTACTTCAAAAACTGATGCAATTAATATCAACAGCCATCCCATGATTAAAATTGTCCTTATATTATAATATTAACTATCAGCTCGTTTGAGTTGTACAACACCAATAATAATGAGTGCCACAAAAAAAAGCTGAATTAGCTTAATTTCTTTGTCAAAAAGCAATATATCAATTACTGTTGCGCCAACCGCACCAACGCCCGAAAATATAGCATAAACTGTGCCTGTGGGTATTGTCTTACAAGCATTGGTCAAGAATGTAAAATCAACAATAATAAGAGACACAATAATAACCCATTGCCAAAGCTCTGTTGCGATGCTAAACCCCAAAATCCAACACAATTCAAAAAAGCAGGTCAGCATCACAAATGCCCACTCTTTATTCACGCTAAACATAGCTACCTCGCTTTTGCTATTTTATCTTTTGCTGTACTATTTTTAAATATAATGCTTGATTATGCTCTATTGCTGATAAGCAATGATTAAACAAAAGATGGTTCGCAAATAGAAAATTTGCCACCAAAAGATTTTAATTGCTATATATTTCTAACCACTAAATCACAATGGTCTAATATTTATGAACTATGGCCATAGTTTTTATTATTTTTCAATAAAGTAGATAATTCTATACTGATAAAATATAAATAACAAGGACCAAACAGTATAATTCAATATTTTACGTATTATGTATAATTGGTTTATCAACTCCAATATCTTATCGCATCGTATCTTTTTATCAAGATATAAAAAAAACAGATGAATTATTAGAAAAAAATAAAAATAGTTATATTTTTCAATTTTATTTAAAATTGTTATAGAATGCTAAAATAGCAATTTTAGGTTATTTTTTCATTGAAAAATAGATTAAACGCCTTTCGCGCTTATTAAGTATCGCTACTTATAGGATATATCAAAAAGTTAAACATAATAAAATAAAGGGAAGATAGCATGTCAAAAAAATCAGACAACGAGATCAAAGTGGGTATAAAAGCCTATGTGTCACTGGTGGTGGCAATTTTGTTTTTTTCGGGGTTGTTTTTTAATGTAGAGGGTAAAGAATGGCTAGGTGCATTTGATTTTACTAGCTTAAGCGGTAAATTTGGCACCATGCTTCATCCTGAAAAGAACACCTTTGTAGGCGAAGGGGGTAACAGTGCAAGAGCTGGTTTTATTTTTGCTTTATCTCTTATACCAACGGTTATGTTAGCTTTAGGCGTGTTAGAGATCTTTACCCATTACGGCACAATCCGTGCAGCACACAAATTGTTAACACCATTATTAAAACCAATTTTAGGCGTTCCTGGCAAAACTGGACTTGCATTAATTACCGATCTACAAAGTACTGATGCAGGTGCTGTATTAACCAAAGAATTATATGACGAAAAGCAAATTACCAAAAAGGATCTGATCATCATTAGTGCTTGGCAATATTCTGGAGCAGGTTTAATCAATAACTACTTTTCGATTGGTTCAGCATTATTTGCCTCAATGACCGTGGCCATTTTTATTCCTCTTGTCATTATGTTAGTGCTTAAATTTGTTGGCGCTATACTTGTCCGCTTGGTATTAAATTCAATTTATAAAAAGGATTTTATCAATGAGTAATTCACAAAAACAAACAAATAATCCTTTAGATATCTTTGTTATTGGTGCACGCAAAGGATTCAATATCGCCATTAATAATTTAATGCCAAACATCTTAATGGCATTTGTTATCACCGAAATTTTAAAACGTTTAGGTATAATGCAATTTATTGGAACTTATTGCGCGCCAGTCATGGAAATTTTTGGCCTACCTGGCGAAGCCATTACCGTACTATTGACCGCATGGCTATCAGCATCAGCGGGGACTGGTGTTGCCGTTAACTTATTTACTAGTGGCACACTCAATGCAACAGCAATAACCATTCTTGCTCCCGCTATTTTCTTAATGGGCTCACAATTGCAATATATGGGACGATTATTAGGCGTTGCAGATGTACCTAAAAAATACTGGCCTTTACTCATGTTAAACAGTATTTTTAATGCACTAATTGCAATGGTTATTATGCGATTTATTGTTTGATAAAGGAGATCTCAATGTCTAATGTATTAGAACATTATCAATATTTACATCAAATTCCTGAATTGGGATTTGAAGAACACAAAACATCGGCATATATTGCACAGCAGCTAGAACAAGCCGGCTATAAAGTAACCCGCAATGTTAATAACACAACAGGCATAATTGCCCAATATGATAGCGGAAAACCGGGTCCTGTTCTGGCTTTACGAGCTGATATGGATGCATTGGGTCATATCATTGACGGTAAGCATTGTGCAAGGCACACATGTGGTCATGATGGCCACTCATCAATATTATTAACTGCGGCACAAGAACTAATCAAAGAAAACAACATCAAAAAAGGACGATTAAAACTGATCTTCCAGCCAGCTGAAGAGCTTGGTTCAGGCGCTTTAGCCATGATTGAAGGTGGCGTTATTGACGATGTTGACATGATTATCGGCTTACATTTACGCCCTAAAGATGAATGTCCTAAAGGCTTTGCCTCAGCAGCCATGTACTATTCGGCATCCACTACCGTTGAAGCAAATATTCATGGAATACCTGCGCATGGTGCTCGCCCACATTTAGGCATTAATGCGCTTGATGCAGCAACACTTGCCATTCAAGCAGTTAACACCATTCATCTTGCACCAAGTTTAACCTATAGCGTCAAAGCAACACGTTGTATTTGTGATGCAGGAGTAACTAATGCTATTCCATCTGAAGCGTATGTATGTTGGGATCTAAGAACCTCAACAAACCCGGCAATGAATGAACTCAAAGCCAAAACTCTAAATGCAATAAAACTCAGTGTTGAATCTATCGGTGGCAAAGTGGATATCAATGTCACTAAAGAGATCCCAGCTGCTGAAATTGATAACGATGTCACTCAAATTATTGCCGAAGCAATTGTTGATGTACTTGGAAAAGAAGGTTTAAAAGATCCAATCTTTACTCCAGGTGGAGAAGATTTTTTCAACTATCCATGTCAACGCAATGTCAAAGCTGGTTTTTGGGGATTAGGTGCTGATTTAACCCCAGGATTACATCATCCAGAAATGAAATTCGACACTTCAGCATTAGAAAACGGCGTCAAAATAACAAAAGCCTGCGCATTAAAAGTACTTGGTTGATTTCAACTCCTATCCGCCGATACTTTCGGCGGAAAATGACATAAATAGCAAACAATATTTTAATATTACTATGATTTTAAACAATTATTTAAAATCACTTTTTTATTACTACACTGTTAACGATTTACGATACTCAACAATATCTTCAATGGTCACAACTGGCATATGATATTGTTTAGCAAACATAACCACTTCAGGTGCTCTTGCCATAGTACCATCATCGTTGGTTAACTCACACAGCACTGCGGCAGGTTTTAAACCTGCTAATGTCACTAAATCAATCGACGCTTCAGTATGGCCTCGGCGAACTAAAACACCGCCCTCTTTAGCAACTAAGGGAAACACATGCCCTGGATGATTAAGATCGCTCGGCTTAGCATTGTCATTCACCGCTGCCTTAATAGTTGTAACGCGATCAGCCGCTGATACACCAGTTGTAACACCACTAGCGGCTTCAATCGAAATAGTAAATGCTGTATTGTTTTTGCTGGTATTATTTGCCACCATCATCGGCAACTGTAACTCGTCACAACGTTTTTGTGGCAAACATAAACAAACAATGCCACTTCCGTAACGAATCGTCAGCGCCATTTGCTGGCTAGTGATAGACTCGGCAGCCCAAATAATATCACCTTCGTTTTCACGGTCTTCATCGTCTAAAACCAACACACCTTGACCGGCTTGAATTGATGCGATCGCTTTTTTGACACGTTCGATGGGCGTGCCAAACTCATTTAAATTAAACTGATTCATGGTAAATACCTATATATTTTCACTTGCTCATTTCATTATTTACTTAATCAACTCTAAATAACCGTTCAACCATTTAACGATGATCTATTTAGCCATTAAATTAATTAAGTACAAATAAATAAAATACCAGAATCAGGGCAGTGCTCGACTAGCATGGTTTTGCCTTTCAGCAAATATTGGAAAGATAAGCAACTCTCTTTTATCCAGACTTTAACTGTCGGCTTTGGAATTTCACCAAATCTGCTTGACCTTAACCTGTTAAAATTAACTGAACAATAAAAAAATCACCACAGTTAACAAGACAAATTAAGCGCTCGTGGGCTATACCACCGGTGGGGACTTACACCCCGCCCTGAGAATTTTGCCAAAAAGATTGACAGGTCACACTATAATACAAAATGATAAAAAAAACACGGAGATTTTAAAACGAAATATTGCCGCAAAGCGCGGCAATAATAGAAAGTGTGGTGTGTATTAATGCATACGAGTTTCATTTATTCGACGTCGTTCAGCTTGACGCATCCATAACCATGAAATAAACCCGATAATACCAACTATCAATAAAATAATAGTTGCAAGCGCATTAATTTGCGGATCGACGCCTAATTTCACTTTTGAAAAGATCAACTTCGGTAATGTCATTGCTCCCGGCCCCGTTACGAAATTAGCAATCACCACATCATCAAGAGACAAAGTAAAGGCTAATAACCAACCAGAAACTAATGCCGGTGCAATCATTGGCAATGTAATAATAAAGAACACTTTCAATGGATTAGCACCTAAATCTAAAGCGGCTTCTTCAATTGATTTATCAAGTTCACGGAGCCTTGCACTAATCACCACTGTCACATAAGCCATACAGAAGGTCGTATGCGCCATCCAAATAGTAATTGCGCCACGGTCTTTTGGCCATCCAAGAATTTGTCCCATACCGACAAATAAAAGCAATAATGCCAACCCTGTAATAATATCAGGCATAACAAGTGGTGCTGTTGTCATAAATGAAAACAGATTTGCGCCTTTAAATCGTTTAAAGCGAACAACAGCATAAGAAGCAAGCGTACCTAAAAGTGTTGCAAAAGTTGCTGCACATGCGGCAATTGCTAAACTCAGGCCAACAGCTTTAAATAACTCTTCATTATGCATTAGCTCAAAGTACCATTTAGTTGAAAATTCAGCCCACACCGTAACTAAGCGAGAACTATTAAATGAATAAACAATTAAAATAATCATTGGGATATATAAAAAAGAAAATACCACCAATAAAATAAGTCCTTTAAGGCATCGAAAAATGAGCGATAATGTCACAATCACTGTTACAATCACACTAAAGATCAAACAGTTAATATATAAGCTCATATCGCTAAGCAGATTTAACCCAGCCGAACTAATCAGTATCGATAGTACTAACGAACCCAATAGCAATGAGATAAATACAATCACAGAAGATCGCAAAATAACAGGTAAATCATTCATTTATTTACCCTCCATTTGTCGGCTTTGAAACTTATTGAAATAGTAAATTGGCACTATTAAAATCAACAACATAACTGTCGCAACAGCAGATGCTGCTGGCCAATCAGTATCCCGAGAGAATATAGTCCAAATTTGCGTACCAATCATGATACTTTGAGATGGTCCTAATAATTCAGGTATTACATATTCGCCAACGGCCGGAATAAACACCAGCATACCGCCTGCAATAATGCCATTTTTGGTAAGTGGTACAATAATTTTGAAAAAAGTCCTTATTGGCTTACAACCTAAATCTAATGCCGCTTCAATTAACGTCGAATCCACTTTACTTAATGAAGTATAAATAGGTAACACAACAAACGGTAAATAAGAATACACAATACCGATATAAACTGCCAAATAAGTCTTTATAATCACCAGCGGCTGATCAATAACCCCTAACCACATTAAAAAGTGATTTAACAAGCCTTCTTGATTTAAAATACCAATCCACGCATAAACTCGAATTAAAAATGACGTCCAAGACGGCAAAATAATCAACAATAATAGAATATTACGTGTAGATTGTTTACATTTTGAAATTGCCCATGCTAATGGATAACCAATTAAAATACATAATATGGTTGAAATAGCCGCAATTTTTAATGATTCTAAATAAGACTCAAGATAAATATTATCAGTAACTAAGTTAATATAATAACCAAAGTTCAAAGTAATATTTAGCAACCCGTCATCGAAACTAAACAAATCAGTATAAGGCGGAATCGTAAAGATTTGTTCAGAAAAACTAATTCTAAATACAATTAAAAATGGCAATAAAAAGAGCAAAAGCATCCATAAATAAGGAATGGCAATAACAATTAACCGCCCATAAAGAGTCATTAGATCGGCATCTGAGCGTTGTTGTTGCATTTTTTTATAAGCAAAATAGATTGCCACAAGCCCCGCGGGGACAAATAATATACTGCCAGCAATAATCAGCCTATAAGCAAACCTAGATGGTTTATAATTTACTAAATATAACCCCAAGCATGACAATAAAAAGCTCAATGTCATTGCGGTAAATAGCGCATCTAAAAATAAGTTATCAAACGCCCCTGTTGTTGCAAAACGCAAATAAACATTGAGCAACACAAATGCATTTAACAACAATCCTAATACAATGGATCGCATTATGATATCCTCTTTTGTTTATTCAGTAAGCACAACACAACTATCTACTTCCCAACTTAAGTTAACTATGTCACCCCAAGTTGGCATGCCTTTGCGATAGCGATGCTCGTTTTGAAGCTGCGCAATAATAATTTGCCCACTTGGTAGTTTAACGTGATAAATCGACAGATCCCCAAGATAAGCGATCTCGACAACTTCACCTGTCGCGACGTTGTAAGCATCTTCTGGGATTTCGTCACATAATTTAATTTTTTCTGGACGCAGCGCGACTTGAGTCGGTACACCTTCAACTGCAGGTGAATCATAATCAACTTTTAAAGGGCGCTTAATCATAGGGCAGTTAATGATCAAACCATCTTCTTGTGTCTCTTGCAAAATACCGTCAAAGACGTTTACCGAACCAATAAATTCGGCACTATAACGACTATTTGGATGTTCATAAATTTCTTCAGGCTCACCAATTTGTACAAATTGACCTTTATTCATAATCGCAATGCGCCCCGCCATGGTCATGGCCTCTTCTTGATCATGAGTCACCATCACACACGTTGCGCCCACTTTTTCTAAAATGCTCACCACTTCAAGTTGCATTCGATCACGAAGTTGTTTATCAAGCGCCCCCATAGGCTCATCAAGTAACAATAATTTTGGACGTTTGGCTAAACTTCTGGCTAAAGCCACACGTTGGCGCTGACCACCTGATAGCTGGTGCGGTTTACGTTTGCCAAATTGTTCCATATGCACAAGGGCTAGCATTTCTTCAACGCGTTGTTTAATTTCGTTATGATTTAATTTATCTTGCTTCAAACCAAAGGCTATATTTTGCTCAACCGACATGTGAGGAAACAGAGCATACGATTGAAACATCATATTAATGGGACGATCATAAGGTGGGACTTGCGATAAATCTTTGCCATCAAGAATGATTTGCCCCGATGTAGGCTGTTCAAAACCCGCGAGCATTCGTAATAACGTAGATTTACCACTACCCGATGCCCCTAATAAGGCAAAAATTTCACCAGTATAGATAGTCAAATTGACATCATCAACGGCATAATAATCATCATTAAAAACTTTGGTTAAGTTTTTAATCTCCAATAGTGGAGTTATCATCTTTTTTTTAGGCTGTACCTGATTTGTTGTTTTATTGTTCACTCTATTTTCCTCATAACAACAAGCCAAAAAAAACGAGACGGAAAGACTCAATAGCCCATCCGTCTAGAATTATCATTTTAACGCGATATACAAAATATCGATTATTTACCCGTTTTGAGTTTTGTCCATGTACGGGTAATTACACGTTCAAGTTTAGGGTCTTTAACTTGCAAAGTGAATAGTTTTTCCATCACTTCTGGTTTTGGATAAACCGCTGGATCGTTTTTCACTTCTGGTTTTACAAATTTGTCATTTGCTTCTTTATTAGCGCTAGCAAAGTTCACATCGTTAGTGACTTGTGCGGCAATTTCAGGTTTCATCACAAAATTTAAAAACTCATGAGCTTCGTCAGGGTTGTCTGAATCTTTTGGAATCGCAAAGGTATCAAAAAAGACTAATGCGCCTTCTTTTGGAATTTGATAACCAATATGCACACCATTTTTCGCTTCGTTTGCCCTATCTCGTGATTGTAAAATATCGCCAGACCAACCTAAAATGACACAAATATCGCCATTTGCTAAATCGGTAATATATTGTGAAGAATGGAAGTAACGAATATTTGGTCTTACCTTTTCTAACAACTCATAAGCAACACCAGTATAATCTTTAGCGTCAGTACTGTTCGGATCTTTACCTAAATATCGAAGTGCACTGGCAAAAATTTCGGTTGGCGCATCTAAAAATGCCACACCACAATCTTTGAGTTTTTCCATATTTTCAGGTTTAAAGACTAAATCCCAACTATCGACTGGCGCGTCTTCGCCCAAACGTTCTTTAACTTTATCAATGTTATAACCGATACCTGTTGTCATCCACACATAAGGGATAGCATATTTATTGTCGGGATCATGAGTTGCCATTAACTTCATTAAATTTGGATCAAGATTTTTCCAATTTGGTAACTTGCTTTTATCTAATGGTAAATAAACACCTGATTTAATTTGTTTAGCTAAAAAGCTATCAGAAGGAGAAACCACATCAAAACCAGAATGGCCCGCCATCAATTTACCTTCAAGGATTTCGTTTGAATCGTACACATCATAAACAAGCTTGATGCCAGTCGCCTTTTCAAAATCCGAAATAGTGTTAGAACCAATTTGCCCAGCCCAATTGTAAAAATGCACGACGCGATCTTTAGCAATAACAGATTGAGATAACGCTAGTGAAACACCAGCCACGATTGAAAGAATTGTTTTACGTTGAGTAAACATGCTCACCACTTCTCCTCTAGTTGTAGGGATATTACATGTCAGACACAAGCCCATTGCAAAGACACAACGGACCCCCAAATTTTGCTATCGACGATGTTAACAAAGATATAAATAACCAATATCACAATCGCCGAGCGAAACCGAGGTAATCAGGCAATCACAAGTCATTAATAAAATAAATGAACGAGTAGAGCTAACCTTGCATTACGAGGGATAAAATACCTTTTTTTTTCAAGATGTCCACATAAAAAATCAAATATTGGAAGTTTAGGTATTGAGTGGTTACATTTTAACCACTCAAGGAGTGAGTAATAGCCAATTAACAATAATTAACGGAATTATTCGGCGGTAGCTTGCATGGTTTTAGCATTAGGTTGCCAAACACGGTATTTAACTTGTAAATCGTTAGGCACATAAAAAACTAACGGTACACTGCTGTTATAATTAAATAAACCTAAATTATGGTTAATTGTCACAAATTGGTTTTTATTAGTACCTTCAGGGCAAGCCATTAAGGTTGAAATATTACCAACTGTCTTTTCAACAACGTAATAAGAATAACCCCAACCTTTAAGCTCTTCTTGCTTAACTACGCCGCCTAAATTATGGAAATTACAATCAACATTCATCTCTTTACCAATGATCACTTCAACTTTTGTATTGTTCTCATTAGTAATAGCAGGCAAATGGATAGCATAACGCGTAAAGCCAACTTGAGCTGCGGGGAATGGCGCAGTATCATTGGCATTTTGCGCAACAGGCTTCACTTTCGGGGAATTTGCACACGCGGTTAACGCCACACCTAATAATGTTAATAACAGTAATTTTTTCATTTTAAATCTCCATTAAATAATTAATCATAAACACCATCATATTAATTTTGCATGATAATGCGTATAATAGCGCAATCTAGGTTAATAAATATGGTACAAAAATGCCAGCAGAAAAAAACACTACCGATCTACTCAAGCTGATTTTAAACCTATTAATCATTGGGTTGCTAATCATTATTACCTATCGTGTTATTGAAGTTTTCTTATTCGGATTCTTCTGGGCGGTGATGGTGGTCATCGCCACTTGGCCATTAATGATAAAAATTCAGCAAAAACTATTTAACAAACGCTGGTTATCACTGTTAGTAATGGCGCTAATATTAGCGTTTGTTTGTGTTATACCTTTTATATTAATTATTAGCTCGGTAGCACAAAATGGTCACCATCTTATTGAATGGGGCAAAACATTATCCCATCAAAAACTACCCACCTTTGACTGGCTTGAAAGCATACCGGCCTTTGGTTCCGAGCTACACCAAAAATGGTTAAACCTGATTCAAACTGATGGTACCGATTTAGTGACAGCTATACAGCCTTATGTTGGCACCATGATAGGCTGGTTACTTGAACAAGTCACCAATATTGGCATATTCATCTTTCATGCTGGTGTGATGATTATTTTTAGCCTATTACTTTTTTTAAAAGGTGAAAGCATCACCAAATACGTCTATTTGTTAGCTAATCGGCTGTCAAAACAATATGGTGAAACCACCGTCACCTTAGCAGGGCAATCCATACGTGCAGTGGCTCTTGGCGTTGTGGTTACCGCCATCACTTTAGCCTTAATTGGCGGGTTAAGTTTTATATTAACCAACATGCCGTTATCGGGCGTACTCACGCTAATCTTATTTATTTGCTGTGTGGCACAAATTGGTCCTGTAATTGTTATGCTTGGGTGCATCCTTTGGCAATTTTGGGCGGGCAACACCATTGCGGGCATCGTATTAATTGTTATAGCAATTATCTTAACCACTTTAGATAGTGTAATGCGAGCTTACTTAATAAAAAAAGGCGCCAATTTACCGTTTTTACTCATATTATTTGGGGTAATTGGGGGGCTACTTGGCTTTGGCATAATGGGACTATTTATTGGACCTGTAGTACTAGCATTAACATACAAAATAATTCAAACATGGGTTGATGAACAATCTTAAACCATTTATCATCACCCAGTAATAAAGCATTAAGAGCATAAACACGTTGCTAAAGGCCTAATAAAAAGCCACTTAATCGACAGCAACTTAGCCAAAATGCACATAATTTAAAAGGAGTATTATTTTACTGGCCTTATTCGGGTTACATAGATAAACAAAATCGTCACGTAGCTAGCCAGTTATAATGATAAATAAATCATGCGAATACCATTTATAAAATACAATCACCAAAAGCACCTTGATGAATTAGCCAAAATTCAACAAGATGCTAGACAATACCACATATGTGCTAATCCGAAAGCGTACCGACTTGCGTTAATCGAAAGTATAAAAAAAGCTCAGCACCGTATTTATATTGTCGCGCTTTATCTAGAGCAAGATGAAGCAGGCCAAGAAATTCTCAACGAACTGTATCAAATAAAACAACAGCGCCCCAATTTAGATATCAAAATATTTGTTGACTGGCACCGTGCACAACGAGGGCGAATTGGCGAAGACAAAGCCCATACCAACGCTAATTATTATTACCAACTAAAACAGCAACACCCTGAGATCGACATTCCCATTTATGGCGTACCAGTTAATCGACGCGAAATACTTGGTGTACTGCATCTAAAAGGATTTATCATTGACGACACGGTCATTTACAGCGGTGCTAGCATTAACAATGTCTACTTACACAAACGTGAAAAATACCGTTATGACCGTTACCACTTTATTACTAATCCATTATTAGCAAACAGCATGGTGCAGTTTATTCACGACCACTTTTTGCCACATCAAGCGCTGCAACTGCTTAATACAGGTACGCACAAAACCCGCAAACAAATCAAATCAGAAATTAAAACCCTACGTCAGCATTTAATGGATGCTAGCTATCAATACAATGCCAATGCTGATAACCAAACCTTATCAGTTGCGCCAATTATGGGGCTTGGACGTAATAACGCATTAAATAAAATTATCCATCACCTCATTAATGTAACCGAACAAAAAATCACCTTTTGTACGCCTTACTTTAATTTGCCAAGCATTTTAGTACGCGACATTATTCGTCTGCTACGTAAAGGCCGCCAAGTCGAACTGATTATTGGTGACAAAGAAGCCAACGACTTCTATATTCCGCCAGATAAACCTTTTAACATATCGGGTGGATTACCGTACTTATACGAAATCAACTTAAGAAACTTTATTGAGCGCCTGCAACCTTTTATTGATAAGGAACAACTCATCATACGCCTATGGAAAGATGAAAACCAAACCTATCACTTAAAAGGTGTCTGGGTAGATAATAAATGGGTGCTTATAACTGGCAATAACCTAAACCCACGAGCATGGCGACTTGACCTTGAAAACGGCATATTAGTGCACGATCCAAAACAAGAATTAAAAGATAAATTCAATCAAGAACTTAGCACTATTCGTCAAAAAACCACGTTGGTTACGCACTTTCAACAAATCCAAGCGAGCCAATTTTATCCTAGCCAAGTCCATAAATTAATAAAACGGCTTAGTCGAATAAAAATAGATAGAATTATTAAGCGGTTGCTATAAAGTTTTTTTGCTAAGGCTTTTGCTCAAAAGCCTTAAAACCTTTTAAGAAAAAGCTTTCCTAATAAAGATAGCACGCCAAATTGCTGTTTGGCGTGCTAACCTCTCGGAGTTATCAGCTCATTGCGACGAAAGATTAATGCTTGAATTAATCTTTGGGCGGTATAACAAGTGACATGTTTTTTCTTATAAAAATTGTTCAAGTAGAGCATTGATTTTACTGAGATTTTCATTCTAATACTTGTAAAAAATCAATTATTTACAAGATGTTTTTTTGGATATAAGCAATCCGAGTTAACATGTTAGAACTGAATTTCTTGTTTGATAAATTACACAAGTATTCATTTTATTGAATTTAGCCTTTGTACTTTTTTGATTAGTATTTCTTGAATAATATAAAATGTACAAATGAGCCATTATATTATTCTTTATTACTTATCGGGTTCTTTTAGTCTTTTGAATCTAGATGAATGTCATTATATGTCGTGTTTGAATACTTTCTGAAAATAAAATAATCTGTAGCGATTAACAATAAGGTTGATAAACATGATAAATATCTAAATCAATCACATAGTCCACCGCAATATTTTTATCATATGGATAAATTTGACAACCATAACTAAGGCAAAAAGTGTGAGTGAAATTTTGGGTATCAACCATATTAAGAACAGTCATCATACGTGATTTTAACTGCTCTATTGATGTTATTTTTCCTGAAATTAATGTATTACCATAAAAACTTTCAATTTCAATTATCATTTTTTCAGATTTTAAAATTTAGCTTGTAATAGAATTTAGTTAACGTAATTGATAAACAACAGAAGATTGGTACAGAATAAGTTTTTTTAACCAAAACCACAATCACAAAACTCAAGAAGACTAATATTGAATTTCGGATATACCGGGTATTTGCATATAACCTCAATCTCTTTGCTATATATTGTTTATACGATATAAGCCTGATAACTAGTCCAAACTGTATTTTAAAGCCGATTAAGTATATAATGCCCCACAAATTTAATTAATTTCTATCATTTAAAATATATTTTTATGAAATCTTCAATTATCAGTAAGTTAGAAACGCTACAAGAGCGTTATGAAGAAGTTCAAGCATTGTTGTCTGATGCTTCGGTTATTGCCGATCAAAATCGTTTTCGCACACTGTCTAAAGAATATTCACAGTTAACTGGAGTGGTTAAGTGTTTTTCTGATTGGAAGCAAACACAAGAGGATATTGAGACAGCTAAAATGATGCTATCTGATCCTGAAATGAGCGAAATGGCGCAAGAGGAATTAAACGAAGCATTAAGTCGAATTGAAGAGCAAGAAAAGCAATTACAAGTGCTATTACTTCCTAAAGATCCTAATGACGAATATAACTGTTTTGTCGAAGTGAGAGCGGGAACGGGTGGCGATGAAGCAGCTATATTTGCTGGTGACTTAGCCCGAATGTATACACGTTATGCAGAATCACGCAATTGGCGCGTTGAAATAATGAGTGCAAGTGATGGTGAGCATGGTGGCTATAAAGAAGTGATTATGTTAGTCAGTGGTGATGGTGTTTATGGTCATTTGAAGTTTGAATCGGGTGGGCATCGTGTTCAACGTGTGCCAGAAACAGAATCGCAAGGTCGTATTCATACTTCAGCTTGTACTGTTGCTGTTTTACCCGAAGTGCCTGAGGCTGAAATGCCCGAAATTAATCCTGCTGATTTAAAAATTGATACTTATCGTTCATCTGGTGCCGGTGGTCAGCATGTTAATACTACCGATTCGGCCATTCGTATTACCCATCTACCGACTGGTATTGTGGTTGAGTGTCAAGATGAGCGCTCACAACATAAAAATAGAGCCAAAGCGATGTCGGTATTGGCAGCACGTATTCAAGATGCGGAACTACGCAAGCGTCAACAAGAAGAAGCCTCTACAAGACGTAATTTATTAGGATCGGGTGATCGTTCAGATAGAATTAGAACCTATAACTATCCACAAGGTCGAGTTACTGATCATCGAATTAACCTAACACTTTATCGTTTAGACGAAGTAATGGCAGGAAAATTAGAGATGCTAATCGACCCAATTGTACAAGAATATCAAGCAGATCAACTGGCCGCTTTATCGGAACAAGATGAATGACTTATTTACAATGGCTTAAGTGCGCATCTCAAACGTTAACTGATAGTGAAAGCCCAAAACGTGATGCTGAAATTTTGCTGAGTTTTGTTACGCAAAAAACGCGAACCTTTTTAATGGCATTTAGCGAAACATTGCTTACTGATGATGAGCTAATTGCTTTATCTGAATGTTTAAAACGCCGGCAAAACGGCGAACCTATCGCTTATATTACTGGCGAAAAAGAGTTTTGGTCTTTGAAGTTTAATGTTTCTAACGCTACATTAATACCGAGACCTGATACCGAAAAATTAGTCGAATTAGGTTTAGAGTATCTACCTAAAGTGCCATGCGAAGTGTTGGATCTTGGTACGGGTACGGGTGCGATAGTTATCGCTATGGCAACTGAGCGTCAAGACTGTTTATTTACCGCAATTGAAAAAAATAAAGATGCGCTAATCTTAGCTCAACAAAATGCAACACAAATTGGGGTAAATAATGTTTATTTTTTACACGGAGATTGGTATAAACCAATCAAAAACCGCAAGTTTTCAATGATTGTCAGTAATCCTCCTTACATTGAACCAACCGATATTCACTTATCACAAGGTGATGTGCGTTATGAACCAAGAAGCGCCCTCGTTTCTGAAGATGACGGTTTAGCTGATATTAAACTAATTGTAAAAGGTGCAACTAAGCATTTAAACCAATATGGTTGGTTACTGATAGAACATGGTTGGAAACAAGGTGAAGCTGTGCAAACCATTTTTAAACAACACGGATTTCAATTAGTTGAAACTTTCACCGACTATAGTGGTAATGATCGAGTTACACTGGGTCGCTGGTTCAAACCTTAACTAGGAAAATTTTATTTATGATGCAGCAAAAAAAAGTAAATGTTGGTGATATTACTGTCGCCAATGATCTACCCTTTGTACTATTTGGTGGTATGAATGTGCTTGAATCTCGCGATTTAGCAATGAAAATCTGTGAGCATTATGTCACTGTCACTGATAAGCTGAATATTCCTTATATTTTTAAAGCGTCTTTTGATAAAGCGAATCGCTCATCAATCCATTCTTATCGTGGACCAGGCTTAGAAGAAGGGCTTAAAATATTCCAAGAGCTTAAACAACAGTTTGGCATTAAAATTATTACCGATGTCCATACCGAAGCGCAATGCCAACCCGTTGCTGATGTGGTTGATGTGATTCAATTACCGGCTTTTTTAGCAAGGCAAACGGATCTAGTTGTTGCAATGGCGAAAACAGGCGCAGTTATTAATGTCAAAAAACCGCAATTTGTCAGTCCTGGACAAATGGGTAACATTGTTGAGAAATTTGAAGAAGCGGGCAATAACCAAGTGATTCTTTGTGATCGCGGTAGTTGTTTTGGTTATGACAACTTAGTGGTGGATATGCTTGGTTTTAACATTATGAAAAAAGCCAGCAAAGGCTCACCAGTTATTTTTGATGTTACTCATGCCTTGCAGTGTCGTGATCCAATGGGAGCTGCATCTGGCGGGCGTCGTGGTCAAGTGACTGAACTGGCTCGTTCTGGTATGGCTGTTGGTATTGCTGGACTATTCTTAGAATCACACCCCGATCCAAGCCATGCAAAATGTGATGGCCCATCCGCGTTACCACTTAATAAACTAGAGCCTTTCTTAAAACAGATGAAAGCGATTGATGAGCTAGTAAAAAGCTTTGATGAAATTGATACAGAAAATTAAAAGTAACATATTTTTTAATTTGAAAGAATAGACTATTGATTGTAAATAATACATTCTTTTTCATGTCAATAAAAAGAGGAATCGAGTGATTCCTCTTTTTTTTACCTTATTGCTTTCTTCGTCTTATTTATCCGATTTACATCCATTTTTGTTTTTATAAGTTAATATCAATTTTCATTCGTATTTTAAACTCAAAATCTGATTTTTTTATTTTTCATAATAAAAAAAGTTGTGATTTTTATCTAAAAAATCGTATAAATAATGGCTATTTTGGTGATTTAGATCACGATTTTAGATTGTTTAATTTGCTAGATAAAATATGTTTATGCATTATAAAACTGCGTATTTCAAGTCAATATCACCATTGATAACGTTCTTATTAGGCTACACTGATTTGTATACGCTAATGAAAATAATGTGTCTTTCGAATTCTAAGAAAATATTAATCTGTTGTTCTGCTTGCCCATGTAAGTTAGAGCTTGATGAATTTTATTATTAATTAAACAGAATAATTTTAGGAAAATAAAGATGAATATCTGTAATGCACAAATAATACCTCGACCATTTAATCCTTTAACTAAACTGATTTTGTCCTTATCTATTTTAACCAGTGCAATCCCTGTTTATGCATCGGGTGTAAATGACTTTATTGAAGATTCTTCATTAACTGGTAATGTCTTTTTTTGGAATCGCGATCGTGATCGTAAAGATATCGAAACTGATAAATATAAAAGCAATATTAGGCAATCAACCTTTAATAGTAATTTGGACTTCCGCTCTGGGTATATTGCCAATAGATTTGCTATCGAGCTAGGCGGTTATGGCGCTTGGGAAGTGAGTAATGGTGGCAATGGTCATCCAAATGAAATTGGATTTAGTGGTGCAAACACTCGTTGGGATGAAAATTGGAAGAAAGACGTCAGTGGGCTTAGCTTTTATAAAGCACAAGCGAATTTTAAAATCGATGAGTTATTGTGGCTGAAAGCAGGTTATATTCAACCTTCGGGACAAACGTTACTGGCACCACACTGGAGCTTATTACCGGGCACTTATCGTGGATTTGAATTGGGTTCCACACTTGATTTTGATACAGCCGGTGTATTATCGATGTCTTACATGTGGACAGATAAATATAAAGCACCATGGTATAAAAGGCTCTATGAATTCAAACAATGGGGCGCGGGTAAAAAAATTGATTATTTACATTCTGCTGGCTTGAAGTATGACTTCAAAAATAATTTAGTACTAGAAAGTGCATTTGGCCAAGCGCACAATTATATGAACCAATTTTTTGGTAAAGTGTCTTATAAAATGGACGTGTTTGATAGCCCTCTAACCATGAGTTATCAATTTTATGGTGCTAAAGATCAGTCTCATAAAGGCAAAGATGTTTATGATGGTTTAGCATGGCTACAAGCGGCGACATTAGGTTATCAAGTTGGTCCTGTTGGTCTGCGACTTGAAGGGGTTTGTGTTAAAGCTGAAGGTGAGCAAGGATTCTTTTTACAACGTATGACACCTGATTATGCTTCATCAAATGGCCGTTTAGATGTATGGTGGAATTCACGTTCCGACTTTAATGCCAATGGTGAAAAAGCCCTATTTGCTGAAATAACTTATGATTTAAGTAAGCTATCTTACTCTTTAGCAGGTTGGAAAACAGGGGCTTCTTATGCTTATGGTTGGAACGCAAAACCAAGCACTAATCGACAATTCAATCAAAAACAACGTTTGATTGAATCAGCATATAACTTTGATTTAGGGTATACCGTGCAAGAAAGTTGGGCAAAAGATACGACTTTCCAATTGCACTACACCAAATATAACAATCACTCAAATAGTATACCAAGCTGGGGCGGTGGATATGGCAATATCTTTCAAGATGAGCGAGATATCAAATTCATTGTCACAATTCCATTCACTGTGTTTAGCGCTCAACCAAAATAGGTAAAAATGATGAAAAAGATAAAAACCGCAATATTAGCCACTTCAATTGCTTCTTTGTTAAGTATGGGAGCAACCCAATCTGTTTTTGCTTCGCAACAAATTGTTGACTCAATGAGTTCACAACTCAATGTTAAATATGAGGTAATAGACAATCAAGCTGGGGAACATGGTGTAAATTGTTCAGCTTTAGGTGCTGATTGGGCTGCTTGTAACAAGGTGCAGATTTCGTTAAAGAATAATGGTTCAGCAATCAAGGATAAGGATTGGGCTATTTATTTTAATAATATCCGGATGATTTTAGCGGTAAATAATGAACAGTTCAAAATAACCCACATTACTGGCGATCTTCATAAAATCGAGCCAACAGAAAAATTCACCTCGATTCCAGCTAATGCCACAGTAAATATTCCGGTTATTGGTGAATATTGGATGGTAAGTGAAAGTGATTTAATGCCTCGTTGGTATATCACATCAAGTAATGCTAAACCAAAGATCATTGCTAATACTAACACGGGGACTGACAATTTATCGGCTTTTGTTGCACCAATTCAACAAAACTGGAAAAGGACAACCGATGATCACAATACACTAATGACACCTAATACTCGTTTCCAATATAATTCGGATATTAAGAAATTATCGGCTGAATCACTCCGCGGGCAAATTTTGCCAACACCTGCAAAAATGATATTAAGAAACGAAGATATAACAATTGGTCAGCAAGGGGTGAATCTAATACTTAATGACTTAAATCAAGAAAGCTTAACAATTTTAAACACGGCGTTTAATGCATTAAATATTCCCGTTACTCAAAATGGTTATAAAATAAAAGCGGCAATTGCTCCTGAACAATTCAAACAAGGACAATCAGGGGGATATCAATTAGATATTAAAAAAGATGAGGCTTTAATAACAGCTTACGACGAAAGCGGTATTTTTTATGCTGTACAATCCATTTTATCATTGATTCCCGTAAACGAACTTAAAACAATTCCAACACTAAATGTGTTTGATTCCCCCCGTTTTGCTTATCGCGGTATTATGCTCGATATTGGTCGTAATTTTAAATCAAAACAAGCCATATTACGTTTATTAGATCAAATGGCAAAATATAAACTCAATAAGTTTCATTTCCACTTAAGTGATGATGAAGGTTGGCGAATTGAAATTCCAGACTTACCTGAACTAACCGATATTGGCAGCAAACGTTGCCACGATCTTACTGAGCAACATTGTTTATTACCACAATTAGGTTCGGGTCCTGAAAGTGATACGAATGGATCAGGGTTTTTAACTCGTCGAGATTATATAGAAATTGTAAAATATGCGAAAGCACGCTTTATCGAGGTGATTCCTGAAATTGATATGCCCGCTCATGCCAGAGCCGCAATTGTATCAATGGAAGCACGTTATAAACGTTTAGTAGCAGATGGAAAAGAAGCACAAGCTAATGAGTTTCGACTAGTTGATCCAACCGATACTTCTAATACCACAACAGTACAATTTTATAATCGTTTAAGTTATTTAAATCCTTGTCTTGATTCATCTAAACGTTTTGTCAATAAAATTATTGCTGAAATAGCAAAAATGCATATTGAAGCTGGCCAACCACTTCACACTTGGCATTTTGGTGGTGATGAGGCTAAAAATATTCGTTTAGGCGCAGGTTATCAAGATCTACAAGCAAAAGATAAAACTGATGCTAAAGGAACGATAGATCAAAGCATAGAAGATCATCCATGGGCAAAATCTCAAGCTTGCCAAACTTTTGTGTCAAAAGGAAAGGTAAAAGATATTGAACATTTACCTAGTTATTTTGCACAACAAGTCAGTTCGATAATAAAATCTCATGGCATTAACCATATGCAAGCGTGGCAAGATGGCATGAAATATGCTGAGAATGCAAAATCTTTTGCGGTTGATAAAGTGACAGTTAACTTTTGGGACACATTATATTGGGGCGGTTTTGACTCTGTAAATGAGTGGTCCAATAAAGGTTATCAAGTGATCATTTCTAATCCTGATTACGTCTATTTAGATATGCCATATGAAGTCAATCCAAAAGAGAGTGGTTATTATTGGGCAACCCGTTTTAATGATGAACGTAAAATATTTAGTTTTGCACCCAATAATTTGCCACAAAATGCAGAAACCTCAGTTGATCGCGATGGTAATCCATTTACGGCTAAAGGGACAATGAATTGGTCTGGCGCTTATGGCATATCTGCTCAGATTTGGACTGAAGATATTCGGACAGATAAAAAAATGGAATACATGACATTTCCACGTTTGTTGGCCGTCGCTGAAAGAGCTTGGCATCAGGCCGATTGGGAAATTGACTACCAAAAAGATCGTCAATTTGCTCAGGGAACAACGCATTATGTTGATCAACAACAATTACTTAATGATTGGATTCGCTTTGCAAATTTAGTTGGGCAGCGTGAACTGCAAAAATTGGATTTAGCTAGTATAGATTATCGTTTGCCTGTTCCAGGTGCTAAAATTGAAAACGGTCAATTAGTAGCAAATATTGTGTTTCCTGGTTTAACCATTGAATATTCAACCAATCAAGGTAAAACTTGGCATCGCTACACTGAACCAGTAGGCATTAGAAAAGGCGAAACAGTCTCTATTCGTAGCGTATCACCAAATCACAAAAGAACGAGCCGTATAGAAGAATTGAAATAGATTAAATTAACCCAATATTCTTATCCGTTGTTTAACGGATAAGAATAGTCAATAACAAAATAGATTAATAACACATTAATGAAGTGTGTCCATAAGTTCACTATCATCGAAATCATCATCGCTTCCATCTTCAAAATAAGTGCCCCAACCGTCATAATTGACGCCAAATTGGGCGGTAAGAGTAATGATTTCGGCAATTTGCGCATTGATTAATTCAGCATTAAGCGGACTTTCGGCAATGATATCAAAACCGATAACAACGTTGCCCGCATCGTCAACATCCTCATCGGGATCAGTTGCTTCATAGCCTAACTTATAAGCTTCTACTGCTATTTTTTCTAGTTTATCAAAATCTTGCGATGAAACATGATGTTCAATAATATAAAGCGCATGAGGATCGCTACCATCTTCTAACAATTCTTGAATAATAGCGTTAGTATCTTGCTGAGCAAGAATAATTTGATCTTTCATAATATACCTTTTAGTGGTCATGCAAATTGTGTGGTATATTACACGTTTCAAAATAATTTTCGAGAAAAAAGTGATCGTTGATTTACATTCTCATACTACGGCATCGGATGGTGTTTTAACGCCCAGCGATCTTGTCAAAAGAGCGGTGGATAACCAAATCGATATTTTGGCTATTACCGATCATGACACCGTTAAAGGCTTACCTGAAGCTCAACAAACAATTGCTAATGAAAATTTGCCTGTTAAATTAGTTTATGGTGTTGAAATATCAACGGCTTGGAAAAATAACGAAATCCATATTGTGGGACTCAATATTGATATTGAGCATCCTCAATTATTGACACTATTATCAGCACAAGAGCAAGGACGAATTAACCGAGCGTTGGCAATAAGCCAAAAATTGGCAAAGGTTAGTATTGAAAATGCTTATCAGCAAGCACAACAATTTGCGAAAGGAGACATTGTTTCGCGAGCTCATTTTGCAAGATTTTTAGTTGCTAATGGCTATGTTAAGGACATCAAACGCGCATTTAAAAAATACCTAGGTAAAGGGGGGTATGCTTATGTGCCTGCAACATGGTGCAGCATTGCTGATGCGGTTAATGCCATTCACATGGCCGGAGGGCAAGCGGTGCTTGCGCATCCAAGTCGTTATGATCTAACCTTAACTAAATTGAAATTATTACTGAGTGAATTTAAAAACTGTGGTGGTGATGCAATTGAGGTTTCACAAAGCAGGCAAACGCAAGATGATTTACATCGATTAGCTAAATTAGCCAATGAATTTGATATGTTAGCATCGCAAGGTTCGGATTTTCACGATTTAGTTAATTATTTGGATTTAGGCAAAACAATGCCATTGCCAGGTAGCGTTACGCCAATTTGGCATAATTGGCAATAATAATAAAATCAGGATTAAATGGCTGTATATTTGCATTTGGTCAAAATATTGACGGAATTACGCTAAACATTGAAAAATAAACTAAAAAAATTGATATAGAAGAAAACTATGAGCCAAATTTTTTATATTCATCCAGATAATCCGCAAACTCGATTATTAGATCAAGTTGTTAAAATATTAAATGACGGTGGCGTTATCGCTTTTCCGACTGATTCTGGGTATTCCTTGGGTTGCTTACTGGATAACAAACATGGCGTTGATCGCATCTGCCAAATTCGTCAGCTAGATAAAAATCACAACTTTACTTTAATGTGCCGTGATCTTTCAGAGCTATCTTGCTATGCTTTTGTTAATAACACGACTTTTCGATTATTAAAAAATAATACACCGGGCAAATATGTGTTTATTTTACAAGCGAGTAAAGAGGTGCCACGTCGATTAATGAACGAAAAACGTAAAACCATTGGATTACGTGTACCAGATAATAAAATTGATTTAGCGTTACTTGAATTATTGGGGCAACCATTAATGAGCGCAACGTTAATTTTACCTAATGATGATCAAGCGCAATCCGATCCCGACGAAATAGAAGATAAAATTGGTCATCAGCTTGATGCAATTGTGCACGGAGGCTATATAGGTGAGCAACCCACGACCGTGATTGATTTAACAAATGGCTATCCAGAAATTATTCGTCAAGGAAGTGGAGACACTAAGCCATTTGAATAAATGACCGTTTTTTATTGTCGATATTTAGGCAATAGAGTGAATAGTAAAAATGATACCTGAGAAGGTAACAGCGAGGATAATATGAAAAATAGCAAATCTGCATTCCCACAACGAGGCAAAAAGACAAATAGCGTTAAAGCTAAAGAAAGCCAATCTTATGAAAAAACGAAAGCGTCAAGTGCACCAACTGTGACACGAAAAACTTCGGTACATGATAATACTGAAAAACTGCAAAAAATATTAGCCAATTTAGGTAACGGATCGCGCCGCGAAATTGAAGCCATGATTATAGCCGGTAAAATCAGTGTGGATGGTAAAATTGCCACTTTAGGTGATCGCGTTGATGTGAATGCAAACCCTAAAATACGTATCAACGGGCACTTGGTTCAGCTTCGAAGCAAAGAAAAAGAAATTTGTCGCGTGCTTGCTTATTACAAACCGGAAGGTGAAATTTGCTCACGTCATGATCCACAAGGTCGAGCCACTGTTTTTGAACGTTTGCCTAGGTTAAAAAATGCTCGCTGGATCAATATTGGTAGACTTGATATTAATACATCAGGTTTATTATTATTTACAACAGATGGTGAACTTGCAAATCGCTTAATGCATCCAAGGCACGAAATTGAGCGTGAATATGCTGTGCGTGTATTTGGTAATGTGACTGATCAGCAGATTAATCAACTTCGTAAAGGAATACAACTAGAAGATGGTCCAGCCTCATTTCAATCAATAAAAGCGCAAGGTGGCGATGGGCTTAACCAATGGTTTAATGTCGTAATCACCGAAGGACGTAATCGCGAAGTGCGCCGTATGTGGGAAGCTATCGAGGTGCAAGTTAGCCGATTATTGCGTATTCGTTATGGCAATATCACTTTACCTAAAGGATTATCGCGTGGAACTTGGATGGAACTGGGTATTGACTCAGTCAATTACTTACGTGAACTAGTCGGTTTACCACCAGAAGCCAAAAGCTTTACAACAAGTTCATCCTCTGACAAACGAATAGCAAGACCTAAGCGCGTAAAATTTAATCAACAGACTAAAACTACTCGTCAAAAAGTAACCCAAAAAGCAACCCGAAAATAACCTTTATAGATAGGAAAACGACGAGTTGTTTACACGTTAAGACTAAAAAACTCATAAGGCGTTTTTACCCAAAATCGCTTTATGTGGTTTAACCCTATTATAAAAGTTAATAAATTGCTTAAATTTTTATTGGCAAGCGGTTTTTTTGAATGCTTGATTGCCACAATGGTTATCATACGAATTACCCCATAGTCACTACCAATCCTCAATTAATGACGAAACGGTATAGAATCCTGAATATTTTTTACAAAAATATAACCTAAAGTGAACATCACATCTTCATTAAAGCCCCTATCGCTTTCAGCTTGCCTACTTGTTAGTGGGAAAACGGTTTATGAATAATTGTTACAATGGTTATCATACGAATTACCCCATAGTCACTACCAATCCTCAATTAATGACGAAACGGTATAGAATCCTGAATATTTTTTACAAAAATATAACCTAAAGTGAACATCACATCTTCATTAAAACCCCTATCGCTTTCAGCTTGGTGGCGATGAAGCAAATACAGGCATTCAAATTGTTACACAGCTGGCTGATTTAGTGCAAAGCGTGCAGGCATTGAAATTATAAAAAATAGCGCTTTTGAATAAGCATTTTATTGTATAAAAACCAAATAAAATCAAAATTCTTATTGACTGTTTTTACAAAAAATAAAGTGATATTTTGTGAAGTAGATTGGTTGGATATGCTGTGATTTTGGAGATTTTCATGTTTGCTAGCCAAAATAGTCACAATTTCACCCTCGCCTGAGCGAGGGGATGGTTGGATCGGCTACACTAATTCATACAACTTTTTTAAGGGGTAAGGTAAACTTATCACCACTAAAAAAGGAACAAATATGAATAAG
>NZ_WTEV01000023.1 GCF_009795885.1 Gilliamella sp. Pas-s25 | reverse complement strand
ATATTTACACCAGAGCAGTTAAACGCAATTAATGCCGGTAAACCTAAAATACCTGGTTATACTTGGCATCATCATCAACATCGCGCTAGAATGCAACTGGTTCCAGAGAGCAAGCATTTACAAACAGGCCATATAGGTGGCGAAGCATTATCTAAGGGGAAATAAATATGTTAAAATTAGTAAAGGGCAATGAGCAGACTATTGGTTTTGTATATTATTGTTTACTATGTGGCGTTATCAATATGGATGAGGTCAATCGTTGGGCAGAAAAGGTCATTGGCGAAAATGAAGTAAGTGATTTACCCGATTATATTTTTGATGTAATTGATTTTAAAGGAATAATTACTGAGTTAGAACGCTTAATCGGATTTATTCCTTACTGGAAGTGCACAAAAGCGCAAATAAAGGCTGTTTATGGCATAGCGGTAAAAAGAGGGGAAAAATTGTCTCAAGACGATGTACCTTTTAATGAAGAACAAGCATTAGAAGCCTTAAAAAAACACCCAGAAATCGAAAAATTGTTCAGGGAAACATTCCCATTTATCGATCTTTAATCATTTTATCCATCAGCTTATATCGCTACTATAAGAAGAATGGTTAGGATGTTCGCTCAAATGATAAGCAGAAAAGAGTTATCTACTTTTCTGCTTTTTTTATGCAAACTTAAAAATACGGTATTATGGCATTATAGGCAACCGCCTGACCTTTTTGATTGACAAACACTTTGACTATAACCGCTTTGGTAATCTGATTGTCGAAAAACGCGGAAAATAGAATGCAATTGGTTCTAGAGGTAACACATTTACAAACAGGCCATATAGGTGGCGAAGCATTATCTAAGGGGAAATAAATATGTTAGGATTAGTAAAAGGCAATGATCAGACTATTGGTTTTGTAGTTTGTTGTTTATTATGTGGCGTTATCAATATGGATGAGGTCAATCGTTGGGCTGAAAAAGTCATTGGCGAAAATGAAGTAAGCGATTTACCGGATTATATTTTTGATTTGATTGATTTTAATGGAACAATTACTGAGTTAGATCGTTTGCTTGGATTTTTTCCTTATTGGAGGCGTACGAAAGCGCAAGGTAGGGCTGTTTATGGCATAGCGGTAAAAAGAGGGGAAAAATTGTCTCAAGACGATGTATCTTTTAATGAAGAACAAGCATTAGAAGCCTTAAAAAAACACCCAGAAATCGAAAAATTATTTAGGGAAACATTCCCTTTTATCGATCTTTAATCGTTTTATTCATCAGCTTACATCGCTACTATAAGAAGAATGGTTAGGATGTTCGCTAGGATGATAAGCAGAAAAGAGTTATCTACTTTTCTGCTTTTTTTATGCAAACTTAAAAATACAGTATTGTGGCATTACAGGCAACCGCCTGACCTTTTTTAGTGACAAACACTTTGAGTATGACCGCTTTGGTAATGATTGCCGAAAAGCGTGGAAAAGACCACAGTCTAGTCACTCACTATGAGTACGACTGCCGGCATCGGTTAATCAAAGTGATTAAGCCAACGGGGCTCATTATCACCTACACCTATGATGCCTTTAATCGGCGTACTAGCAAAACCGTGGATGGTAAAACCACCGAATTTATCTGGCAAGGTAGCCGGCTTATTGCCGAAACCGATAATGATAAACACTGGCAAACCTACCTTTACGAGCCAGATTCCTACCGCCCATTAGCCCTTGTGCACGGCAATGCCCGGCAAGATAATATCAAACTCTACTGGTACCAAAACGACCACCTCGGCACCCCTATTGCCCTTACCAGCAACATGGGTGACACCCTCTATGAATGCCAGTATAATGCCTATGGGCAGATAATAAACGAAACCTACCATCAAGACGCTTTGCAAGCCCTGCCGGAGAATCCGTTAAGGTTCCAAGGGCAATATTATGATGAAGAGACAGGACTTCACTACAACCTAAATCGCTATTATGATCCATTTACAGGCAGGTATATTACCCAAGATCCGATTAAATTAATGGGTGGTATTAACTTATACCAATATTGCCCTAATCCTGTTAACTGGGTTGATCCGCTAGGATTAATAGCTATGTCTGAAACAATTAACGTTAATGAGTTAATTGTTAAACAGGCCAGAGAACGACAGGCAAAAATGTTGGATGATAATATAGGATATAATATTAGTCCATTTAGTTGGGATAAATATCCTACTATTGGTAGGGATGGTACATTTATTACTGACTCAGAAGGAATAATGAAGTATTTTAAAATAAAGAATACGGAAAAAAATATTACTATTACTTCAGAACAAGCCTCAATTATTGAAGCAGATATGGGGCTTGTACCAGGATCTCTAACTGAAGGATTTAATATTAGACGCATTGAAAATATAAAAAACATGTCACCACGAAGCCCATTATTTGGTAATGAATTTTTTAAAGGTCCAGGGCAACATTTACCTGGAGGAGCACCAGAAATGGTCATCAATTCTGTTCCAACAAGTCATGAAATTTTAATTAAGGTTTATGTAAAATGAATAAAGTACCTCAAAACGAAATTATTATTGTAGATATGTCTGAAAATATAAAAGTTTTAGTTACGAGTAATGACAAAAAAGAAAAAGTAAAAAAAATAGGTTTTACTGATGTAGATGATTCTTATATGATTTATTTTGTAGATGATCTTCAAGATAAAATAAATAAAATAAAAGAGTTAATTAATGAGGAAGCTTTATTTTCATACGGTATAGGCTGGAGTCCTTCTGAACTAATGTCATATTATATAGAGCTAGGATTTAATTTTAATAAATATAAGATTATTTCATGGTCAAATAAATCCACTTATCATATTATCGAATGCGATTCTAAAATATGACCCCATCCTAAATTTTGTGTATTTACCATGAAATACTTTTAATCCTAAAGAAAATATAAAATGAAAATTTTAAAGAAAGTGGGCTTTTTCCGAGAATTATACTATGGTAATGCAGATGGAGAATCTATATTTAAATTTGTTCATAAAGGAGCTAACTATAATATTGATAAAGTAAGTAACTATTTAAAAAAAGGTGTAGTTTTAATGATATCTCCACAAATAACGGAAGATATTTTGTCTGATGAAAGAAAGAAAATTGGCACACTCTGTATTCAAACAGATGGGATTTGGGCATGGCCAAGTGATTTAACATACTATACCTTAAATTATAATATTTTACTTCCCTCAGAATTTATAGAGTATATGGCTAATAATAATTGGATCATTAAAAATGATATAGATATTTTCTCATTAGCATTTTAATTTATATTATAAAAGATAAATAGATGGTGTTACCCCGCTGGCTTCAAGAATAGTAAAAGAAATAGAAAGTAAAGAATTAAAACTCAATATTTTAGGTGATGAACTTTTTAATCGATATTTTGATAAGGATGCTATTGCCATTGTTGTTACCTTCTCTTATTTTTAATTTATCATAACAATGACCTTATAAAACTGGTACTAATTAGTGTAGCCGATCCAATAAACGATTACATTCTTCGATAGGCTACTTGCCTCTTGTTGAATTTAAAAAAAATTTGCCCCTTAATTTTTTTGTTTGAAAATATGTTGCCATTCCAAAAAATACCTTTTAAATAAACAAGGTGGAACCCTTACACCAAATGTAAGTAACATAAAAATAGTCGACAAAAAATAGAAGGTATAAAATATGGATATAAATTATTTTAAAAAAGAATTAGCGCCTCGATTGAAAAATTATAAATTAACTTATAGTTCATATCCCAATGGAGATTTTGGTTCTATGGAACGAGTGGTCATAGAAGGAAATAATAAAATTGCTGGCATTGATTTTTGGTCGAAAGGTTGGTTAGATATCGATATTTATGATTTAATTTTAGATGATCAAATAATGAATATCTTGTTGGATCCATCTGAAATAAGGCAACAAAATAATGCTATCTTAAAATTTATAGAAATACTTTTAAATGGAAAATAAAATTGAAATCATATACGGCGATATTACTAAAATCACAGTTAATGCTATTGTAAATGCAGCGAATAGCTCTTTATTAGGTGGAAGTGGTGTTGATGGGGCTATTCATTGTATAGGTGATAAACAAATTTTAGAAGAATGTCAAAAGATACGATCTAAACAAGGAGGTTGTAAAGTTGGCAATGCTGTTATTACAACAGCAGGAAATTTACCTGCTCAATATGTAATTCATACAGTAGGGCCTCGTTGAAGTGGAGGAAATAATAATGAAATTGAATTATTGAGAAATTGTTATTTAAATTGCTTTAAACTTGCTGATGAGAATAATGTAACAACTATTTCTTTTCCTAATATAAGTACAGGTATTTATAAATTTCCCAAAGATAAAGCTGCTGAAATAGCATTGCAAATAATAAAAGCTAGTTTATTTAAATATCATAATTTAGAAAAAATAAATATAGTTTGCTATGAAGTTGATAACTATGAAATTTACTGCTCATTACTGCAATAAATTTTTAAATGATAATGAGCATAAAATTACACTTCTGTTACAGATTTATTAGACGGGCAATGTACTGCTGTCCTTTATCCAGATGATACCCGACTAACCCAACAGTTTAATCGCCTACCCTGATGGTCGCTGTGAACAGTACGCTCATGACGTACAAAATCGCATTGAGACAATGATTGATGGTGAAAATATGGAATGGCAACACATCCATTCATTACAATGCCTAAGAGGAATGTTAAATGATTAAAGAACTTCATTGGTTGGAAAAAACGAAAAAGCTTTTAGTTGATAATGGAGGTGCTGAGCTATATTGCTTATTAGAAGTTATGTACAAAGAGCAAAAAATGAATTTTTTACAATTTATTTATGATGCATCACGAGGAATTGGAGCTGTTATTTCGGAAGGAGTAGAGTATATTTTAGATCAAGATTTATATAACCCTGAAGAATTCGATGGCGTAACTTTTGTTTTTGGTGATTTTGAGGGCTTCCCAATGTCTGTTCAGCAGTTTATATCTCTGATGCAAATAGTATCAGATGCATATACTGAAGCGCACCCTAAAAACGAAGATTCAATTGAATTTTATATGAATAAATTAAGAGAACGTTATTCAAAGTAAATATTGAAATCCCCATATAACCTGTGGGGATCCTATTTTATTTATTAAATTAACAATTAACTTGTCTTGCTCGACTTTAATCCCCCCCAATCTATTACTCTCCCCCCTGACGTATAGCATTCAAAAATCAAGCTGCCGATAATATATTAGTAGTGTGATAAACAACAAAATAATAGCATTAAACAAACAACAAAAATGACAGTATGAAAAAGTTAATCTATATTATGTAATTTTATGTTTAAAGTGTAAAATAATTGTCATATAATAAACAGATAGTAAACAATTAGTTAATATTTGGTTATATTTTTTAATCCATTGAAGGAAGGTATCTATGAGTAAGAGTGCAAGCGTTGCCCCAAAAGAAAGAATTAATATTAAATATGTACCAGCCACAGGTGATCAAATTGAAGAAAAGGAACTGCCGTTAAATCTCGTTATAGTTGGCGATCATAAAGGTAGAACTGAAGATACTTCAATTGAAGAACGTCAATTAGTCTCTATTGATAAAAATAACTTTAACGATGTAATGGAAAAATCGAGTATAAGCCTAAACTTTAACGTGCAAAATAGACTGCAAGAAGATAGTGATGAAGAGCTATCAATTAATCTTGATATTAAAAATCTTTCTTCATTTAATCCTGATCAAATAGCAAAGCAAGTACCAGAAATTAATAATTTAATTCAATTACGTGAGGCACTCACCGCTTTAAAAAACCCGATGGGTAATATCAAAGCTTTTAGAGAAGCGATTGCTCATGTACTGTCTGATGATACGGCAAGAAAAAATTTATTAAATGAATTACAGATCACTGATAAGGATTAATACCTTTATTGGTATATCTAGTTATTAAATTATTAATAGTCAATTAAATAAGGAATTTGGATATATGTCTAAAGCAGAATCTAATACTCTTCAAGAATCTACTAACATTCAAGAAAGCAGTTTACTTGATCAAATTATGTCAAAGTCAAGATTAACACCTGCAGAAGAAGGGTATGAAACCGCCAAAAAAGGGGTAGCAGCTTTTATAGCTAAAATGTTAGAAAATGATAGTAAAGAAGAACCTATCAATAAAATACTTGTTGATCAAATGATTGCAGAACTAGACAAAAAGATCTCAGCTCAAATGGATGAGATTTTACATCATGAAAAGTTACAACAAGTTGAAAGTGCATGGCGTGGAATAAAGCTACTCGTTGATAGAACTGATTTTCGCGAAAATATTAAAATTCAATTAATGCATGCCACAAAAGAAGAATTGTTAGAAGATTTTGAATATGCGCCAGAAATTGTTCAGAGTGGATTTTATAAACATATCTATACAGCAGAGTACGGTCAGTTCGGTGGTGAACCCGTTGCGGCTGTGATTGGAAACTATGCGTTTACTCCATCTAGTCAAGATATTAAGTTAATGCAATATGTTACTGCTGTTGGTGCTATGGCTCATGCTCCATTTATTTCCTCTGTTTCACCTAAGTTTTTTGGAATTGATAGCTATACTGAAATGTCATCAATTAAAGAGCTCAGTTCAATTTTTGAAAGCCCTGCATATACAAAATGGCGTTCATTTAGGGAATCTGAGGATGCTAGATATTGTGGTTTATTAGCTGGTAATTATCTTGCTCGTCTACCTTACTCTACTTCGGATAACCCTATAAAAACATTTAATTATAATGAGCAAGTCAATGATAATCATAACCATTTTTTGTGGGCAAATTCAGCATTTACATTTGCAACTCGTATTACTAATAGTTTTGCAAAATATCGTTTTTGTGCCAACATCATTGGTCCGCAAAGTGGTGGTGCTGTTGAAGATTTACCAGTACATCTTTATGAGTCAATGGGTGAACTCCAAGCAAAAATTCCAACAGAAACACTGATTTCAGATCGTCGAGAACTTGAATTAGCTGAACAAGGTTTTATTACATTGACAATGAGAAAAGGATCGGATAATGCTGCATTTTTCTCGGCTAACTCAGTGCAAATTCCTAAACGTTTTCCGAATACCAAAGAAGGTAAAGAAGCTGAAACTAACTACAAATTAGGCACACAATTACCTTATATGTTTATTATTAATCGATTAGCACACTACATTAAAGTATTACAACGCGAGCAAATTGGTTCTTGGAAAGAAAGAACCGATTTAGAACGTGAACTAAATGTTTGGCTTAAACAGTATGTGGCAGATCAAGAAAATCCACCGGCTGATGTTCGTAGTCGCAAGCCATTACGAGCTGCAAGTGTAACTGTTTCAGATGTTGAAGGGGATCCAGGTTGGTATCAAGTTGGATTATTAGTTCGACCTCATTTTAAATATATGGGTGCTAATTTTGAGCTATCACTTGTTGGTCGTTTAGATAAAGAATAATACTTAATATTATGGCGGCATTGCTAAAGTGGCAAAAACATCAGCAACAGAGCTTATTTGATCGAATTCATACTGAGTCAGAACCTGATGATTATCAATTAGGTAAGACTCGCTTGGATTCGATTAAATTTAATTTATCTAGGATACTTAATAGTCGTCCTGGTGGCTGCCAGAGCGCTTATCCTATGGGCGTTGTTGATTTAAATGATGCAACGATGAATTCATCGGAAATTAAAGCTGAAATTTGCCGAGAAATAAAAAATTGTATAGAAAAATATGAACCACGTATTATGCAAGTTACCGTAATTGCTCGGGCAAATGATAGCAATCTACTTACAATGCAATTTGAAATTCAAGCGATTGTAAAAGATGAGTTTGGTACAGATAATATAGAGTTTAGAGTTTATTTTGATGATAGACAACGTTACTTTTTTGAATGATTGGGAACTGAGCTTATGTCATTAATTGCAGAACAGTTCCATGATGAAATTGTATTTGTTCGAGATATTGCACATGATTTTGCAAAAGTGTACCCTCAATTATTACAGTTTATCATTGAAGATGAAAAAGATCCTGATGTTGAAAGACTGATTGAAGGTCTTGCTTATATTACCAGCCAACTTAAATTAAAATTAAAGTATGATTTACCAGAATTAATTCAATCATTTTTGGTCTTATTATGGCCAAGTTATCTAAAGCCTATTCCAAGTTTAACTATTTTGGAAGCGTCTATTCATGATAAAACGAAAAATGCTATGTTACGGCGAGGAAATGAAATTCAGTATCAAGCTACTGGTGCAGTTCCATATACCTTTCAAACTTGTCGTGATTTATTGGTTACGCCGTTAGTTATTCAAGATTTACAACTATCACATCAATTGCAACAAGACTCCCTTATCATTGACTTTGTATTGGATTCCGGTTTAAAACTGAATAACCTAAATGATATCAACTTTTATCTTGGTGAGGATAATTACGTTGGTAGTATCTTATATATGATGCTATCAAACTATGTAGTATCGGGTTGTATCATTATCAATGGTGTAGAATTACCTTTAACAAATTTACAGTTTAACCCAATCGGTTTTGATCATGATCAAACGCTATTGCCATATGCAGATAATACCAATAAGGGGTTTAGAACACTACATGAATATTTTGCCTTTCCTGAGGGGTTTCTTTTTTTACAACTTTCACATGACGATAAAAATTTATTTCCCACCAACATTGATTATACTCATTTCCAATTAAAAATTAATTTTAGTTGTGTTATTGATTCTAAAATTAAATTACGTAAGCATATGATAAAACTTAATTGTGTACCTGCGATAAATTTATTTTATCATGATGCTGAGCCAATTCTTTTAGATGGGAAACAAGAGAAATATCCTTTAGTGACTAGTTATCAGTATAGTGATAATTTTGAAATTTACTCAGTAATAAAGGTTGAAAGTGGGTCACAAAAAAATAAGATAGCAGAGTACTACGATTTTAATAGTTTCGAACATAAATATGAATCACATAAAGGTCAAGAGAGACGTTTTTACAATGTTACACAAACGCAAGACAAGCGAACATTAACAATTCATCACTGGATTTCTTTTGTCCGTAGTGATGAAAAGGATTGGATTAATAATATCGAAACTATATCTGTTAGATTACTTTGCTCAAATAAAGATAAACCATCCCAATTGAAAATTGGAGAATTAAAACAAGTTATTTCTATAGATCATAATACTCACATTACCTTGAAAAATATTATTCGTCCAACCTTGCAATTGGTTCCAATGATTGATGAAACACAATATTGGACCACCATTTCCAATTTGGCAAAAAATTACAAATCATTGCTAAAACAAGACATTTTACAACAAATTTTTCAAAGTTATCACTTTCCAGCAATGCATAATCCACAGCAAGAAAGAACTTTATTAAAAATTCTTAGTGGTATTGTCAAAATTGATTCCAGCCAAGTTGAACGTAAATTAGCAAATAAAATGGTTGTTCGAGGTATAAAGACCTATTTACATTTAAGCCAATCAGTTTTTAAATCAGAAGGAGAACTCTATCTTTGGGGAACTGTGCTAGCTCATTTTTTAGCTCAACAAGCTGCATTAAACTCATTTCATTTATTAGTTATAGTTAATATTGATAATCAGGAGCGTTATACATGGCCAGTAAAAGTCGGTCAGCACTTGCTGATATAAACGCAAAAACATATAACTTTAATCAACTGCTTGAGTTAATTTATAAAACGCATAATAAGCAGAATGATTTAAATAAGGATAGTTTTCCTGAGGATGAGTTAGTTTGTTTTAAAGCAAATGGAACTTTAGCTTTTCCTACAAGTGATATATCAAGTTTAAAAGAAACTGATGATGGAAAGTATTTGTTAGAAACAACATTTTTAGGATTGCAAGGTAGTCAATCACCTTTACCAACTTTCTACTTAGAGCAATTCGCTTGGAGTTATGATCAAGATGAATCTGGTTTAAACCACTTTCTTGATCTATTTAATCATCGATTTATTACCCTTTTCCATCGTATTTGGCGCAAATATCGTTATTATATCTCTTACAATGATGGATTAGACGAATTTTCACAGCGTATGTTTGCTTTTGTTGGTTTAGAAAATCCAACATTAAGGAAAACACTGCAAATTAACCATAACAAAATGCTTTCATATGTTGGTTTACTCTCAGGTACAACTCGCTCACCAGAAGTAATTAGCGGATTAATTGCACACTGTTTTGATTTAGATGATGTTTCTATTATGCCATGGCAAGAGCGAAATGTACCTATACAATCTGATCAACAAACTTGTTTAGGTGAAATAAATTCTGAATTAGGTGAAAATTTTGTGATTGGCGATAATATTGAGGACTGCAATGGAAAATTTCTTTTATGTTTAAATAAATTGACTGTTAATCGCTACCTTTCTTTTTTACCTTCTGGAGAGTTGTTTGAACCACTAAAAACATTGGTAGCATTTATTTTACGTGATCAGCTTGCGTTTGATGTAAGACTCTCACTAGCAAAAGATCAATTAAATGAAATGAATTTAGGTAATGAAATAAGTTGTTTATTGGGATGGACTACATTTATTGGTGAAATGCCAGATTATCCAAGTGTCACTATATGTATGCGAGAATAAAATCATGGATCAAATCAATCATCAAATTTTACAGTTAAAAATAAGAAACACTGAAGCACTCCATAGTGGTAATACAAGGGAGCATGTATTTCATCTTAACGGAGGCACAATTGGCAGTCATCAAAATGTTGAATGGCAAATACAGGATTTCTATAACGGTGTTTCAGGAATTCATGCTCGAATAGATAATAAAGATAACTGTTACTTTATTCAGCCAATGGAAGATAAATTATTTATTAATCAGTCTGAAATATCATCACAAGCTAGTTCTGTTAAATTACAACATGGAGACGAAATAAGGATTGGAAGCTTAATTATTCAAGCCAGAATTGGAACTGATCTTAATCAATTATTAGATGATCCTTTAGACAAATCTCCCGCGCAGATTATATCATTCAATGAAATATCATTGAATGATATGTTTAATACAGATGATAAAGATACCGCTTCAAATCCATATAATCATAATTTCGAAACAGAGCAAGAACCTGAAATTGTTGATCCATTTAAGGCAATAGAAAGAGATACTAACAATGCATTATCCGATTTTTATAAAAATATATCGGGACATGAAAGCAATGCATCAGGACAACCAAAATCATTAGTAGACTATAATGTAAAACAAGGAAACCTAATGGACAATAATTTTATTGAAGTTCCTAATTTTGATTCACCATTACATGACGATAATACATTTGCCATGGAAAATATAAATTTAAGTTTAGTTCCTTTTCTTCGTGGACTAGGAGTCAGTTTAAATATTCATAATACCGATGAAGCAAGCGCTCTTTTAGAAGAATTAGGAGAAACCCTTAAAGCGACCATTGAAGGTTTATTAAAATTAAACCTATCAAAAGATGTGTTAAAGAATAAAAATTTAAGACCTATAGAAGATAATCCGCTACGATTGAATCAAAACTATTCAGATACAATGGCGTTACTATTTTCTGAACAGCTTTGTACTGTTTATTTATCAGCACCAGCAGCAGTAAAAGAATCATTGGAAAATGTCGCAATTCATAATAAAGCCAGTGAAATTGCAACTAAATACGCTCTGTCAGCCATGCTAGATGCCTTCTCTCCCGAGCAATTATCGAACCGCTTTGAAATCTATCGTAATAGCCGAAAAGTCAAAGATCATGATGGAACATGGTCTTGGAATATGTATTGTAGCTATTACAAAGAACTATCATCGAATCGACAACAAGGCTTCGAAAAATTGTTCTGGGAACATTATGAACAAGAATATGACAAGCAATTGCGACGACTTAATCAGGAGCGGATTTGAAATGCATAACCGTTTGTTGAGAATATCTTTTTGTTTTCTTATATCGTTGAACCTTTTCGGCTGTGAAACAACCAAAAAGATTTTTGAGGTAATCAACGATCCCAATGTTCCGGTTGGCTATCCATCGGAGAACCCAACTGAAGTAACGCTGACTTTCTTATCTGATGAAGATATCAATCAAAATCAGGATGGGGAAGCCACACCAATAGAACTACAAGTTGTTTATCTCAACGAAGACTCACACTTTTTGAGCGCTAACTATGATCAGTTATTAATTGAGGGACCAGAAAAGGCATTTGGCAAAAATTATGTTGATCATCAAGATTACACCCTATTACCGGACCAATATAAAGTTTTACCACCATTGAAACTTAACGAAAAAACACGATTTATTGGCGTAATAGCACATTATGCTGATATTAATAATTCTTATTGGGCTGACATTGCCGAAGTTGAATCAATAGGCAAAAAAGAAACCTTTATAATACACATAAAAACAGACGAAGTTTTAATTAAGAAGGAAGAAAAATAATGGGTACTCATAGTAATGTTATTTGGGTAAATGGGGCTGTTCGTCCACAGAATTTTCAGCAACAACAGCGTTATTATGACTATTTATTAAGTCACCATTTAAATCTTATCAATAACTATTTTTATGGGTTTAGTACCTTAGAACTCAATCGTGAATTTTTACGATTAGGACGAGTGGGATTATCTTCTGCACTTGGATTAATGCCAGATGGCACATTATTCGATATTCCCTTTCAAGATCAATTACCTGATCCCATTGAAATAAAAAAATTAGATACAGCTGAAAGTCATTATATTTATCTTGTGTTACCAAATCGAAATGAGTCAGTTACTGCGATAGATATTGCAAAAAATATTAAAATGAGAGAAACAAGATATGTGTATGATGAGATTAATGTCCGCGATATTTTTGGTAAAAATGGCGAGATACGTGAAGTTCCTATTGCTAAGTTATCGCCACGCCTAATGCAGGGTTCTGATGATCTCAGTGCCTATACTGTATTACCAGTTTGTCGAATTAAAGAGAAAAAAGCTGATGGCGCACTTGTTTTAGATGAGTATTTTATTCCAACGTGTAATTCGATTAATGTTTCGTATTTGCTATATGATTTTTTAAGCGAAGTTGCTGGATTAATTACCGAACGAGCTAAGCAGTTATCCCAAAGGATTAGTGCGCCAGAGCAGCAAGGTGTTGCTGATGTGTCTGAGTTTCTAATGTTGCAACTATTTAATCGGGCCAAACCTATTTTTATCCATTTGGCAAAACGTACCAGTGTTCATCCTGAAGATCTTTATCGCCAATTAGTTTTAATTTGTGGTGAACTAATGACGTTTACAGATGAGTCACGTGTTAGCCCATTGTTTGAACATTATAATCATGATGATCTTACAACTACTTTTTATGACTTAATGTTAATAACTCGACGTGCATTAAGCACCGTATTAATGCCTAGAGCGGTTTCTATTCAATTATCAAAACGATCTCATGGTATATACGATGGCGTTATTCATGATAAGACATTATTACGTACTGCAGATTTTATTCTGGCGGTAAAGGCTCGTGTGCCACAAGAATCTTTATTACGATCATTTGTGCAACAAACAAAAGTGTCAACACCAAATAAAATTCGAGAGCTTGTAAGTATACAAGTTTTAGGCATTCCTCTTAAAGCACTCAGTGCGGCTCCTTCACAATTACCACACCATTCTGGTTACACCTACTTCCAGTTAGATACTAATGCACCGGCATGGGAAGATATCATTACTGATGGTGCTATTGCTTTTCACGTAGCAGGAGAGTTTCCTGAACTTGATATGCAATTTTGGGCTATTCGAGGAAAATAATAATGCAAAATACCATTTTCCATCATCAAGATACAATACAGCAAACGTTTATTCTAAGAGGTAACAGTATCAATCCAATGATCGATGCTGCAACTCCTTTACTTGGTATGACTCAACGTTTAAGAGACATGACAAATTTGGATAATGCTGAAGAGGTTTATAAACAGGTTGTAAACGATATTTTGGCTGTTGAGCATATTTTGCAAACTAAGGGGTACGAATCAAGTTCCGTAGTTTCGTTTCGCTATGTACTTTGCACTTTTATTGATGAACTTGCGATGCAACATCCATGGAATAGCCAAAATAATTGGGGAGCTCATTCATTACTGGTTCGCTTTCATAACGAATCATGGGGAGGAGAACGGGTCTATTTATTGCTTGAACGTTTAATGAGTGAACCCCAAAAATATAAAGATTTACTTGAATTTATATACATCTGCTTTTGTCTTGGTTTTCGCGGACGTTACAAAGTTGGTATTGGGCATACCGAAGAGTTTAATAAAATTTTTCGACGATTACATGATTTACTCTACTCAATGCAAGATAAGTCTACCAATATAGTATTATCCCAAGGAGAGAGTATAAAAAGTCCTTACAAGTTGAAGAAAAAATTTTCAATCACAACGCTTTCAATATATTTAGTTGCGGGCTTATTGATAGTTTATTTAATTTATACATTGAAATTAAATAGCCAAACGCAAGAAATTATTAATCAATTAAATCTATTGTTACATTAATATTAGGCAAGTATATGATTAGAATCGATTTACCAAAATTAGTTGCTCAATTTCATCCTATAAGTAAACAAATTTTAGAAACAACAGCAACATTATGTGTTAGTAAAAAACAACCTGAAATTACAGCATCACATTATTTATTTCAATGCTTAGACACGCCATTAAATGATATAAGAATAATTTTAGACAAAGCCAAAATTGATTATCAGCTATTAAAACAACTATTAGATGAAAGTGCTTTTATGCATACTCAATGGGATGAGACACCACCATTTTCTCCATTATTGATTCAATGGTTCCAAGAAGCCTTATTAATTTCTCAGATTGAATTAAAACAACCTCAAATTAGAACAGGTGCTTTATTACTTGCTTTACTGCAAAATCCTACTAGATATGTCTCAATACCGCTTTCTCAGCATCTTAAATTAATTAATCAAGAATTATTAAAAGATCAATTTGAGCAGTGGACGCAAGGTTCAGCTGAAAACATTTCAGATGATGAAAAAGCCAAGTCATCATCTACCTCCTTTAGTGAATTCACCTTACTTGATCGCTATGCAACTAATGTTACTAAACTAGCAAGGCAACACAAATTAGATCCTGTGCTATGTCGTGATGAAGAAATAGATTTAATGATCGACATATTGTGCCGTAGGCGCAAAAATAATCCTATTATTGTAGGTGAAGCAGGTGTTGGGAAAAGTGCATTAATTGAAGGGTTAGCACTACGTATTATTAATGATCAAGTTCCAGATAAACTAAAAGGTACTGAACTAATGAATCTTGATCTAGGTGCATTGCAAGCTGGGGCATCAGTTAAAGGAGAATTTGAAAAAAGATTCAAAGGGATCATGTCAGAGGTGATCGAATCTGCGATACCAATTATTTTATTTATTGATGAAGCGCATACACTAATAGGTGCAGGAAATAGCGCTGGAGGTTTAGATGTATCTAATTTATTAAAACCCGCTTTAGCTCGAGGTGAATTAAAAACCATTGCAGCAACAACCTGGAGTGAATATAAAAAATACTTTGAAAAAGATGCTGCTTTATCTAGACGATTTCAACTTGTACAGGTTAATGAACCTAGTGCAGACGAGGCAATTGTTATTCTTAGAGGTTTAAGAGCTATTTATGAAAATGCACATGGTGTTTTAATTGATGATGATGCTTTACAAGCAGCCGCTATACTTAGTGATCGTTACCTATCTGGTCGCCAATTACCAGATAAAGCTATTGATGTATTAGACACAGCTTGTGCACGTATTTCAATTAATTTAACAACCCCACCAAAACGGGTTTCGGCATTACAAAATAAATTACATCAAAATAATACCGAAATTCAATTATTAACGCGTCAACAGTATTTAGGATTAGGTGAATACAATGAACGTTTGGCGGAATTAAATACACAAAATACCTCATTAGCCGACGAGTTACAACAACTTAACGATCAATGGCAACAGCAACGACAATTAGTTGATCAAGTAATTAGTTTACGTGCACAGCTATTACAGCTTGAGGAAGACAGTCTGGAATCAAGAGATGATACAACAGAGGTGGAAAGAATCAAACTCACATCTCAACTAAAACAACTATCCAAACAACTAGATGAAGCTCAAACTAAAACACATCTAATATCTCCTCATGTTGATAAATCGCAAATAGCAAATGTTATTGCTGAATGGACAGGCGTACCACTTAGACAGATTTCTCAAGATGAATTAAAAATTATTACTGAGCTTCCAGCTTATTTAAATCAAATTATTAAAGGACAAGATCTTGCTATTAGTCATTTACATAAGCATTTGCTAACCTCACGAGCTGATCTAAGAAGACCGGGTCGACCACTAGGTGCTTTTTTACTTGTAGGTCCAAGTGGTGTTGGTAAAACCGAAACTGTATTACAGATTGCAAATATATTATTTGGCGGTACGCAATATCTAACGACAATAAATATGTCTGAGTTTCAGGAAAAACATACTGTTTCTCGTTTAATTGGTTCACCACCTGGTTATATTGGCTATGGAGAAGGTGGCGTATTAACTGAAGCAATCAGAAAAAAACCCTATTCTGTTGTATTATTAGATGAAGTTGAAAAAGCCCACCCCGATGTATTAAATTTATTTTATCAAGCTTTTGACAAGGGTGAAATAGCAGATGGTGAAGGACGAATTATTGATTGTAAAAATGTGGTCTTCTTTTTAACCTCAAATCTAGGATATCAAACTATTGTCCAGTATGCGAATAAACCCGAAGATATTATAGATAAATTATATCCAGAGTTAGCTAATTTCTTTAAACCTGCATTACTTGCAAGAATGGAAATTGTTCCTTACTTACCATTATCAGAAGATATACTCAAATCAATCATTGTCGATAAGTTAACTCGATTACACAACGTTCTCCATACTCGCTTTAAAGCTGATGTTATATTTGATAATGAGGTGGCAGAAGAAATAATTAACCGAGCAAACCGAAGCGAAAATGGCGCTCGAATGCTTGAATCAATCATCGATGGTTATTTATTACCGCCTGTTTCGTTACTATTACTCAAGAAAGTATCCGCAAACGAAAAAATAACACTTATTCACTTTAGTGTTAATAATCATCAATTCACAGCAGAGATTAATTAACTAATGCGTAAAAATTATCATTTTGATCTTAGTTATATTCGGTATTTCTTTTTTATAGTATTAGGCATTCATTTGATGAATGTAGCTAATGCGACATTAAATGATAAAGAAACACTTAATTTATTAGCTCAATGCGCCAAAGAAACATCGGCACTTACACGATTAGAATGTTACGATAAAATCTTATCTCCAAACAGTAAAACTCCTTTACAAAACGAAGGCGTGCCGCAACATAGTGCTCTTTGGTTTTCGATTGTTGAACAAGAAAAAACACGTAAGGAAGATAGTCCTTATTTTATTCTCAATACTTCAAATAATGACTCTCAAATTTTATTAACGACCTATGCGATTGGTCTTCAACCGCCAAGACCTATTTTAGCATTTAGTTGCATTGATAATATTACACGTATGCAGATCGTTTTATTCAATCCAATAAACTATAAAAATACTGAACTGCAATTAATTACTGAGAATGATGTGGTAAAAGCTAATTGGTTTGTCAGAGACAATGGTTTTATTTTTGAGTCAAGTAGAGGATTACTTGGTATAGAACAAATTAAACGTATCGTTAACGCAAGATCATTAACACTAAAATCAGATGACCCTATGTTAAACGGCTTAGTGTTTAATGTATCAACATTAAATTCCTCAATAAAAGTATTAAGAAATGCATGTCATTGGTAAGGAGTAATGGCCGTGATAGAATTAGAAAATCATCCTTGGGTTGAGCCTATATTGAGTGAAATAGAAGATCCTACATTACCCATTGATGAGAATAACCCTGTTTGGGAATATATTGATAGTGCAATTGCAAGCATGGGAACCATTAGCCATGGGCAAATTGATATCGAAAAAGTGCAACAAAATGCATTAATATTATTAAAAGATAGCAAAGATGTACGCATAATAGCGCATTTATTAAGAACTTTACAACATGCCAAAAAACCGCAAAACATTCTGTTGGCTATTTATTTATTATCCGCCTATATTACAAAATACTGGCTAATTTCTGCGCCACAGCCCAAATTAAAGGCAAGGTTATTTAAGCAAATTATTCAACGATTTTCACAAGCGAATAAAATCTTCGATGAAGAAGCAACCGTAATAGAAAAGCAGTTAGCATATAATTACTTACTATCAATTAAACAATTTTTTGATGAAAATGAACTGCCTTATGATGAAGAATTTAAGCAGTTATTAATAACATATCAACGCTTTTCTTTGCAGTCACCTAATCTTACAGATAAAAGTGAAATATCTTCATCAGATAATAAAACCGCCAATAAGGAAGTCGTCCTTAATAACATTGAAAGTAAATCAAATTCAGTGGTTCAAGTACCGCCTCAGTCAGTGAATATCAATCATGAGACACAAGTTGAATGGAAGCGAACATTAATAAAAGTTGCAGAGATATTATTTGAGAAACATCCAGAGAACCCAATCAGTATTCGATTAAGGCGACATGCTATATTTTATTCACTAACTGAACCTCTCAATAATAATGATATAACAGATTTAATGTCGGTTCCCATAGATCGTATTAATGAATACAAAGCGAATATAGCTAAGACAACAATACAACAGTGGGCAAAAATAGAAAATGAGTTGACTCTTATGCCATTTTGGTTAGAGGGACATTTTATTTCAGCCAATATGGCATACCATTTAGGTTTTAATAACGTAGCTGAGGCGATTCGAGATGAATTACAGACTTTATTAAATAGGTTACCTAAATTATATGATTTAAAATACAGTGATCACACATCATTTATCAGTGACAGTATGAAAAAATGGTTGTTATCAAAAAATTCATTTTCTCAAAATTCACAAACTGATTTAGAACAAGTTATTTTTGAGTGTTATAAGGAAAAGGGGTTAGAAGCTGCAATCCAATTGCTTGACGAAAATAGCTATTCTAAAGATTTAAGAAATAATTATTACTATCAAAAAATTAATGCACAACTTTTAAAACATGCTGGATTTGAAACTATTGCAAAACAGCAGGCATTAAGTATTTTAACCGCATGCAAAAATATGACGTTAACGGAATGGGAACCTTCTTTCATTGAAACGTTAATTCAATTAACAAAAATTAATAACTAAAAAATAGGACGATGCAATGAAATTACCACTAATATTTCAATTAATCGGCTCAAAGTTACCTCGACTTAAACCGTCAGTAACATTACTCATTATCCTTATAGCTGTTGTATCATTGATTTGGCTTTGGATATCAGGAGCAGAATGGACTATTGCCGAATATCAACCTTTTTCATCACTAGAACTTCGGTTATTAATTACAGCATTGTACATTATTGCTTTTTTCTGTTGGGGATTTTATATCGTTATCAAAAAATTACAACAATATGAAAACAAACAGAAAGATCGTAAAGAAAAGACAAAAGATCCTCTTAAAGAGGATATTAGTATACAAATTCGTTATTTAAAACATTGGATAATTAAATTAAAAGAACATTTTAATAATAACCGAGATACTGTTTATCAATTACCATGGTATCTAATGATTGGTGAATCACAGAGTGGGAAAAGCGCATTTTTAGAGGAAGGTTATCCTACAACTTCACTTTACCAACCAGATTTAAGTGAAAAAGAAAAACCATTAATCAATCCACTATTAGGTGAACAAGCTGTTATTTTTGATGTGAATGGATTACTAATTAATCAACCTAATACTGATGATTTAGGGAAACCCAAATTATATAGCCGCTTATGGTTTGCAACTTTAAATTGGTTATTACAAGAACGTAGTAGTCAACCGTTGAACGGTATTATTTTAGCTATTGATTTATACGATTTCGTCTCTTCGAATAAAACGAGACAAGATGAAATCTTATCTAATTTACACCAACGAGTATTTGAGATTTATAAAACTTTACAATGCAAATTACCCGTATATGTTGTTTTCACAAAACTAGATCTATTTTATGGCTTTGAAGCCATGTACCAAAAATTAGATAAACACCAGCGAGATAGTATTTTAGGTGTCACCTTTGATGATGAAAAAAAATGGGACGAAGAACTTAGCTCATTTTGGCTAAATTGGGGAAAACAAATGAATCAGGCAATACCTGATATGATGTTAAATAGTGTTGATATTCAACAACGTAGTGCATTATTTTCCTTTAGTCGCCAAATGCATGGCATACATGATTACTTACGCTATGCCATCAATTATTTATTGCTAAATCAAGATAAAGAAAGGTTTATTCTTCGAGGTTTATATTTAGTGTCTTCGACGCAAAAAGGGCAAATGGGTGATATCTTTGTCAAGACGACAGCATCACAATATCATTTAAATATGCAACCTTATCCAACATGGCCAATTTTACAAACTCAGCCTTATTTTGCAACACGATTATTTAAAGATATTTTATTGGCTGAACCCAATATTGCTGGTTATAACTTAAAGTCTGAGCAGCATTATCGACGTAAAATTAAATTATTTTCAGCTATAGCAGCATTGTGCTCAATAAGTCTAATTGCAACATGCCACTACTATTATAAGCAAAACTATGATGCTGGCAATCTCGTTTTAGCACAAATGAAACAGTATATAAAAATACCTACTATGGTCCAAAAAGATATTTACGGTGATTCGGAATTACCAAAGCTTAATCCTCTGCGAGAGGCGATGTTCGCTTATGGTAATTATCATGAATACAATCGTTATTTGTCTAATTTTGGTTTTTATCAAGGCTATAAAATAGCACCCTCTATAGAATCGATGTATTTAAAACTGCTTCAACAGCGATATTTACCGGACATTATGTATGGATTAACCGATGAGCTCCAACAAGCACCTAAAGAAAGTGAACAAAAATTAGGGGTGCTACGTATTATGCGAATGATTGAAGATGAAACCGGACGTGATAAAGAACTAGTACTGAATTATATGCGTAATCGTTGGAGTGATCTATTTATTGGACAACAAGATAAACAAGATCAACTAACACAACATTTGGATTATGCATTAATCCATAACCAATGGAAGAAAGAAAGGAATAGTGGCGATAAAATGGCAATAGATGCTTTTATGCCATTTAAACCATCTATGGAACAGGCGCAGATTGAATTAAGAAAACTCTCTATTTATCAACGTATATATCAAAATTTACGACTAAAATCGGCTAATATATTACCAACCGACTTAAATGTTAAAACTGAAATTGGCGCATCGTTTAATTCAGTATATAAAGTAAATGATGAAAAACAATTAACTATTCCTCAATTTTTGACTTATGAAAGTTTAATTAGCTATTTTCTTAAACAAGATGAAAGTTTTATAGACCTAACAGCACTAGACAGCTGGGTTTTAGGTATGGCTAAAAGCACTAAATATACCCATGCAGATAGAGGAAATATTAAGCATTATATTATTGATCTATATATGAACGATTATATAAATACTTGGCATAAAGCCTATGATAATTTAGTAATAAAGGATTTTGACAGTATTGCTGATGCCATAGAAACGCTGGAAAGCATTAATAGTAGTGAGCAGCCGTTGAAAAAAGCAATTATGATTATAAAAAATAATTCTGAAGCACTACCTGCGCCTGATTTAAATAACAAAAAAACCAATAAAACGGAATTTACTAATGAGGAACGAACACTCATCAATACTATCCATCGTGAATTTGCAAAAGCTGTCTCGGTATTACAAGATAACAATCAACAATTAAGTATTATTCAAAATGCTTCCCAAAAATTAGGTGATCTACACCGTTATTTACTGATGATACAAAACTCACCTTCTCCAGGCAAGGCAGCGCTAAACGCAGTACAACTGCATATGAATCAGAATAGTAGTGATCCTATCATCGAGATTCAACAATTAGCAAAAACAGCGCCTAATCCGCTAGGACGATGGCTGAATGAATTATCTAACCAAATTTGGGATGTGATTATTACTGAAGCTATCCGTTCACTAGAGATTGAATGGAACGAAAAAGTGGTCAAAGATTTTAATTTAAACCTAGCTAACCGTTATCCATTTAATCCATCATCTAACCATGATGTTTCACTTAGTGAATTCCAACGTTTCTTCAAAAATGGAGGAGTAATTGATAGTTTCTATCAGGAAAATTTAAAGCTCTTTGTTGATAATCATTTATTGAAAAATGCTAATGATAAACGCCTCATTAGAGCAGATGTCTTAGCACAACTGAAAGCAGCAGATCAGATTAGACGGACCTTTTTCGATGCACAAAATGCTTTAAACGTCCAATACACTATTAAACCTATTTCTATGTCAGCGAATAAACGTCGTAGTATTTTAAATCTTGATGGACAGATGGTTGATTATAGTCATGGAAAAAGTATTGAGACCCAAATAATTTGGCCAAACACGATGCGAGAAGAAATTGAGAGCAAATTAACACTCATTTCAAACAGTAATCAAAGTTCAAAAACTTTAGTTCGTTCTGGTACTTGGGGGCAATTTAGATTATTTGATAGCGGTAAATTGACTAATATAACCGAATCATCTTTTGATGTACGGTATGATATTGATGGTGGTTCTATTATCTATCGTATTCAAGTCGATAGTGCAGAAAACCCATTTGCTGGAGGATTATTTAGTCAGTTTAAACTTTCTGATACACTTTATTAAAATAATGACACAGATCCTAATTTTATTAAGGATCCGTATATTGGGATTATGCGATGGAACAAAATAATATTCGCATTATTAAAATGGGAGGAGACCCCTCCCATTTTGATGAGTTCGAAATCATAAAATCTGAAATTAATAAATTAAGTCATCCTAAACGACCAATTATTGATTGGTCGTTGATAGAGAGCAATGCCTTGATATTATTTGAAAAAAATGGAATTGATTTATTGTCAATTAGTTATTACACCCTTGCAAGATATCACCGTTATGGTTTGATTGGTTTTGTTGAAGGATGCGAACTGCTTGCATCACTCATCTACCATCAATGGGATAAATTATGGCCAACTAACCCAATGTTTCGAGTAGATGCATTAAATTGGTTTAATTCCCGACTTGGCTCTTTGATTCGCCAGCAACAGTTTACTATCAAAGATATGGCACTATTACATCGTGCTTGCGAGGCCCTAGAACAAGTAACAGATAAACTAGAGCAAGTATCATTAGAAAAATCTCCTCTAATTGATAACCTATTCTTTTATATAGAAAATAAACTAAAAATATTAGAAAAAAGCCTTACCACTGTTCCGAAAAAAGATCCAAAAAATTCAGACAAAACAGTACTACTCTATCTTCCAGAAACATCTAATGAGTTAGATTTACCCAATAAAAATGAAAAACAAGATTACATCCAAACAGATAAAATAACAAAAACAAGTCCTAATGTATCAACTAAAGTATTAACGTATCATAGTAAAAAACGATTTTCATGGTGGAGTTTTGGATTAGGTGCTATTCTTACTTCAGTTTGTAGTTTTGGCGTAATGAAATTTTTTGATCATCAACATACACAAATGTTAGATTTAATGGGGCCAAATCTGACCTGGTTTGATAAAGATTCATATAAACAACCAGATATATCTTTAATTGATAATGAAAAAACACGATCATTTATACTGACGCACTATGAAAAACAACTTCATGACATTTCATTATTATCACCTCTTGGTTCTTATTATTATGTCAATCATTTATTGGAAAATGCCCAACGATTATGGCCAGAAGAAAAAAAATCTAAACAGTTAACCAACTATTGGCAGAATCAATTACGAACTAATATTGCTTATAAGCTTAATACCTCGAGCCATTATAATGCAAAAATGCAATTACAAATCTTAAAAAACAAGGTAGATAATGCAATATCTGAAGATCGTTATATTACAATTAGCCTCTTACGCACAATGCTCGATGATATTCAAAAAGAGTTAGATAGCGAGGATCCTGTTGAAGAAACATTACGTAAAATTGAAGAACACCATCGAAATGGAAAAGAAATCACAACTGAACTTAAACAAAAACTCAATCGACAATTGAAAGCTATCATGACCAGATATTATCAAATCGATAGAGTTAATTAAACAATAACTATGAGATCAAACAAAACCATTGATAAAGGTTAAAAGCCAAATTTGCTTTTAACCTTTAACTAAACTAATTAAGATTCAATTGGTGCTCTCCAATCATCAGAACCAGATGTGCCGGCAACAGTATGTTCCCAAATGATCTTACGGTAGGCCAAAGACACTTTTAATAATTGAGTATACTCTTTATCACTTGGTGATTGACAATGAGGCATATGTAAATCCATATCGATAATAGTTGCATCTTCAAGTGTTGTAGTAAAAAAGTGTTCTTGTTTACCTTCAATAGAAGTTCTATACCATTTTAGTTGTACTTTTGGTAGCATCTCACCTGATGCTAGCGCATTATAAAGCAAAGGTACTGCTTTGTTTAAAGCAACAACAAATTGAAATGGCTTATGTGCACGTTGACCTGATGGTTGCCCTGATTGAGGATCAGTAGGTACAGTAACATTATGTAAAAACTCTTGTACTAACATTTCATCTTCGTGACCATTAACATAGATATTACCTACTGATTCAGCAGTAAATGCACCAGCAGTGATGTTCCCTTGTGTTTTCCCTTCAATAGAAATATAACATGGAGTTGGCATAGTAATCCCCTTTTTTAATAATGAATGTAGTTGTAAAATTTAATTTAATCAATGTTATTTGTATTATCTATTTTACATCATTTGTAATAAAATGGATCAATAAATTTACAAAAACTAAACAAATTATTCATTTTAATTTTTTCATATGATTATCATGTGTCATTATTTTTTACTTTAGGAGAAAACGATGAGAGGTGTAATTCGGCTTGGTGATCCAACAAGCCATGGTGGAAATGTCATAACTGCATCGACAAAAACTATAATACAAGGCAAACCGGTTGCTCGTGTTGGTGATTTAGTATCATGTCCAATGCCTGGACATGGTAATAACCCTATTGTTGAAGGTGAAGCCAATTTTAAAGATGAAGGAAAACCAGTCGCCTTAGACGGTCACAAAACCGCTTGTGGCTGTACATTAATTTCAACAACAAGTGAGGTTGGTGTAGGCTAAAATATTTACTATCTAGTTAACCATTTAAATAAAAGAGTCACAAAAAAGATAGTCTATTAGCTAAACGGTGTTCAATAACAGCGACTGCAAAGTAATGTGTATAAACATCCACTAAAACTAAAATAGAGAAAAACGATTTAGTTCAGTCTGCCGTTATTGTCCATCGTTTGTTTAGTAAAATTTTGTACATATCGATCATATTAGAACGTTTTTTTTATCATATTATCATAATTAATTCCAGGTGACCCCATTGGGGCAGATATATTATCAAGCATATTATTAGCAGCTCCATTGATACCTTGTGGCATTTTAAGCATTTGTTCAACATTTTTTATGTTATTACTAAGCAGTGATGCTCCATCAAATGCTCCTGATAAAAATTGAAACTGATTATTAAATCCAAGTTTATCGACCATATTATTTAGTATTGATGTCCCGCCAAATATATCCATATTTGGCATTACACCACCAGCAAATCCACCATTCATTAACATATTTAGATTACTTATACCGCCAGCAAACCCACCATTCATTAACATATTTGGATTACTCATACCGCCAGCAAACCCGCCATTCATTAACATATTTGGGTTACTCATACCGCCAGCAAAACCGCCACCCGATATTATATTTTGTACTTTAGCGAAATTATCAGATCCATCTGATTGTATTGCACCTATATCACATTGACCTTGTTTACACTTTTCACACTCTTCACAAAAAGGTGCGTTTTTCTTAATTGTCTCTTGCTGAACGAGGCTCGGAGCGACTAACGCTGCAATAAATCCAGGGATTTTTAAATTAAGTTGTTTGCCTTTACCTGGGGAGCCAGCGCCAATATTAAACGGAGAAGAAGTAAATATACCTGATGGTTTTAATACGATAAATTGCCCACCAGCTTTAATGGTTAGTTCTGTCCCAGCATCTAATGTAATTTTTGAGTTCGCCTTAGCTGAAATTTCGCTACCCGAATTAATTACATAATCGGAACCCACTTTAAGATGAAATTCATTACCAATCTTTTCGGATTTACTAGCCTCTCGTTTTATACGAGTTTCACCCTTTACTGAAACATCACTATTACCAATGATCTCAACAGTACTATTATTGGCTATCTTACTTTTATGATCGTGACGAATATCCCATGTTATATCATTATTGATAAGGGCATTAAAATCTTTCTGACCATGAATGAAGATCTCTTCTTGCCCACTTTCATCTTCAAATGAAAGCTCGTTATAACCTTCTGCTTTATGCGACTTAGAACGCCATACCATTTTGGTTTTATGAGCAGGTAATTCATAAGGCGGTTTATTAAGAGCATTATAATGTCGACCACTAATAATAGGACGATCAATATCACCATCAATATAGGTAATCATCACTTCTTGACCTATACGAGGTAAAGTGACACTACCAAAGCCATTACCAGCCCATTGATTAGCCGTTCTTACCCAAGCAGAAGCTTTATCATCGGCGGGATCATAACGATTCCAGTGAAAATGAACCTTAACACAACCATATTCATTCGTATGTATTTCTTCGCCAGCAGGACCAACGACTTCGGCTATTTCGTTGGCATCAGGAACCGGTTTATGAATATAAGTAGGTCGCCACTCTTTTTCAGCTGAAATAAATTCAACGTGATTACTAACAACAGTTGCACCACTATCGGCTTCTTCCTCTAATGCCTGAGGGCAATAACCTTGATGATTAACCCTAACAACCTGCCATTTTGCGTTTAATTTATTATCTGAATGTTCGGTTAACGTAAAAAATGTCCCTGGCATTAATTTTATACAATTTGTTGTCGCACAACCTAATTCAGATTCAGCCTGTAGTGCCTCTAAACGATATTGTGTAAAGGTTTTTCCTGGCTTATCATTTTCAAAGCGTCCATAACTTTCAAAAAAAGTAAAATGCTCATTACCTTGTTGAGTTGACGATTGATGCATTAATTCATAAGCGGGGTTGGTGTAATTTCTATCTTTATGAATCGCCATATTAGGCTTCATGGTTACCGAAAAGGTTAAATCACTCATCAAATCACCCGTTTCGGCTGTTTGTGGGTGCGTATTATAGATCAAACTGGCACCTGATTTTTGCCCTAGCCGACTATCTGAATAGAAAATTTGCTGATTTTTATCATCGATTTGCTCAAACCAAAAAGTTATCCCTTCTTCTGCTGCAATACGTTTAAAAAATTGATAATCTGTTTCTCGTTTTTGTGTTACATATTCCCTAATTAAATGCTCATCATTAAGTTGACTATCAAATTGAATATTATGGTATAAAAACATGCTTTCTATAATTTCAGGGATGCTTTTAAAATGAAAAATACGGCTATCTTTGCGTAGCGTAAGTAACCATGCAGAAGGTCGCACAACAATTTTATAATGGGTACGTTTGAACCCTGACTTCCCCTGTTCAATAGTCTCTATCAAGCCAGAAATGGTTCGTTGTTCTTCACCACTTGCATTAACCTTAAATGTTACCTGCTGCAAAATTAAACTACTCAGATCGGGCAATGGCTCTTTGGTTGCAACATATAGAATAAGGGTAAATAGCTCAGATAACGCCTCTTCATGGGTAAATTTATACACCGAAAAAGTATCATCAGAAAGTTCACCAACTTTACACGTAAAATGAAGCCCATTATTGTTCATAGCTAATTCCTATATTTGTTCTTTACTGCCACTAATTTGGGGTAATATCCAACACTCTTTAGTTTGTGTATTGATTATTTTAGTTAATAAAAAACTATTATTGGTAATACAATAAGCAAAAAAATTCCCTAGTAACACGCCTAACCTAAACATTTCTCCTTTATCTGGGTAAAAATCAGGATTTAAATAAAATTCTAGTTGAACACCTCTTAACGGTAATCCATTAACAAGCCTATCAACAGGATGACTTATCACATTTTCTATACCTAGTAAAAATTGTTTTAAACGATTATGAGCAGGTCGATTAGACTTACTATGAATATCAAAATCTTGTACTACTTGACGAATAACATTAATATCATTTAAAAAAATTGGGCTTAATGATAAATGTGAAATTAATGGCCAATGGACATGGCTTGATATTATCGCAGGAAAAGGTTTACTGACTTTAGTAATATTGGTAAACGCAATACCGCTCGGTACATCACCTGTAGATGTTGAAATTTCATTTATGTTCAGCCCTTTCACTTCTTGACGATTAATACACTCAAGCTCACAAATAAAATAATTTATATTGGTCACATCAGTGGGTTCACCTTTATGATCAAAAAAAGAGAGTTTATGGATAACATTACCAATAACATCATGTTCTCGATCTATTTTATAAAAAATATCAGTTTCATTAAATGTATACCGTGTTGGAGAAAACTTAGTAATCGGCTTATATTCAATAAAACCGCCACGACCTAATCGATGCGCCTCATCAGGCGAATAGACTCTTTGTATACGATAAATTTCATGCAATGGATTATTTGGCTTAATCATAAACCCCGTTGGGGTTTTCTTCGCACTATCAAATGAAATTGGATGGCTTACCGTCAAAAATTTATTAATTCCAGGTACACAATATAAACGAAACACCTGCTCATCAATAAGATTGTCGAAAGGAAATGCTTGGTTAAAATTAAAAACCACCTCAAAATGGGTATTCTCACCTTGACGAATATATGGTTTTATATAGCTAATATCAAATTCAATAAAATCATTAACATGGTCGGTATAAAAGTATTCTTGTAATAACTGCAAACGCCAATAAGGAGAACCATTACATGGCAAAAGTAAATTTTCTGCCGTAGGGGTTTTGATATTAACCAATTTGTTGGAACACGAATATTCCTCTCCTGCCACTCTAATTTGGATATTTTTTAAATAGTGTGAAAACCACAACAATAATAATCCAGCTGTCTGTTTATTTTCCCCTAAAAATAGCGGTAATAATGTAAACTCCCAATCGATTTGTTTGGAATTACCATACCATTCAAACGTTAAAGTAAGCTGGGAGCCTTCATTACTATGTACAATTTTACGATTGATGATTTGTAGTGGTAATATTCTAACTTCTCGTCTTGTTTGAAAAATATAATGGTCTTCAGTTCCCGGATTTTTTGAACTTTGTACATGCATTTCGGGGGGGATATAAATTATTTCACCATTTCTTTCGGGAGTAAACTCAAAAATCGTTGTTGCAGGAATCGGATTAATTGGTGTTGACCAAACTTCATCTAGTAGTGCATGCGTTATTTCAGGAAAAGCATCATCAATTTTCTGACGCAAACGAGCAATTAAAAGAGAATTACCTTCTAATATTCGTTCAACATCAGCATCATCAGTTGACGCTGAAAAAAACGCATCTAATTCAGGATGTTTTTCAGCAATATCACGAGCTAATAGTTTAATGTATGAAATTTCATCTTGATAAAAATCTTTTAACTCCATTCCCTTCAAACTCCTTTGACTTAGATTGACTAAGACGTTTCGAATACAGTTAACATCTTTAAATGTTATTTACATATCATCATATCACCGATGTTAACATAAAACCGCAACTAATCATATTACAAAAAACAAATAGTCGCTTGATTTAAAGCAAGTTATTTTATTTATTTACCTTTATACTTTTCAGCTAACAATAAGGCTGCATTAGCATATGCTTTATGGATAAGTTGATCAATTTGCGCAACATCCGTTACATTATTACGTGACTTAGGTAAGATATAATCTACCTCAATATTGATAGGTGAGTATGTTGACCAATTGCCAGTTACAACATCAACTAATGTAAATTTTAGTAAATAACGTAATGATTTGGTATTACTCGGTAGTTTACCACCATGATACACATGCCAATTTACAATATTTGTTTTTTCGTCAAGAACACCATTTTCAAGTGAGCCCCAATAAACAACAATAGTGCGTTGACCACCTTTAGCCGCGATAAGACGCAATTGTTTCATATAATTATTATGAATGACATGATCTGTATCTTTATCTTTACTTTTGCGACGGTTTGATAATGTTTTTACTTTTGGAAAACCATTATAAACCGAAACCTGATAGTACTTTGCCATTTCTGACTGCATAGCGGCATCAGGAACACTCTCTCCAGACTGCACAAGAATAATTGAAGAATTAAGAGGAACATGAAATCCTTTTTTAGCCAAATAAGCAGCCTCTTGAATATCATAATCGGTAATCTCTTTATCCAACTCCTCATCAAAAATATCTTTATCTGTTAACTGTACTTTAGCCACTTTTGCAGCGCTATAGGCCGGATTTTTTAACGTTTGAGAGGATGAACAATTCACCAAAAAAATGGTTAAAAATAAAATAATTATAACATTAACTAATTGGGCTGTTTTTTGCATGATATTATTTGTCCTTATTTGAATAGATGGCAAAAATTTTCAGAATATTTTACATTCTATTACACAAATAAGATAATCGTAACGTAATAAAACAAACATTGCCATAAAAATCCATTATTAATTTTGTTCGATTTATAACAACAAAGAATAAATTTTATTCAGCATAAATACTATTGTATATCCACTAAAAAAATAAACCAAAAATAGCACCAATGCACAGACACCATATTGTAACGATTAATCATTGGCTAGATTAATAAAATAACTCATTAAACAGTTCATAAATATTAAAATTATCGATAACTGAATCATTTAAGCCATAAGCTAATAAAATATATCGAAAACACCGATATTAAATAGCATTAATAGACTTAATAATTTATATAAAAGTAACCGATAAAAACAGATTATTGAAACAATATTGTTAAAAAATATTGTCCTACTAAAAAAAATATCGTATTTTAAATAAGCAAATACATTAATTTTTCAGTTTCTTAATACTTTGCTAAAGGAATTTAGGTCGATATGGTGGAGCGCGTTATTAGTCGTATTGCTTTAATGATTCATCAACATATTAATCATTATTTTCTTTTATTTTCAGGGCTGAGTGATTGTTCTGCATTACCGAATTTATCGTTTAATGGCAGGTGCAAATTATGATGGATTTCCCACTGTCTAACTGGCGCACCATCACCGCCACCTCATCTATGCCACTATATGCGGTGCTCTCTAACGTCAGTGACGCGCAAGCTGTTAAAAACTACTATATTACCGATGGCTCGCAAACGCCTTATGGTCTTTATACCGGCACCCCTTACGAACACTGGTTTTCAGTGATGCCCATGCTCGTTAGACTTGATGAGCACAGCCCTTTTTTAGATTGGGTAAACAACACCGAGTACAAAGACTGGGGTTGGCTGGCGCGCTCTCATTTACCCTTCGAGGTCATCTGTGCCCATTTACGTAGCCTAACCCAAGCCATAATGCCGGGTGGCGAAACAGTGTTTTTCCGCTATTGGGATGGTGAGTACCTGTCAATAATGCTTGATTACTTTACCGATAGCTGGCAAGACGTGCTGCCTGCCTTTGCCTTTTATTGGATTAATCACCAATCGCATGTGGTGCATGTGCCACTTGAACAAGCGGTACAAACATCACCTTGGTGGCAGGTGCCACAGCCACTGATTGACACAATTGTGCAAACCACATTGACACCGTTAATCAGTAATATGTTGTTATGGTTACAAGAAAATAATTTACCCCTGTATGACGCCTTTCCCGAGACTGTCATCAAACAAAAAATCGTACACTTAGCCGCTAAGTACCAATCAAAAACAGCAGATAGCCAAATGACACAGCAATTAGTGTTAGCGTTACAAAAAGAGTTGCAATTAGCAACCAATCCATTCGAAGTGTTTGATGCTGACTTTTTTAGCAATAAATAAGGAATGTTATGGGATACATTGAATCAATTGAACAAGATTTAGATTTATTTAAACGAAAAGCACTACTTACCGAAGAGTACAAAAAAGTGCTTGAAGACTGGCGCGTTCGTGCATTTAATAAATCGTCTGACTTTCTTGGGGGGCCTACCTTTGAAATGGACCGGGTGCTGTCAATTAATAATAACGATAAAACAGCCAACTACGAACAAGAAAGCATCGAAACCGTCACAATTACCTGCCCACAAAACAGACAAATAGAAGTTATACTTAAGCACGAATCCATACTGGATTTACCCATCCCCGATGTTTTAATTAAATTATTTGAATATCACTCATGGGGAAGAAGTAAAAATGTCAGTAGCAAAAAAACCGACCCAGAAGGACGCGCCGTATTTACCGATTTAAAGTTAAATGAATCCTATTTTGCCGAAGCAATCGATAACAACTTAGAGGAAAATAACAAAAAGCTATTCAAAGCTTATGATGAATTAATGTTAAAGATGTACACCCATTTAAATGCATCTTGGGAAAAATATAAACCCCAATGGGAAAAAGATATTGATGTTGCTAAACTGATAAAAAAATTCTTCAAAGGCTTATTTGATGGCTTTATTAGTATCTGGGATGACATCAAACTGGCTTATAACGTCATTACCGACCCCGTAAAATATGGGAAAATGATTTATGCTGGCGCAGCAAAAATATACGACATTATAGGCAACATACCTGAAATTGATATTCAGGCATCACTCGAACAAAGCAAAGATTTTGCACTGCATTTAGCGGCATTTTTTAGTGATGAAAGTGCGATTTACTTAATTGCTAACGCCGCATTATTAAATATCAAGATGTATCCATGGGGTAATATCTTACCGGAGCTGGTTTCGCTTGGCGGAAACATATTGGGGGATATTCTTCGCGGTTTATTATTTGGCTCTTTACTCACATTAATTGCCGGCCCCGTGGGCTCGGCTTATATGGCTTATCGCTTAGCCCCAATTGCAAAAAAAGCGTCTGGATTAGTAAAAAAAATCTGGGATGTTTTAAAAAATATTTTAAATTCCCTCGCTGAACTAATCAAAGAATTTTTCAAGATAGTGTCTGAATCAGTGCACAAAATGAAAAACTTTTTAATGACCCAAATGAATAAAGAGAACAGGCTAGCAGCAGAACAAAAAACATATCTAGAACTTAAACACAAAACCGAAACCTCATCAGGACGCACCCATAACGACACCGCTTCGCAATCGACCCAAAAATGCTCAACAACTGGTTGCCCTATCTCCATGGTCACCGGTGAGGAACTATTATTACTTGATGATGCGACTTTATTAGGCGTTTATCCTTTCACGTTCCAACGACAATATCGCACCACCGCAGTCGAAATCAGTTCAGTATTTGGTTATGGCTGGAGCCACTCATTACAACATCAATTTACCTTTAACGATAAAGACGAAACCATTAAATGGGTTGACCATCAAAATCTTATCATTACCTTACCCATGCCCGACAAAGCGATTTCCTTATCGGCTAATTTAATGGCAAAAACCGCCGTCTGGTTAGGTGAACAAGAGCAGGAATACTTATTTACCTCTGCCAGTTTAAACGGTTGGGTAATGCATGTTAACCGTTTAGCGGATAATAGCGGTAAAATAACCGGCTTTTCTCAGAAAAAGCAACATCTCCATCTTCATTATGACGATAAAACCGACCTGCCAATAAGGCTAGAAAACCCCGCAGGTGCGAGTTTACTGTTTGATTATATTGCCACCGAGCAAGGTCACCGCTTAGCCGAAATCCGCTTAAAACGGCATATTACCCTAAAGGGTACAGCACCAGAGCCGATTATCCGTTACACCTATGATGAACGCGGGCAACTGAGCGAAGCTATCAATCCCGCTAACGAAGCAGAACGTTATACGTATCGTGACGATTATGTCTTTAGCCAACGCCGTTTAGCCGGTGGGGCAGAATTTTATTGGCAATGGCAAGGCACAGGCAAAGCGGTGCGCGCACTGCGTCACTGGAGTAATATCCCTAATACAGAAATACGCTATGAGTGGGATGATGTCGCAGGCACATCCACAGCGATTTATGCCGATGGCTCAAAAGAGATATGGGTACATGATAAACAATCCGCCCGACAAGTAAAACATATATCACCGAGCGGCGCTACGATTGAACGTCACTATGGTCAAGAAGGGGAACTGTTAGCCGAAACCGATCCACTGGGCAATACCACCAACTATAGTTATGACGGTGAGCTAAATTGCGTATCAGTCACCTATCCCGATGGCCGGCGCTTATGGCAACGCTTTAATCGTGGCTTATTAATGGAGCGCATTGAGTACAGTGCCGACGGTTTTGAAAAAAGCAAAGAAAAATGGGAATATGATATTGACGGGCAACTGCTGTGCTATATCAACCCCATGCAAGAACAGCTGCACTATCAGTGGACGGAGGGAGGCGTATTAAGTGCCATCCGCTATGGCGATGAGACCTGCGAACGCTATACCATCAACGCACTGGGGCAACTGCTTGAATACCAAAGTCGCAGTGGTGAAATCACCTATTACCGTTACAATGCCATGGGTAAACTGGTGTTTGAAAGTACCACCAATCCGCAACAATATGGGCATGAAAAACAGACTGACCCGCTACCGGCAACTCGGTTGGTTTGGGATGATGCAGGACGGCTAGCTGCCGTACGCTGGCCAGATGGTAGCTCACGCAAATTTAGCTATAACCCATATGGTGGCATAACGAAAGAAGTTGACGAAAAGCAGCGTGAAACCCACTACGAATATCATGACAACACCATGCTGATTAAACGCATTCGCTATCCCGATAACAGCTATAGCGAATACTTATATAACAATGTACATGGTGAAATTAGCGACATTATTAACGCCAATGGCGACCACTATCATATTGATTACACACCAAGTGGCAAAGTAAAAACAGAAAAACTATTTGATGGACGCTACATTGTTTGGGACTATGACGCTAATGACCAGATAATCAAACGAACAGAATACGGAGAAAGTCGGCGAGAAGAGACCGCTTTAATCACCACCTACGAACGTGACCATTGCGGACGTGTAACAGCACGCCTATTGCCTGATGGTCAAAAGATAACCTACCGCTATGATGGATTTGGTCGACTCAATGAAGTGGATGATGGCAAATGGCCACTGGTATGGCAATACGATAAATGTGGACGCATCACGCAAGAACACCAAGGCTTTAGTAGTCAATATTTTGATTATGACCAAGCAGGACGCTTATTTAGAATGCGCATGCCTGATGGCAATATCTTAACCCACTATTATCGTGGTGATGAAGTGAGCCAAATCGACCTAAACGGTCAAACACTATCGACGCACCGCTGGCAAGAAGGCAATGAAATCGCCCGTAGCATGGGGCGATTTGGTGAACTCAATTGCCATCAACAATTTGATAATCGTGGTCGATTGCTTAATCAAAAAGTCAAGGTCAAAGACAGCCTCAACAAACCGATTGAACGCCATTACCAATATAATGTTGCCGGCGAACTCACCCAAATGACCGACAACTACAAAGGACTAAAAACCTTTACCCACGACTTAAAAAGCCGACTCAGTAGCGCCAGCCACCAACCCTATAGCCAAGGGCAGTTACCGGATGAGCTAAGCTACAAAGGCTATCATGAGCACTTTTATTTTGACGGAGCTGATAACTTACTGGGCAGTGAAATGCCACTTGATGAATTAAAACACGCATCACCTGCCCCAAAAAACAATGGTAACCCAAAATCACCACAAACCCACAACAAACTCAAAGCTAACCGCCTGCTAATTCAAGGTGACCGACATTATCAGTACGACGAATACGGCAATGTGATTCGTGAATTACGCGGTAAACGGCAACATACCGAGCATCAATTTAAATGGGATGGGCAACATCGGCTGATTGAATTTAAAAAAATCCGCCACTACTGGGACGAGTACGATAAAGACTTTCATCAAACCGTTGAAACGGTGCACTGTTATGAGTATGACGCCTTTGGTCGCCGAATCAGCAAAACCGACATGCAAACCGGTGATAAAACGCTATTCTTCTGGCTGGGCGATAAGCTTATTACCGAATGCCATGCAGATGATGCCGACTTTAGTACAGAAGTTATCCGCAATGAACACACTAAAGCCCAAAACTACCGCTGCCTAAGCTACATCTACGAACCCAGCAGCACCGGCTTTAGACCAATGGCGCAGCTAGTGGGGCGAGGACGTGGTGGACAAATCTACTACTACCTCAACGACCAACTCGGCACCCCACAAGAGCTAATGACCGCAAATGGTGATATAGTTTGGAGTGGCGTTTACAAATCCTATGGCAACCTTGCAATAGAATACCGCACCGTCCCACAAAACCTGCGCTTTCAAGGGCAGTATTTTGACGAGGAGTCAGGACTACACTATAATCGCTACCGCTATTACGACCCCTACACCGCCCGCTACATCAGCCAAGACCCCATAGGCCTTGCCGGCGGCGAAAACGCCTATAGCTACGTTCCTAATCCACTGGCTTGGATTGATCCATTGGGGTTGGCAAAAAATTGCCCTGTCCGAGAAGTGAATGGAACAAAAATATATGGAAAAGGGCAAGTTGATGGAACACCGGGGCATGACCAGTTTTCAGAGGCCATCGCTAATAAACTAGCTATGTCTGGTCAGTTCAAAGAAATCTATTTAAACCGCTCATATAACCTTGCTCTAGGTGAAAGTAAATCTACACGCAGACCTGATGTTATGGCTATTGATAAAAATGGGAAAGTGCATGCGATAGAGATAGCCTCTAAAACAGATAAAAATGATTTAGAGTGGTTAACTAGGCGTAACGAAGAGGCTATGGAGAAATTAGGGATCTATAGAAAAGAAGCTATTTCTCTATTTGAGCATCCATATAATGCGAGAGATATGAAACACCGATTAGACTTATTGATTAAGAGTATAAAAGAAGGAAATTAGCTATGTACAGTGGCATTGTTTTATATAATACAGAAAATATCTCACAGAATATTGCGTTAGAGTTTGCTGAAACACTATTTTCGGCATTAAATGCCCCTATTACAGAGGCTCGTTATGTTAAGGCGATAGCTAAGAATGACGATCGTGATTTTAAATTTGTTAATATATCCCTAAAGGGATTAAAGCGTAAAATAAATCTAGAAGAGGTTATAGCTTTTGATTCATTGAATGAATTAGACAATATATGTCGCCTCCAATTTGTTTATAACACTGATAAATTTGGCAGAACTAATAATATTTATATTTTATACGATAATAAATTTGATCACGATGGTCTTGTTTTGGAGTTGATAAAGAACTTTGCACGTCAAAACTATTTTTCTTATGGCATAAAATATTCAGGATGTAAGAGTACAAATAATGCAACTGAATATGCCGGAGGATTCAACTTTGCCACAATATATCCTTACGAAAAATATCATTTTGACGAAAAAAAATTAGATGATAATAAGCGACTAAGAATGATTTATACCGCTAATATTATTAATCATCATCATTTAGACATGTGTGTAGATAATACCACGTTGAAAGATTGGATATTAAGTGATACAAGCCATGGTACACTTGAAGAATTAAGTGATAAATTATGGTTATGGCAAGTTGCCGAGAACGAGCTTGATAATATCAACAATTTTCTTGGCAAATTAGGTTTATTAATATCATGGAAATTACCAACGCCAGAGCCTGAAAAGCCCAAACGCAGGTTACCTTAAAATAGAATAATTGGCGACTAATAAACAACCTTGATTATACAGATCCTTGCTTTAAAACAGCGAGGAGTTTCCTTTTTTATTTTGTTATTTTATCGCTCTTTAAAAAACAAATAAAATCAATATTTTTTGAATAATTGTTATAAAAAATACAATACCTTTTAGCATACCCAAAGGCTGTTTTTGCTATTTATTTAGCACTAAGAAAAGCCGAAAACTCAACCCAACTAAAAAACAATTTTATACTAAAACGCATAGTTACCTGAAAGTTTTTGACATAAATTTTAAATCCGATTGTGATTTAGCTATCGAATACCGCACCGTCTGGCAAAACTTACCCTTTCAAGGGCAGTAAATAGGACTTGCCGGTGGCGAAAACGCCTATAGCTACGTTCCCGACCCACTGGCTTGGATTGACCCATTGGGGTTAACCAGTTGTCAATTAGGCGAGGCATTAGAAAAAGCGGGCGTATTCCGTCCAGAAAACACCGCTGCTCATCATATTGTGGCCGAAGGCGCGAAAAACGCAGAGCCAGCACGAAAAATTTTAGAAAAATATGGTATTGATATTAACGGTGCTATGAATGGCGTATTTTTGCCAACAAATAAAAACACCTCTAACTTGCCAGGAATAATGCATAACGGTCGTCATCCAGATGCCTATATTGATGAAGTCAATAAGCGACTTAGAAATGCAGATAAAATAGGCACCAAAGAAGCAATCGAGGCTGAATTAAAAAACATCGCAAATATTTTATCAAACGCTGACCGTAACGCAAATTGGAAAACGATATTGCAACAATTATAAGCGCTTGTTATTGCATTTAATCATAAGTGAGTTAATTAAAACTGAGAAAAAACAATGAAAACAAAGATTTATTTATTGAATTCAGACTTGTCTGACTATAGTTATTTTATTGAAAATTGCCCTAAGGGACAAGAAGATATGCAGGGAAGAGCAATGGATAGGGCACTTTATCATCATTGGCAACCGTTTGGTGAGGAATACCAACCTGTGACTATGGAGCTGTATCGTAATTATTATGGAAAAAAGAATTATCAGTTAGATATCAGTGGCTTTACAGCACCTTTTTATGTGTTAAGTGAAAGGGCTTTAGAGGCATTAAGTGATATTTTTCTTCCTCGAGGGCAAGTTTTACCGATTATTACAGCAAGTAAAAGAAAGAAATTCTGGGGCTACTTTCCGACAAATGTTTTAAAAGGTTGCTTTGATAAAGAAAAATCAATTTATAAACAATGGCCCAATGGTTTAATGATAGAGCATGTAGTATTAATCGCTGATAATATTACCGATGAATATTTATTTACTATAGAAGAAGATATCCGTCGAGTTTTTGTGACAGAAAAGTTTAAACAGCGGGTTGAAGAGGCAGGATTATTAGCGTTTACTTTTCCAGACCACCTTGTGGCTGAAACATCATAGTTTAGATTGCTTAATTATATAAATCCCCGTTTTAAAACAGCGAGGAGTTTCCTTTTTTATTTTGTTATTTTATCGCTCTTTAAAAAACAAATAAAATCAATATTTTTTGAATAATTGTTATAAAAAATACAATAACTTTTAGCATCCCCAAAGGCTGTTTTTGCTATTTATTTAGCATTAAAAAACCGAAAACTCAACCCAACTAAAAAACAACTTTATACTAAAACGCATAGTTACCTGAAAGTTTTTGACAGAAATTTTAAATCCGATTGTGATTTAGCTATCGAATACCGCACCGTCTGGCAAAACTTACCCTTTCAAGGGCAGTAAATAGGACTTGCCGGTGGCGAAAACGCCTACTGCTACGTTCCTAATCCACTGGCTTGGATTGACCCGTTGGGGTTAACCAGTTGTCAATTAGGCGAGGCATTAGAAAAAGCGGGCGTATTCCGTCCAGAAAACACCGCTGCTCATCATATTGTGGCCGAAGGCGCGAAAAACGCAGAGCCAGCACGAAAAATTTTAGAAAAATATGGTATTGATATTAACGGTGCTATGAATGGCGTATTTTTGCCAACAAATAAAAACACATCTAACTTGCCAGGAATAATGCATAATGGTCGTCATCCTAATGCCTATATTGATGCGGTTAATGACAGACTTAAGATGGCGGATAAAATAGGTACTAAAGAGGCAATCGAAGCTGAATTAAAAAACATCGCAAATATTTTATCAAACGCTGACCGTAACGCAAATTGGAAAACGATTTTGAAAAAAACATAAGTCTTATTATTACATTTAATCATAAGTGAGTTAATTAAATTGGAGAAACACTAATGAAACCGAAAATCTATAGGTTAAAATCAAATGTGTCGGACTATAGTTTATTTATTGAAAATTGTCCTAAGGGACAAGAAGATATGCAGGGAAGAGCAATGGATAGGGCACTTTATCATCATTGGCAACCGTTTGGCGAGGAATATCAACCTGTGACTATGGAGCTATGTGCTAATGATTATGGTAGAAAGAATTATCAATTAGATATCAGTGGCTTTACAGCGCCTTTTTATGTGTTAAGTGAAAGGGCTTTAGAGGCATTAAGTGATATTTTTCTTCCTCGAGGGCAAGTTTTACCGATTATTACAGCAAGTAAAAGAAAGAAATTCTGGGGCTACTTTCCGACAAACGTATTAAAAGGTTGCTTTGATAAAGAAAAATCAATTTATATACAAGCACCAAAAGCTTTAAAAATAGACCACGTAGTATTAATCGCTGATAATATTACCGATGAATATTTATTTACTATTGAAGAGGATTTTATGTATGTTTTTGTGACAGAAAAGTTTAAACAACGGGTTGAAGAGGCAGGATTATTAGCGTTTACGTTTCCAGACCACCTTGTGGCTGAAACATCATAGTTTAGATTGCTTAATTATATAAATCCCCGTTTTAAAACAGCGAGGAGTTTCCTTTTTTATTTTGTTATTTTATCGCTCTTTAAAAAACAAATAAAATCAATATTTTTTGAATAATTGTTATAAAAAACACAATACCTTTTAGCATACCCAAAGGCTGTTTTTGCTATTTATTTAGCATTAAAAAACCAAAAACTCAACCCAACTAAAAAACAATTTTATACTAAAACGCATAGTTACCTGAAAGTTTTTGACATAAATTTCAACTTTAACACTTTTATTTTGACGGAGCTGATAACTTACTGGGCAGTGAAATGCCACTTGATGAATTAAAACACGCATCACCTGCCCCAAAAAACAATGGTAACCCAAAATCACCACAAACCCACAACAAACTCAAAGCTAACCGCCTGCTAATTCAAGGTGACCGGCATTATCAGTACGACGAATACGGCAATGTGATTCGTGAATTACGCGGTAAACGGCAACATACCGAGCATCAATTTAAATGGGATGGGCAACATCGGCTTATTGAATTTAAAAAAATCCGCCACTACTGGGACGAGTACGATAAAGACTTTCATCAAACCGTTGAAACGGTGCACTGTTATGAGTATGACGCCTTTGGTCGACGAATCAGCAAAACCGACATGCAAACCGGTGATAAAACGCTATTCTTCTGGCTGGGCGATAAGCTCATTACCGAATGCCATGCAGATGATGCCGACTTTAGTCCAGAAGTTATCCGCAATGAACACACTAAAGCCCAAAACTACCGCTGCCTAAGCTACATCTACGAACCAAGCAGCACCGGCTTTAGACCAATGGCGCAGCTAGTGGGGCGAGGACGTGGTGGACAAATCTACTACTACCTCAACGACCAACTCGGCACCCCACAAGAGCTAATGACCGCAAATGGTGATATAGTTTGGAGTGGCGTTTACAAATCCTATGGCAACCTTGCAATAGAATACCGCACCGTCCCGCAAAACCTGCGCTTTCAAGGACAGTATTTTGACGAGGACAAATTTGTCTGGAACAAATTTGAACAATGCGTTAGCATTGGCCCTGCAAGGGTGAGTATCAGGATGATACGAATAATCAGGACTACACTATAATCGCTACCGCTATTACGACCCCTACACCGCCCGCTACATCAGCCAAGACCCCATAGGACTTGCCGGCGGTGAAAACGCCTATCGCTACGTTCCTAACCCACTGGCTTGGATTGACCCGTTGGGGTTAACCAGTTGTCAATTAGGCGAGGCATTAGAAAAAGCGGGCGTATTCCGTCCAGAAAACACCGCTGCTCATCATATTGTGGCCGAAGGTGCGAAAAACGCAGAGCCAGCACGAAAAATTTTAGAAAAATATGGTATTGATATTAACGGTGCTATGAATGGCGTATTTTTGCCAACAAATAAAAACACCTCTAACCTGCCAGGAATAATGCATAACGGTCGTCATCCAGATGCCTATATTGATGCGGTTAATGACAGACTTAGGATGGCGGATAAAATAGGTACCAAAGAGGCAATCGAAGCTGAATTAAAAAACATTGCAAATATTTTATCAAACGCTGACCGTAACGCAAATTGGAAAACGATATTGCAACAATTATAAGCGCTTGTTATTGCATTTTATCATAAGTGAGTTAATTAAATTGGAGAAACACTAATGAAACCGAAAATTTATAGGTTAAAATCAGATTTATCGAACTATAGTTATTTTATTGAAAATTGTCCTAAGGGACAGGAAGATATTGCAGGAAGAGCAATGGATAGGGCACTTTATCATCATTGGCAACCGTTTGGCGAGGAATACCAACCTGTGACTATGGAGCTGTATCGTAATTATTATGGAAAAAAGAATTATCAGTTAGATATCAGTGGCTTTACAGCGCCTTTTTATGTGTTAAGTGAAAGGGCTTTAGAGGCATTAAGTGATATTTTTCTTCCTCGAGGGCAAGTTTTACCGATTATTACAGCAAGTAAAAGGAAGAAGTTTTGGGGCTACTTTCCGACAAACGTATTAAAAGGTTGCTTTGATAAAGAAAAATCAATTTATAAACAATGGCCCAATGGTTTAATGATAGAGCATGTAGTTTTAATCGCTGATAATATCACCGATGAATATTTATTTACTATAGAAGAAGATATCGGCCGAGTTTTTGTGACAGAAAAGTTTAAACAACGGGTTGAAGAGGCAGGATTATTAGCGTTTACGTTTCCAGACCACCTTGTAGCTGAAACATCATAGTTTAGATTGCTTAATTATATAAATCCCCGTTTTAAAACAGCGAGGAGTTTCCTTTTTTATTTTGTTATTTTATCGCTCTTTAAAAAACAAATAAAATCAATATTTTTTGAATAATTGTTATAAAAAATACAATAACTTTTAGCATACCCAAAGGCTGTTTTTGCTATTTATTTAGCATTAAAAAACCGAAAACTCAACCCAACTAAAAAACAATTTTATACTAAAACGCATAGTTACCTGAAAGTTTTTGACATAAATTTCAACTTTAACACTTTTATTTTGACGGGGCTGATAACTTACTGGGCAGTGAAATGCCACTTGATGAATTAAAACACGCATCACCTGCCCCAAAAAACAATGGTAACCCAAAATCACCACAAACCCACAACAAACTCAAAGCTAACCGCCTGCTAATTCAAGGTGACCGGCATTATCAGTACGACGAATACGGCAATGTTATTCGTGAATTACGCGGTAAACGGCAACATACCGAGCATCAATTTAAATGGGATGGTCAACATCGGCTTATTGAATTTAAAAAAATCCGCCACTACTGGGACGAGTACGATAAAGACTTTCATCAAACCGTTGAAACGGTGCACTGTTATGAGTATGACGCCTTTGGTCGACGAATCAGCAAAACCGACATGCAAACCGGTGATAAAACGCTATTCTTCTGGCTGGGCGATAAGCTCATTACCGAATGCCATGCAGATGATGCCGACTTTAGTACAGAAGTTATCCGCAATGAACACACTAAAGCCCAAAACTACCGCTGCCTAAGCTACATCTACGAACCCAGCAGCACCGGCTTTAGACCAATGGCGCAGCTAGTGGGGCGAGGACGTGGTGGACAAATCTACTACTACCTCAACGACCAACTCGGCACCCCACAAGAGCTAATGACCGCAAATGGTGACATAGTTTGGAGTGGCGTTTACAAATCCTATGGCAACCTTGCGATAGAATACCGCACCGTCCCACAAAACCTGCGCTTTCAAGGGCAGTATTTTGACGAAGACAAATTTGTCTGGAACAAATTTGAACAATGCGTTAGCATTGGCCCTGCAAGGGTGAGTATCAGGATGATACGAATAATCAGGACTACACTATAATCGCTACCGCTATTACGACCCCTACACCGCCCGCTACATTAGCCAAGACCCCATAGGACTTGCCGGCGGCGAAAACGCCTATAGCTACGTTCCTAATCCACTGGCTTGGATTGACCCGTTGGGGTTGGCAAAAAATTGCCCTGTCCGAGAAGTGAATGGAACAAAAATATATGGAAAAGGGCAAGTTGATGGAACACCGGGGCATGACCAGTTTTCAGAGGCCATCGCTAATAAACTGGCTATGTCTGGTCAGTTCAAAGAAATCTATTTAAACCGCTCATATAACCTTGCTCTAGGTGAAAGTAAATCTACACGCAGACCTGATGTTATGGCTATCGATAAAAATGGGAAAGTGCATGCGATAGAGATAGCCTCTAAATCTGATATGACAGATTTTGATTTTTTGTTTACCCGTAATAAAGAGGCTATGGAGATATTAGGGATCTATAGAGAGGAAGCTATTTTTTCATTTGAGCATCCATATAATGCGAGAGATATGAAACACCAATTAGACTTATTGATTAAGAGTATAAAAGAAGGAAATTAGCTATGTACAGTGGCATTGTTTTATATAATACAGAAAATATCTCACAGAATATTGCTTTAGAGTTTGCTGAAACACTATTTTTGGCATTAAATGCTCCTATTACAGATACTAGTTATATTAAGCCGATAATAAGGAAGACCTGTAGTGATTTTAAACAAGTTAATATTTCTCTAAAGGGATTAAAACGTAAAATAAATCTACA
>NZ_WTEV01000022.1 GCF_009795885.1 Gilliamella sp. Pas-s25 | reverse complement strand
TTACCACGGTGTGGTTCATGACTGGGGTGAAGTCGTAACAAGGTAACCGTAGGGGAACCTGCGGTTGGATCACCTCCTTACGAAGTGCTTGTAAGTGTTCACACAGATTGTTTGTTTAGAAGAGAAATAATTAAGTCCCCTTCGTCTAGAGGCCTAGGACATCGCCCTTTCACGGCGGTAACAGGGGTTCGAATCCCCTAGGGGACGCCATAATAAGTGATGAAGTTATTTCTCAAAAAAAATTATGTTTGTATTTACTTATATTTGTTGTTAAGTGAATAGAAAGATAAAGCTCTTTAACAATTAGGAACAAGCTGAAAGAAACGAGTTCTCGTTCTTGTGTGAAGCTTTTATTGAGTTATTTAATTAAACGTTAGCGATAACGTTTAGTTGGATTGAATTGATAAAGGTTGAGGCATAAAGAAAGAGAAGAAAGCGTAATTAAAACCAAGACAACTGTGAGTTGTAAGGTTAAGAAATTAAGCGTACACGGTGGATGCCTAGGCAATCAGAGGCGAAGAAGGACGTGTTAATCTGCGAAAAGCGACGGTGAGCTGATAAAAAGCGCAATAGCCGTCGATGTCCGAATGGGGAAACCCAGTGTAGGCGACTACACTATCATATAATGAATCCATAGTTATATGAGGCGAACCGGGAGAACTGAAACATCTAAGTACCCCGAGGAAAAGAAATCAACCGAGATTCCCTAAGTAGCGGCGAGCGAAAGGGGAGGAGCCCAAGCGGGTAGCATATAGTATTAGTGGAAGCGTCTGGAAAGTCGCACGATAGAGGGTGAAAGTCCCGTACACGAAGGTGCGATATGTGGAAGCTTATAGAGTAGGGCGGGACACGTGATATCCTGTCTGAAGAAGGGGGGACCATCCTCCAAGGCTAAATACTCCTGATTGACCGATAGTGAACCAGTACCGTGAGGGAAAGGCGAAAAGAACCCCGGGAGGGGAGTGAAATAGACCCTGAAACCGTGTACGTACAATCAGTGGGAGCTGCTGCCGTAGGGTAGTAGTGACTGCGTACCTTTTGTATAATGGGTCAGCGACTTATATTCTGTAGCAAGGTTAACCGAATAGGGGAGCCGAAGGGAAACCGAGTATTAACTGTGCATTAAGTTGCAGGGTATAGACCCGAAACCCGGTGATCTAGCCATGGGCAGGTTGAAGGTTGGTTAACACTAACTGGAGGACCGAACCGACTAATGTTGAAAAATTAGCGGATGACCTGTGGCTGGGGGTGAAAGGCCAATCAAACCGGGAGATAGCTGGTTCTCCCCGAAAGCTATTTAGGTAGCGCCTCATGAGTAACTGTTGGGGGTAGAGCACTGTTTCGGCTAGGGGGCCATCCCGGCTTACCAACCCGATGCAAACTCCGAATACTGACAAGTTTAATCATGGGAGACACACGGCGGGTGCTAACGTTCGTCGTGAAGAGGGAAACAACCCAGACCGCCAGCTAAGGTCCCAAAGTCATAGTTAAGTGGGAAACGAAGTGGGAAGGCTTAGACAGCTAGGATGTTGGCTTAGAAGCAGCCATCATTTAAAGAAAGCGTAATAGCTCACTAGTCGAGTCGGCCTGCGCGGAAGATGTAACGGGGCTAAAACTATGCACCGAAGCTGCGGCAGTGCACGTAAGTGTATTGGGTAGGGGAGCGTTCTGTAAGCCGTAGAAGGTGTGTTGTGAGGCATGCTGGAGGTATCAGAAGTGCGAATGCTGACATAAGTAACGATAAAGCGGGTGAAAAGCCCGCTCGCCGGAAGACCAAGGGTTCCTGTCCAACGTTAATCGGGGCAGGGTGAGTCGACCCCTAAGGAGAGGCCGAAGGGCGTATCTGATGGGAAACGGGTTAATATTCCCGTACTGGCTATAACTGCGATGGGGTGACGAAGAAGGCTAGGTTTACCACCTATTGGATGGTGGGTTAAGCATGTAGGCGTGTGATTAGGCAAATCCGGTCACTGAGACGCTGAGGTGTGATGACGAGCTGCTAAGGCAGTGAAGTAATTGATGCCCTGCTTCCAGGAAAATCCTCTAAGCTTCAGGTTATAGTTAATCGTACCCGAAACCGACACAGGTGGTCAGGTAGAGAATACTCAGGCGCTTGAGAGAACTCGGGTGAAGGAACTAGGCAAAATGGTGCCGTAACTTCGGGAGAAGGCACGCTGATGGTAATTGAAATCCCATGCGGATGTAGGTGAAGTCAGTCGAAGATACCAGCTGGCTGCAACTGTTTAATAAAAACACAGCACTGTGCAAACACGAAAGTGGACGTATACGGTGTGACGCCTGCCCGGTGCTGGAAGGTTAATTGATGGGGTTATGCGTAAGCAGAAGCTCTTGATCGAAGCCCCAGTAAACGGCGGCCGTAACTATAACGGTCCTAAGGTAGCGAAATTCCTTGTCGGGTAAGTTCCGACCTGCACGAATGGCGTAATGATGGCCAGGCTGTCTCCACCCGAGACTCAGTGAAATTGAACTTGCCGTGAAGATGCGGTGTACCCGTGGCAAGACGGAAAGACCCCGTGAACCTTTACTATAGCTTGACAGTGAACATTGAGCCTTAATGTGTAGGATAGGTGGGAGGCAAAGAAGCATGCACGCCAGTGTGTGTGGAGTCGACCTTGAAATACCACCCTTTAATGTTTGATGTTCTAACCTATACTTCTGAATCGAGGTAAGGGACACTGTCTGGTGGGTAGTTTGACTGGGGCGGTCTCCTCCCAAAGAGTAACGGAGGAGCACGAAGGTTAGCTAATCCTGGTCGGACATCAGGAGGTTAGTGCAATGGCAAAAGCTAGCTTGACTGCGAGAGTGACGGCTCGAGCAGGTACGAAAGTAGGTCATAGTGATCCGGTGGTTCTGAATGGAAGGGCCATCGCTCAACGGATAAAAGGTACTCCGGGGATAACAGGCTGATACCGCCCAAGAGTTCATATCGACGGCGGTGTTTGGCACCTCGATGTCGGCTCATCACATCCTGGGGCTGAAGTAGGTCCCAAGGGTACGGCTGTTCGCCGTTTAAAGTGGTACGCGAGCTGGGTTTAGAACGTCGTGAGACAGTTCGGTCCCTATCTGCCATGGGCGTAGGAAAATTGAGAGGGTTTGCTTCTAGTACGAGAGGACCGAAGTGAACGCACCGCTGGTGTTCGGGTTGTGATGCCAATTGCATTGCCCGGTAGCTACGTGCGGAATAGATAAGTGCTGAAAGCATCTAAGCACGAAACTAGCCTCGAGATGAGTTTTCCCTGAAGAGATTCAGTAAGGTCCGTTTGAGACTAAGACGTAGATAGGTCAGGTGTGTAAGTGTAGTGATACATTGAGCTAACTGATACTAATGAACCGAGAGTCTTAACCTTACAACTCGGAGTTGTTTTGGAATTATGCGAGAGATTGTATAAAAGTTGATATAACAGTTTGTTCCGGATTGAGGAATTGAAGATGAAGCGTTATAATAAGCGTAATGCTTTATTGAGATAGAAGAAGAGAAGACAGGATATGTCTGGCGGTAATAGCGCGGTGGTCCCACCTGACCCCATGCCGAACTCAGAAGTGAAACGCCGTAGTGCCGATGGTAGTGTGGGTATTACCCATGTGAGAGTAGGGTGCCGCCAGACTTTTAAATTAGAGAGAGCCCAGCAGAGATGCTGGGCTTTTTTGCTTTTGTGGTTTTATTTTATTATATAAATGGTAAAAAATACCCGAAATGAACACGTTAATAGCTTTTAATAAACCGTTTAATGTGACGAGTCAATTTTCAGCACATGAAAAATATCAGACATTAAAAGAGTTTATAAACTTACCTAAATTTTACCCGGCTGGGCGGTTAGATACCGATAGTGAAGGATTATTATTGTTAACCAGCGATGGAAAATTACAAGCAAAAATCAGTTCACCAAAGTTTAAATTGCCAAAAACTTATTGGGTACAAGTTGAAGGCCTTATTACTCAACAGGCTATAGATAAACTTAGATCTGGTGTGCAATTAAAAGAATTTGTTACACAGCCAGCCACAGTCACTTTTCTTGATGAACCATTGCAGTTATGGCACAGAGTACCTCCTATTAGAGAACGCAAAACAATACCAACTTCATGGATAAGTATTACAATCTCAGAAGGAAAAAATCGACAAGTTAGAAGAATGTGTGCTGCTGTCGGTTTTCCCTGTTTACGACTAGTGCGTGTGCAGATCGGCAAGTATAATCTATTTACTCACCAGTTACCATTAAGTGAATGGCGATTTATCACAACTCGAGATCTTTATTTGTAATCAGTATTGTTGATTGGTTATAGATCACGAAATATTTCTTTTTTAATTTTTTTAAAAGATCGAATGCATTGGGCTTTATTCTAAAATAAGATACAATGATCTTTAAATGATCATGGGATAAATTATTTATGATTGAACAAAAAAAAGAAGGGTTTTTCTCCCGTTTAAAAAAAGGTCTTTTCAAGACTAAACAGAATATTGGATCTGGTTTTTTAAGTCTATTTAAAGGAAAAAAGATCGATGATGCCTTATTTGAAGAGCTAGAAGAACAGTTACTTATTGCTGATGTGGGTTTTGATACAACGCAAAAAATTATAGACAACCTAACAAAACAAGCATCAAGAAAAGAGTTAAAAGATGCAGATGCATTACATGTGCTTTTAAAACAAGAAATGAAATCTATTTTGGATGGAGTTGATAAACCTCTTGATATTAATAGCCATAATCCATTTGTTATCTTAATGGTTGGTGTTAACGGCGTAGGTAAAACAACGACAATTGGTAAATTAGCTCGTCAATTTCAACAACAAGGTAAATCGGTTATGCTTGCTGCTGGTGATACTTTTCGTGCTGCCGCTGTTGAACAGTTGCAAGTGTGGGGAGAACGTAATCACATTCCTGTTATTGCACAGCATACTAATGCAGATTCAGCTTCTGTCATTTTTGATGCAATACAGGCGGCGAAAGCAAAAAAAATAGATATATTAATAGCTGATACCGCAGGTCGTTTACAAAATAAGTCTCATTTAATGGATGAGTTGAAAAAAATAGTACGAGTAATTAAGAAGCAAGATGAAACTGCTCCTCATGAAATCATGTTAACCATTGATGCGGGTACCGGTCAAAATGCGATTAGTCAAACTAAACTATTTAATGAAGCTGTCGGTGTAACAGGAATGACATTGACCAAATTAGATGGTACAGCAAAAGGTGGTATCATTTTTAGTGTTGCAGATCAGTTTAATATCCCTATACGCTATATAGGCGTTGGTGAAAAAATTGAAGACTTAAGGCCTTTTGTTGCTGATGACTTTATAAATGCCTTATTTGATGAAACAGATGAATAGAGAAAAGCCATGATAGAATTTCAGCGTGTAAGTAAAGTTTATTCTGGTGGTAAACCGGCATTACAGAATATAAACTTTACTCTATCATCTGGAGAAATGGCATTTTTAACAGGGCATTCTGGCGCGGGTAAAAGTACTTTACTGCGGTTAATCTGTGGTTTAGAGAAAGCCAATGATGGTAAAGTATTACTAAATGGTACTAATGTTTCAAACCTAAAAAAACAAGATATGCCATTTTTACGTCGCACTATAGGCATGGTATTTCAAGATCATCAGTTATTAATGGATCATACCGTCTATGATAATGTTGCGATCCCATTAATCATTTTAGGTAAACCAGCTGAAGAAATTCGCAGGCGGGTTTCAGCATCATTGGATAAAGTCGGATTGATAAATAAAATGAAATTTTATCCTATACAGTTATCTGGTGGAGAACAGCAACGAGTGGGTATAGCTCGTGCAATTGTTAATCATCCTAGTGTCTTGCTTGCTGATGAGCCGACCGGTAATTTAGACGATAAGCTTTCCAAAGATATCTTAAAGCTTTTTGAAGAGTTTAATCGGTCAGGTGTAACTGTTTTGATGGCAACGCACAATATGGGGCTTATTCGTCGCAAGCATCATAGAATACTGCATTTAAATCAAGGGCGTTTAGAGATAAAAAATTGATGCGTAATACCACTACCAAATCTACTAAATTGAAAGAAACGAAAAATACTTTTTTGTCTCGTTGGAAAAGGCAAATTAGTTATGCTTGGCGCAATGCCTTTAATGATTTTACTCAACATCTTTTAGCATCATTACTGACTATTTTTGTTATTGCGATTTCTATTACGCTACCAACCATTAGTTATTTACTTTGGAAAAATACCAATCAGGCTGCACATCAATGGTATCCAACGCCTAATTTAACTGTTTATATCAATAAAGAATTAACTTCGGAGCAAACTACAGAATTGTTGGCCAAACTCAAATCTTACCCTGAGATTGATAGCGTTGATTATCTTTCTCGAGATGAAACAAAAGAGGAATTTAGAACATGGTCTGGATTCAGTAGCGCATTAGATTTATTAGATGAAAATCCACTACCGGCAGTAGCCATTGTTATGCCTAAAGAAGAAGCGAAAAAAACAACTATATTGCATCGGTTACAATCTGAATTACTTAATCTTGATGGCATAGATGATATAAAGTTAGACGATAGTTGGTTTACTCGATTAACTGCGTTAACGAATATGGTTAAATCTGTTTTTTGGATTATTTCAGTATTTATGATTATTGCTGTGTCACTTGTAATCGGTAATAGTATTCGCTTAAATATTTTTGCTAGAAAACAAACTATAATTGTTATGCAATTAATTGGCGCAACAGAAGGTTTTATTTTACGTCCTTTTTTATATAGTGGAATTTTTATTGGTTTTGTTAGTTCTATTGTTTCGTTGGTGTTATCGGAAATATTTATCTTTCAAATAGAATCAATTATATTGAATGTTTCTGATGCTTTTGGGACAATGATTTATATTGAAGGATTATTGTGGGATGAAAGCTTATTAATTATCTTTATTACTATCATTATTGGATGGCTTTCCTCGCTTGTTGCGACTAAAAAATATTTAAAAATGACACAAATTACCTAGCTATTTCGACGTAACTAATTAAAATATATATTAGTTTTAATAAGCGCTGATCCTAGCAAGATGTTTTATTAATTTTAAATAAAAAATATGAACTAATTTATAGCTTGAAGGTCTAACTGATAAGTGAACATCAGTTTAACGTTTTTAATTGTTGCATTTTATCTATGTAGCAAAAGCCAGTTAATTTAAAGGGGGAGTTAAATGAGTACTGATATAAAAATGCAAGTAGGTGCTTTAATTCCACAAGGTAATATTGAATCATACATTCGTGCGATTAATACCTATCCGATGCTAACAGCAGAAGAAGAAAAATCGTTAGGTGAAAAACTTTATTATCATGACGATGTTGATGCAGCAAGACAATTGATATTATCTCATTTACGTTTTGTTGCGCACATTGCTCGTGGGTATTCCGGTTATGGTTTACCGCAAGCAGATTTAATTCAAGAAGGTAATATTGGTTTAATGAAAGCCGTGCGCCGTTTTAATCCAGAAATGGGGGTGCGTTTAGTCTCATTTGCCGTGCACTGGATAAAAGCCGAAATTCATGAATACGTATTAAAAAATTGGCGTATTGTTAAAGTGGCTACGACTAAAGCACAAAGAAAGTTATTTTTTAACCTAAGAAAGACCAAACAACGTTTAGGTTGGTTTAATAATGCTGAAGTTGATATGGTGGCTGATGAGTTAGGGGTAAGCCGTAAAGATGTACTTGAAATGGAATCACGCATGTCAGCACAGGATATGTCATTTGATATAGATAGTGATGACGATGATAATTCAATTGTTGCGCCAGCACTTTACTTAGAAGATAGTAATTCTGATTTTTCAAAATCAATTGAAAATGACAATTGGGAAAATGATGCAACAGATAAGTTACATGATGCATTATTAAAATTGGATGAACGTAGTCAAGATATCATCAAAGCGCGTTGGTTAGACTCGGATGATAGTAAGTCTACATTACAAGTTTTAGCTGATAAATATAGTGTTTCAGCTGAACGTATTCGCCAACTCGAAAAAAATGCAATGAAAAAATTACGAGTGGCTATTGAAGCATAGTTGATTTTTTATTGTTAACTTCTTAGGCCTTACTGATAAAAAAGTAAGGTTTTTTTTGTATTCTAACCTAATAAAACAATAAAAAATTATCGTTTTATTTTAATTTTTTATTGTTTTAAATTTTGTTTATGTTATATTGTGTACAGTTTTATAAAAGAAAGGATATAAAGATGAACACAGATATGACTAAAACACATTCTCGATTGAATCAATATTGTCGCTTCATGGCATTATTAACATTAATTCCTATTCTAATTATGTTAATTAGCTCAATATGCCCATTCTTATATTATTTTTTGGGTATGCAAAATATTGGGCTTGAATTTAGAGGGTTTTCTTTTATCCAAAGTGGGATTGATAATGTTGATCCTAAATCGTTATCTGGATGGCAAGCGACTATCGCAATGTTAATCGATACTTCATTAATACTTATTTTAGCTTATGCGTTTTATCAACTTAGATTATTGTTTATTAATTACAGTCAATCAGAGTATTTTTCGGTAAAATCAGCTAACCATTGTTACGTATTTGGCAAATTGCTTGTTTTTTGGGTGGTTATAAGTTTTTTATCTGAACCTTTATTAACAATGATCTTAACTTATAATCAAGAGTCGTCAGCACGTTACTTTTCTATTTCTTTTTCTAGTGATGATATTATAACGCTATTTCCTGCCATGAGTATTATGCTTATAGGTCAAATACTAAAAAAGGCTTGCCAACTAGCTGAAGAAAATAAACAATTTATTTAAAAGGAGCCATATGTGCCAATTATAATAAATTTAGACGTAATGCTAGCAAAACGTAAAGTTAAATCAAAAGATCTAGCGGTAGCAGTTGGTATTACAGAACAAAATTTATCATTACTTAAGCAAGGTAAAGTAAAAGGATTTAGACTAGCAACACTCGAAGCAATCTGCAAACATCTAGATTGCCAACCGGGTGATATACTAGAATATACGAACGAAGAATAACTTATTAACTTATTGCAAGTAATGCTGCCTCTTGTGCGTGAATTAAGGCTGTATCAAAAAAAGGTATATTACGATCGGATTGAGAGATTAATAACCCTATTTCCGTACAGCCTAAAATAACACCTTCTGCGCCATTTTTAACGAGTTTATCAACAATATTAAGATAGGCTTGCTTAGAATCAGGCTGAATAATACCTTTGCAAAGTTCATCATAAATGATCTGATTAATGATATTTCTGTCTTGAGATTCTGGAATAAGCACATTTAAATTTTTATCGATCAGTTTAGATTTATAAAAGTCCTGCTCCATTGTATATTTAGTACCTAACAAAGCGACCGATTTAATATTTTGTGCTAGTAAATGTTTAGCTGTCACATCGGCAATATGAATAATCGGAATATTAATTGCTTTTTGGATTTGATCTGCAACTTTATGCATGGTATTAGTACAAATTACAATAAAATCTGCACCAGCTAATTCTACTCTTTTAGCCGCATCAATTAAAATTTCTGCGCTTTTATTCCACTCATTATTGGCTTGGCAATTTTCAATCGCTTGAAAATCAACGCTATATAAAATTGTTTTTGCTGAATGCAGGCCACCTAATGATTTGGCAATAGTTTGATTAATAACTTGATAATAAGTTGTGGTGCTTTCCCAACTCATCCCTCCGATTAAACCAATGGTTTTCATTTTTCATATACCTATATAAAATTTATTTATTTTTTGTTAACTCGTCTTACTAAATAGTAGAATAGCTATGCTATAAAGTCTATATAAAAAATAATGTAGTTATAAATACGGCCTTTAAGGTAACATTCTTAAATGAAGAAAAGAAAAACACAGTTATGGTTTGCATCGATTATTTATTTCATACTCTCCTTGCCCTGTTTTGCCGATCCCAAAGTGATCCATGTTTTGGTGGCGCTTTGTGATAACAAATATCAAAAGATTGCACCTGTTCCAAAGGCGATAGGAAACGGTCAAGATCCCAAAAACAACCTTTATTGGGGGGCTGCTTACGGGTTTAAAACCTATTTTTCTAAGCAAAAAGAGTGGCAAATTGTACAAATTAATCGACCCAAATCAGGAATAATATTAGAAGAAATTATTTACAAACACCAAGACAAAGATGTCTATCTAATTGCACAGGCGTATAATGGCAAATATATTAACGATACTGTTGATGATTTTATTGACTACTCAGCAGGCAAAAAGGTAAAAGCGTTTAAATTAAGCGATAAAACGATCATGGCAGGTGGCAGTGCTGATCTGGTTGTCTATATTGGCCACGATTCATTAATGGAATGGTCATGGAAGAAGTATCTGCCTGATAGCTGGCGTTGGGATACATTATCAAAAGAACAACAAGAAAAACAAAAATCACGTTATGCGGCGGTATTTGCTTGCAAAAGCCAACAATATTTTACGCCACCACTATCGCGCCTAGGTATTACTCCGCTTATTTTAACTTTGCACCGTATGGCGCCCGAAGCGTATAGTGTACATGCAATGATTAACAGTTGGTTAAATGGTGAATCCAAGGCAGATATTCGATTAAAAGTGGCAAGCGCCTACAGCCAATATCAAAAACTAAGCAAGCCTGCTTTGCATATTTTTACCACCGAATACAGCCAATAATTGGCTAATATTTTGTTTTCAATAATCTTAGATAAATTATAAAGGTGTAATGAATTATGGCGATACCTAAAATAGTTATTCTAACCGGTGCGGGTATTTCGGCCGAATCGGGTTTATCAACTTTTCGAGCCCAAAATGGATTATGGGAAGGTTATGATGTTAATGATGTAGCAACTTACGAAGGCTATATACGCAACCCAACAGCGGTACATGATTTTTATAATATGTTGCGCCGTAAATTACAAAATCCAAGCGTAAAACCGAACGCAGCCCACTTTGCGCTAGCTGAATTAGAACAGAAATTAGGCACTGATAACGTCTTAATTGTGACACAAAATGTGGATAACTTACATGAACAAGCTGGATCTAAAAATATAATACATATGCATGGTGAGTTATTAAAAGTGCGTAATGAAAAAACAGGACAGATAATTGATTGCTTTAACGATGTGAATTATCAACAAAACCAATTAATTCGCCCACATATAGTCTGGTTTGGTGAAATTCCCCTACAAATGGAACAAATTTATGATGCACTTTCGCAAGCAGATTACTTTATATCCATTGGCACATCAGGCAATGTCTATCCTGCTGCTGGTTTTGTACAAATAGCTAATCAAGCGGGCGCTAAATCGATTGAACTTAATTTAGAGCCAAGTCTAGGTGAAAGTCTGTTTCAAACCAAAATTTACGGGCCAGCAAGTAAAATTGTGCCTGAATTTATCCAAAAATTTATTTAGGAATAGGTGGCTATTTTAGTTTTTTGAGATAATTGTTATTGCCTAAATTACGCATTTGGGCATGAATCCATTTTGCTCTTTTTTGGACTCGTTCACTTGGTGTAATTGGGCTCCAACGCCTTGGATTAGGTAATACTGCTGCAAGTAAGCTTGCTTGCTGTGATGTTAACTGACTGGCACTGACATTAAAATAGTGCTGAGATGCGGCTTCAATGCCAAAAATACCTTCTCCCCATTCTGCACAATTTAAATAGAGTTCCAGTATACGCTGTTTTGACCAAAATAGCTCTATCCATAATGTAAACCAAGACTCAATTCCTTTACGAATCCAACTGCGAGATGGCCATAAAAAGATATTTTTAGCCACTTGCTGAGTAATTGTGCTAGCGCCTTTAATCTTTTTACTATTTTGATTATGGTCTAGCGCTAGGCGAATGGCTTTAAAATCAAATCCCCAATGGGTAGGAAAATGCTGATCTTCTGACGCTATGACTGCAATTTTTATATTGTCTGAAATTTCATCCAAATCTTTCCAGATTCGTTGTTGTGGTGTATTCCAATGCATTATCTTGCGCTCTATCATTAACATAGAACCGAATGGCGGATTTACCCAACGCATAATTAAGGTGGCAAAGATAGATAGCAACATCAGTCCAATGATTCCTTTTTTGGTAATGATTAAAATGCGTTTTAATATTTTTAATAAAGGAATCATGCAAATTTTATAAACTACAAAGTAAAAAATTGGTAAATAAGATACGCTATATTATTGTTTAAATAAATAACTTTTTATAAATTCAACAATTTGAAGTGGTTGATTGATATCAAGCACAGGCAAAGAAGTTTCTAACGCTCCATCACTTGCAACCGCTATTGTAAACTCGTCAATATACAGTGCTTTTTTATTTGCTTTGCGGTGGCAAATAATTTTAGGGATTTTTTCGTGTTTAAATCCTTCTATTAGTATTATATCAATATCGTTAAATTGATTAATGAGTGTGATTAAATCGGTTGGCTTGTTTGGTGTTTCGCAAATTACTGCATATCGCTCATCACAAGCAACAATTGTTTGTAACGATCCGGCCTTACGTAATTGATAGCTATCTTTACCTGGAATATCGACTTCAATATCGTGATGAGCATGTTTTAATGAGCCGACTTTAAAATTTTGTTCAACAAGCAATGTAATGATCTTTTTCAGCAATGTTGTTTTACCGCTGCCACTATAGCCGCTAATGCCAATAATTTTTTGTTTGTTCATAGAACCTATATTTTAAAAGTGTTATATTCATGTGTAATTAATATTACATCATTTTATACAAAGCTAAACGATAAAGGTAATTATATGCATGATTTTTTGAATGATTATAATCAAACTGTTCATCCTAAATTGCTCAAAAGCATTATTGATATGACTGATAAGAAATTCAGTGGGTACGGTTTAGATCAATGTTGTAATCAGGCAAGAGAGAACATAAAAATACAGTTACAGTCGCCTAATGCTGATATTCATTTTATGCCGGGCGGTACGATTACTAATTTAGTGGTCATTTCACATATCTTAAGACCTTATCAGGCGGTGATTGCGGCTGATACTGGGCACATCAATGTGCATGAAACAGGGGCTATTGAGGCAACTGGGCATAAAGTATTAACAGTACAAACAGAAGATGGAAAATTAACGCCAGAACTGATTAAGCCAGTTTTAGCTGATCATTGTGATGAACATATGGTACAACCTAAGCTTGTGTATATTTCAAACACAACCGAGCTCGGCACGATATATACCAAGCAGGAGATCAAACAATTATATCTATTTTGTCAAAAAAATGACCTCTATCTTTATTTAGATGGAGCACGTTTAGCCATGGCTTTAGCGGCGAAAGATAATGATATATCTTTTCCTGACTTAGCAAAATACACGGATGTATTTTATATTGGTGGTACTAAAGTTGGTGCTTTTGCTGGTGAAGCGGTGGTGTTTAATAACTTATCAGTTAATCAAGATTTTCGTTTTAGTATGAAACAAAAAGGCGCAATTTTAGCTAAAAGCTGGATTGTAGCTTCGCAAATCAATACACTAATGCAAAATGATCTTTATTTAGAACTGGGTAAACACAGTAATGATATGGCTGAAAAATTAAAAACAATTTTTGAAAATATTGGGTTAACGTTTGCAGCTAAACCACAAAGTAACCAATTGTTTGTTAATTTTCCTAATAAGTTAGCTAAGAAAATTCTTGCACATTATGCTGTGGATAATCTCGGTCAAACTGACTCTAACCATATTGGTTTGCGTTTTTGTACTTCGTGGTCTACTCAAGATGAAGAGATAGCATTATTTGCTGAGCAATTAAAAAACTGGTTAGTGTGACGTATTGATTGATATTAGAAGCCGGAATGAATATGAACACTATATTGTTCATTATTTCGGCTATATTATCTATGAATAAATAGCATTAATGTCGGTATATATTTATCTTATTTTCTTTTTTAGTTACTTTATCATCTGATTTGCTTGTTTTAGCTCCTCTGGTGTATTGATATTAATAAAACAAGACGCCTGATTATCAAAATAGACCGATTTTGCTGAGATTTTTTCTAAAAATAACATTAATTTACGATTACCCTGTTCTAAATAAATCCTAAGTTGTGGGATAACACTCTTGTGAATAAGCAAAATGGTTGGGTGATGATATTTACCATCAAAAGGATAGATTGCTTTATGAGTTGATGTATGCGTAGCTAAACGTGCGATTAAATTATTTGGTAAAAAGGGTGTATCACAACTAACAAACAAATTCCAATCAGTTTTACTACATAATAACCCACTGTAAACACCTGATAATGGACCAAAATACCCTTTTAGAACGTCGCTAAATACTGGATAGCCGGCAGTTTGATATTGGCTAACATTATTATTACAATTAATCATGATGGAATTAGTTTGATGTTTGATGCGGTCAATGACATGTTGATAGAGCGGTTTTTGATTTAATAATAGTAAACCTTTGTCATCACCATTCATGCGTGTGCTTTTTCCTCCTGCTAAAATGATTGCAGTAATAGACAGTTTTTCCATAAATTATTTCTCTTTTACATTGCGAAAAAACAAAATAACATTACTATATAGCAAAGTTATTTTAAATTGCAGCATACACATTTTAAACAGATTGACTCAACTATTATTGAAACTGAGTATATACCAGTCTCTTTTTAAGGTGTAGTTTAATCAATTAAATATGATTATGGTGTCGATTTTTAGGTTGGCAATAATGAGCAAGCCTATTATTTCCTTACTTTATGAAATAATTTATTAGGTATAGATAAATAAGATTTTATATCATCCCCCTTCAATGAACACGAAGGATTAAAAAAGGTATTAATTATGAAATGTCATCGTATTGATGAAGTAATGGAATTATTACAACCAGCTTGGGAAAGTGATTCCGATCTTAACTTATTACAATTTTTAGCTAAGTTAGGGCAAGAGGCTGGTTTTGAAGGTGAATTAAAAGAGTTGAGTGACGAAGTTTTAATTTATCATTTAAAAATGCGCGGCTCGGATAAGAATGAAGCTATTCCTGGTCTAAAAAAAGATTATGAAGAAGATTTTAAATCCGCATTATTAAAAGCACGTGGGATTATAAAAGAATAAGGAGAATCATTAAAATGAAAAAAACACTTATTGCAATTAGTATTTTGCTTTCTTCTGTAAACTGTTTTGCAAAAGAAAGTCCAACCATTACTAAAACTAACACTAACACTAACACTAACACACCACAAACAGCGGCTGCGAATGTACTTGATCCGATTGAATTAGGCAAACAATATGCTGCACTGCCAACTAATCCATCACCGGATAAAGAAGTTATTGAGTTCTTTTCGTTTAATTGCCCAAGCTGTTTTAGATTTGAGATTCAAAATAATGGCTCACAAACTATTGGTCAATCTTTACCTGAAGGCGTCAAATTTAAACGCTACCATTTAGAGGATTTTGGACCATTGGCTAAAGAGCTTGCGCAAGCATGGGCTGTGGCTAATGTACTTGGTATTGAAGATAAAGCTTCAGATGCACTTTATAATGCTGTTCAGAAAGATAAAACAATAAAAACTGCTGATGATATTAAAATGGTTTTTGAAAAATTAGGTATCAGTGGCGAAGTGTATGATAAAACGAAAGACAACTTTTTAGTTAAAGCATTTATGGCACAACAAGCTGATGCGATTAAAGAGATGAAACCAGAGTCTATCCCTACAATTATTGTGAATCGTAAGTTTTATATCATAGCAAATCAGCTTAATAGAACTAGTGATGAAGCATTTATTAATGATTATGCAAGAGTGACAGCATTTGTAGCTGGGTTAGATCCTAATGCAAAAGTAAAAGAAAAAGAAAAAACTCATTCTAATAAAAAATAAATGGTTATTAAGTTTAAAAAAACAACCTGCATAAATTAATTTTTAAATCCCTTTGCATTATTGTTATCTACAAAGGGATTTTTTATTGTAGTAAGATGATTATTCTCGCTCTAAAGCATAAATCGGATCAAGTTTAGCTGCTCGCCTAGCTGGAAAATAGCCAAAAATAATACCGATTATACTTGAGAAACTAAATGCTGCGATAATGGCTATTACTGAAAAGCTCATTGCAAAAGAGGTGACAACGGAATTAAAAATAAATCCTATGGCAAATGAAAGTAAAATGCCAATAGTTCCACCAATTAAACAAACCAATACAGCTTCAATTAAAAATTGTTGTAATATATCGCTTGAACGAGCACCAACGGCCATACGTACACCAATTTCTCGCGTTCTTTCAGTGACCGATACTAACATGATATTCATCACCCCAATGCCACCAACAACAAGTGAAATGAGCGCAATGGCCGAAATCAATAATGTCATTACCCAAGCTGATGAGTTAATGGTTTCTCGTATATTGTCAGAGTTAAAGATGAAAAAATCTTTTGTGCCATGTCGTTTTAACATAATTTGATTAATAGCTTGTTCTGCAATCGATAAATCAACATTATCTTTAACTCGTACAGTGATGCTTTTTAACGAAGTTTGTCCCACCATACGATTAATCACAGTGGTATAAGGTAACCAAATATTCAAGCTTTCATTACTACCAAATCCTTGTTGTTGCTTAGTGGCAACACCAATGATTCTTACTGGTAGTTGCCCAGCCATTAAAATTTTTCCAATAGGGTTTTGATTTGCAAATAGTCGTTTAACGGTATTTTCATCAATTACCGCATCTTGTGCTGAAGTAATAATACTTGTTTCATCAAATGATTTTCCTTGGGAAATAGTATAACCACGAACTGCAAAGAATTGCTCTCCAACTCCATTTACTGTTCCTGTCAGAGCTAAGTTGTTAATTCGAAAATAAACACTGGTTGCAAGATTAGGTGTGGTGCTGTGAACAAAACTTTGTTGTGCCAAAAAGTCAGCATCAGATGAGCGTAGTGTTGTGATTTTATCTGCATTACGATCACCAAAACCTGTGCCAGCATAGATCTCTAACGTACTAGTTCCTAAAGAATTAATATTAGATAAAATTTTCTGCTTGGTACCTTGTCCTAATGCAACAACAGACACCACAGATGCAATACCAATAATAATACCTAACATCGTTAAGACAGTACGTAACCGCTGCGAAAGCATTGACAACATAGCCATCTTAAAAGCATCACGAAAACGATAATATTTTGCCAAGAAGTTATCTTGGGTTTTAGTCGCTTCGATTTGCTTAATTTCACGATTATCACCTTGTTCAGATTGGTATTTGGGATTAATTGAATCAGAAATAATATTACCGTCACTAATTTCAATAATTCGCTGGGCATTTTGGGCAATATTTGCATCGTGTGTGACAATAATAACTGTGTGCCCTTGTTGGTGTAACTCTTGCAATATGGCCATCACTTCTAAGCCACTTTTACGATCGAGAGCACCGGTTGGTTCATCCGCTAAAATAATTTGTCCACCATTAATTAAAGCTCGACCAATACTGACTCGTTGTTGTTGACCGCCTGATAACTGACTAGGTTTATTATGTATTTTATCAGCAAGCCCTAAACGTGTTAAAATTTCGTCCGCTCTTTTTTGTCGCTGTTCACTGGTTACACCAGCATAAATGGCTGGAATTTCTACATTCCCTTGTGCTGTTAGTGCATTTAACAAGTGATAACGTTGAAAGATAAAACCAAAATGTTCGCGACGTAATTGGGCTAGCTCATCAAGTGACAATTTACTTGTTGTGCGTCCGCCAATGGAGTAGGTGCCAGTGGTTGGTTTATCTAGGCAGCCTAATATATTCATTAACGTGGATTTACCCGATCCTGATGCTCCAATAATTGCCACCATTTCACCAGCATTAATTGTCAGATTGATGCCTTTAAGAACTTGTATGGTTGAATCGCCTGCTGGAAATTCACGAACAATATTTTCAAGTTTGATAAGAGGTGTATTATTTGCCATATTAGAATCGAATCCTTGGGGATCTTGCATTATTACCTATTGATGCTCCATTAGTACTACTTACTACAACAATATCACCCTCTTTTATACCCGATTTTATTTCAACATTGATATTATTATCGATACCTAAAATAACTTCGTGTTCTTCAATTTCTTTATTTTTATTTAATAGATAAACAATGGCTTTATTATTGCCTAATTTTTTTTGGACTGCTTGAGAAGGAATGATTAATACATCTTTTGCTTCAGATAGGACGATATAAACTTGTGCTGTCATTGAAATTCTTAAAATATGATCGGGATTATCCACATCAAATAATCCATTATAATAAATCGCGCTTTTTGTGGTTGATGATGAACTTGACAAGGTTGTCTCGGTATTAATTGAATCTGGTGCTGGCTCTATGGCACGTAGTGTTAAGCCATCAAAACGTCTATTAGGCTGTCCTAAAATGGTAAAATAAACAGGCATCCCTTTTTTGACATTGACCACATCGGCTTCGGAAATTTGCGCTTCAATCGTCATTTTATCAAGCTGGGCTACTTTAACAATGGTTGGTGCACTTTGGACAGAGTTAACGGTTTGTCCTTCATTTACAGGAATAGCAACAATCACTCCATCAATAGGTGAACGGATTTTAGTATATCCTAAGTTAACTTTCGCGGTATCAACCGCAACTTGCGCCTTAACAATGTCGGCATTAAGCGCAGCAATATCGGCTTTGATTGCATCAAGTTCGGCTTTTGCTGCATCCAAATCTGATTGAACACCCACCCCTTTACTGACTAGTTTGTGCTGACGATTATAAGTTAACTGATAGTTAATTAGTCTTGCTTGTTTGGCTTCGCGTTGTGCTTCTAAACTATTAAGTGAAGCTTCTGATTGTTTTAAATCATTGCTTTGTTTAAGATCGTCAATTTCGGCAATCATATCGCCTTGTTTAACTTCATCACCCAACTCAACATAGAGTTTTTTGATTTGGCCAGAAACCTGCGCGCCAACACTAACTTGTTTAAAAGCACTAATTGTACCATCGGCCAGTACCGTTTTTTCAATCTGACCTTTGGTAACAGGCGAGGTAATATAATTAGCGGTAGGTTGTGAATGAGATGTGATTAAGTATGCAATATAAATAATTACTAAGAAGATAATAGCTATAACTATATATTTAATTTTAATAAACTTTAACAATCCTTTTCATCCTTTTATTTAGTTGTTATTTTTTTTACATTTTATCGTAATAAACAAAAATGAAATTGATAACTATTCTTAATAATTTGTAATAATTATGAAAATTATCTTATACAAATTTTCTATTTTATACTAAAACGCATAGTTTTCTGAAAGTTTTTTACAATAATTGCGCATCTCAGTAAGTGATAATATGATCTTTATTCGGATTTATTGGCGATTGCGCTATAATGGCGCAAATTTTTGGTAGTCTCTAAAGATAGAAGAGTAATGGCGTTAAAAATAACCAACAAATGTATTAATTGTGATATGTGTGAGCCCGAGTGCCCAAACGAGGCTATCTCTATGGGCTTTGATACTTATGAAATCGATCCTACGAAATGTACCGAATGTGTGGGCTATTATGATCACTCAACTTGCCAGCGTGTTTGCCCTATTCAAAATGCGATTATCGCCGATCCTGAACATGTTGAAACACAAGAAGAGCTATTAGCCAAATTTCAGGGAATTAAGGCTTCTTCTTAAATTTAGGTTGGTTTTATATCAATCCGTAGCTCTTTGGGAATTTCAAAGGTGATATTTTCTAAAATGCCATCAGTTTCAATGAGTGATGTACAACCTAGACTTTTTAAGTGATCAATCACTTGCTGTACTAAAATATCAGGGGCAGATGCGCCAGCTGTCACGCCGATTGTATGTGCGTTTACCAACCATTCTTTTTGGATGTCAGAAGCAAAATCAATCAAATAAGCCTGTTTACTATTTCGTCTTGCCAGTTCAGCTAGGCGATTGGAATTAGACGAATTTTTAGAACCAACGACAAAGACGATATCGGCACGTGATGATAATTGCTTCACGGCCTGCTGGCGATTGGTTGTGGCATAGCAGATATCATTTTTACGAGGACTGCGAATATCAGGAAAACGTTTTTTTAAAGCAGCAATGATCTCTGCTGTATCATCAACCGATAACGTTGTTTGAGTGGTAAAGCAAAGGTTATTTTCGTTTTTTACCTGTAGCTTTTGTACATCATCAATTGATTCAATTAAATAGATGCCGCCTTTTGGATTGCTATATTGCCCCATTGTTCCATCTACTTCAATGTGACCTGCATGACCGATTAAAATCACCTCTTCGCCACGATAGCTTGAGCGAGCAACTTCCATATGTACTTTGGTTACAAGTGGACAAGTTGCATCAAAAACGCGGAGTTTACGTTGTTTGGCTTCCTCGCGGATCGCTTTAGACACGCCATGTGCCGAAAATATAAGAATGGTGTTGTCAGGTACTTCGCTAATATCTTCAATAAAAATCGCCCCTAACTCTTTTAGACGATTAACAACATAGCGATTATGTACTACCTCGTGACGAACATAAACTGGTGCGCCAAAGAGTTCTAGTGCACGTTCAACGATGGTGATAGCACGATCAACACCGGCACAAAAACCGCGAGGATTAGCTAAAATAATTTGCATACTATACAGTCTTCTTCGGTTTTTTATAATTACAGAAGATAAATAATCCAATACCCACGCAGATTGCACAGTCTGCGATATTAAAGGTCGGATAGTGCCAATGACCAAAATTGACATCAAGAAAGTCGATGACAAAACCATGATAAAGGCGATCAAATAAATTACCTAATGCACCACCTAAAATCAGCGCTAATGAAAAGTTTTCTAATTTTTGCTGGCGGGTATTGCGGTATAACATATGCAAAATTACGGCACTGATGATCAAGGCGATAGCGGCAAGCATCGTACGTTGTCCTTCAAGAATACTAAAGGCAGCGCCAATATTGCGTACATAAGTAATTGAGAAGAAGGGTAATAGGTTCACTGATTCAAATAGCGAAAAGTTATTTAAAATCCAAAATTTACTTGCGATATCAATGATAAAAACAATAATTGCAAATAATAACCAGTAAAGTCCGTTATCTTTTTTCATATAAGTCTGTGCTCATTATTATATTTCCGCCGACAATTGTCGGCGGAAAAGGTACTAGATAGCTATAAAGAGATACTATAGCTTATTTTAATGTGCTAAATGGCTTATCGCTATGCAAAATGTCGCACTTCGCCTTTGCCGTGAATATTTTCTTCACAACGTTTGCATAAGTGTGTGGTTGGTTCATTATCGACGGTATAGTGCCAACAACGAGGGCATTTATCACCTTGAGCCTTAGCAAGTTCAATTTTCAGTCCTTGAATATCGCTTTGCACAGCATTGGCTGGCGCTGCTTGTAATGGTTTTACGCTCGCTTGTGATGTAAGTAAGACAAAGCGTAATTCATTCTCTAATTTAGCTAATGTTGCGACAATATCTTCATCAGCATAAAGCGTAACAGCCGCTTCAAGAGCGCCACCAATCACTTTATCATTACGACCTTGTTCAAGCACTTTATTCACTTCGCTACGAATCGCTAAAATCTGCGCCCAATATTCGCTATTTAATGCTTCGTTATCTGACAAAGTAAAGAGCGAGCTATACCACTCATCTTCAAAAACGAATTCTTGTTTTTCTGCCGCTGGTAAGTATTGCCAAATTTCATCGGCGGTGAATGATAAAATGGGTGCAATCCAGCGAACCATAGCTTGAGCAATATGATACAACGCTGTTTGACAGCTATGGCGAGCAATACTATCGCTTTTAGCTGTATATTGGCGATCTTTGATGATATCTAAATAGAATGATCCCATTTCGATTGAGCAAAACTGCATAATCCGTTGTACCACTTTATGGAAATCATAACTTTCATAAGCTTGAATAATTTGTTCTTGAGCTTCTTTTGCCATACTAACTGCCCAACGATCAAGTACGACCATATCTTCTGGTTTAACCATATCTTTCACTGGATCGAAACCATTTAAGTTAGCGAGTAAAAAGCGTGCGGTATTACGAATTCGGCGATAACTGTCAGCTGCGCGTTTAATAATTTCGTCCGAATAACTCATTTCACCTGAATAATCGGTAGATGCAATCCATAAACGTAAAATATCGGCCCCAAGTTTGTTCATAACTTCTTGTGGTGTGACAATATTACCAAGTGATTTAGACATCTTGCGGCCTTGCCCATCAACCACAAAGCCATGCGTTAATACTTGTTTATAAGGGGCTTTATTATCGATTGCTGTTGATAACATTAACGAAGACATAAACCATCCACGATGTTGATCTGAGCCTTCTAAATACATATCGGCTTCATGTCCTTCAAATTCTGGACGAACACGAACAACTGATGAAAATGTTGATCCCGAATCAAACCACACATCTAACGTATCAGGCACCTTACGATAATCATCAGCATCTGGACCTAAGAGATCTTTAATATCAGCATCCCACCAAGCTTGAATGCCATCTTTTTCAACTAATTTAGCGACTTTTTCAACTAATGCTAACGTATCTGGATGAAGTTCTTCGGTCTCTTTGTGAACAAACAACGTCATAGGCACGCCCCACGTACGTTGACGAGAAATACACCAGTCTGGACGATTAGAAACCATGGTTTCAATCCGAGCTTGCCCCCAATCAGGGATCCAGCGAACTTGTTTGATTTCTTTTAATGATTGCGTTCGCAAGCCTTGTTTATCCATGCTGATAAACCACTGTGGTGTAGCGCGATAAATAACAGGGGTTTTATGACGCCAACAACATGGGTAACTATGTTCAATATTTTCAAAATGAAATAATGCGTTATGTTCTTTTAAAATTTCAACGACAACTTTATTGGCTTTGAATACAAATAAACCATCTAATCCGGCACCGGTCCCAGGTAAGTAACAACCATTTCCACCAACGGGGTTTGCTACTTCAAGCCCATATTTTTGACCGACCATAAAGTCTTCTGTACCATGACCTGGTGCGGTATGTACTGCACCTGTACCGGCATCAATAGTAACGTGCTCGCCAAGTACCACAGGTTCATCAAAATCAAGGAATGGGTGTTTAAAGCGTAATAACTCAAGTGCCTTACCTTGACAGCTACCTAATACTTTCCATTCGCTGATATTAGCTCGCTTCATCACTGTTTCAACTAAATCAGTGGCTAAGATTAGGCACTCTTTATCATTGATTTGAACCAGTTGGTATTCAAAATCAGCATTTAAAGCAATCCCTCGGCTAGCAGGTAATGTCCAAGGTGTGGTTGTCCAGATAACTGCATAAATGGTTAAATCGGTATTGATACCAAATTTTTTTGCGACAGCTTGATTATCAACCGCTTTAAATTTTACATCGATTGCTGGTGATGATTTATCATAATATTCAACCTCGGCTTCCGCTAAAGAAGACATACAATCAGTACACCAATAAACCGGTTTTGCGCCTTTAACTAAATGACCATTTTCAATCACTTTACCTAAAGCACGAATAATGTTGGCTTCTGTATCATAATTCATGGTGCGATAAGGGTTTTGCCAATCACCAAGTACGCCCATACGAATAAAATCGGCTTTTTGTAGTTCAACTTGTGAGGCCGCATAATCACGGCAAATTTGGCGAAATTCAGCAGGAGATACTTTAACCCCAGGCTTACCAACTTGCTCTTCGACCTTTTGTTCAATTGGTAAGCCATGACAATCCCATCCTGGAATATACGGGGAATCATAACCGCTTAAGCCTTTTGATTTGATAATGATATCTTTGATAATTTTATTAACTGCATGACCAATATGAAGTTTACCATTTGCATAAGGAGGACCATCATGCAAAATAAAGGTTTTTTTGCCTTTTTTTACTTGGCGGATTTTGCGATAAAGTTCTTTATCGTACCAATTTTGTAACATTGCAGGTTCGCGTTTAGCAAGATCGCCTCGCATTGGGAATCCTGTTTCAGGTAAATTCAATGTGTTTTTATAGTCTGTCATGCTGATTTATTCCAGTTAAATTTGTTGATACTACTTTTAATTGGTTAATTGTGCACTGATCTTTTTCGCAGTGCAAACATCTTGTGTAATTTGTTGTTTTAATTCTGCTAATGAATCAAACTTTTTCTCGTCACGTAATTTTTGAACGAAAGATATGTCTAAATATTGTCCATAAATATCATCTGAAAAGTCAAATAGATTCACTTCTAAAATGGCTTTTTTTCCATCAATAGTGGGTCTTATGCCAATATTAGCAATACCATGATAAGATTGATTACTACAACTGTTTTTTACTTTAACAAGATAAACGCCTTGCAAAGCAGGTTTTTTTCGGTGCAAATGAATATTAGCCGTTGGAAACCCTAACTGTCTTGCCAATGCATTGCCATGGACTACACGGCCTTGAATCGTATAATCACGACCCAATAAGCAATGAGCCAATTGAAAATCACTATTTAAAAGTGCTTGGCGAACGGCAGTACTACTAATACGAAAATTATTCCAAACCAATGTAGGCATGCTTTCTACTATAAAATCGTTGTTGTGGGCATATTTTTGTAGAAGATTGATATCCCCTTTACGGTCAAATCCAAATCGAAAATCATCACCGATAGTAATATATTTAGCTTGTAGCTTATTAATCAACCAATCTTGAATAAAATGATTTGCTGCCATATGGGCAAACTTTTTTGTAAATGGAATAACAATAGTATAGTCAACACCTAGCTTTTCAATAAAAATGATTTTTTCTTGGAATGAAGTTAACCGTGACGGCGCCTTATCTTGTGCAAAAAACTCTAGTGGTTGAGGTTCAAATAACATCACAACCGTAGGCAGGTTTCGTTTTTTTCCTTGTTTAATAATATGGTTAATTAATTGCTGGTGCCCTAAATGAACGCCATCAAAATTTCCCAAGGTTAAAACACATTGAGAGAATTGATTTTTTAAATTAGTTATACCACGGATAATCTTCATGAAAACAATGCTATTTATATTAAGTAACTAAGAATTATACCAATCTTTCTTGAAGATGCACGCAATATAAAGTTAGGTTTTACTGTTTTGCATCAAGCCTTTTACTTTATTTTACACAAAAGGCTTGCTAAGCTATGTCTTAAACCATTACTCGTCAAAAATAACGATTTATCATATCAATAATGGTTTAGTGCTCGTAAAAACTCTTGTCTTGTGCTTGGATTGGTTTTAAATCCACCACCCAGCGCCGTGGTGGTTGTGGTGCTGCTCGAATCTTTAATGCCTCTGGCTTTTACGCAATAATGGGTCGCTTCAATTGAAACCGCAACATTGACAGTACCAAGTAATGTTTGCAGGGCAACTAAAATTTGTTGCGTTAACCTTTCTTGTACTTGAGGGCGTTGTGAAAAGAACTCAACGATACGATTGATTTTAGACAGTCCTATCACTTTATCTTTCGGAATATAAGAAACGGTGGCTTTACCGTCTATTGTGACGAAATGGTGTTCACAAACACTAGTTAGTGTAATATCGCGAACAGTGATCATCTCATCCACTTGCATTTTATTTTCGATCAGCGTGATTTTTGGAAAATTTTCATAATAAAGACCAGAAAAAATCTCATCAACAAACATTTTCGATACTCGATGGGGGGTTTCGGCAAGGCTGTCATCAGTCAAATCCAGTTCCATTAGCTTCATAATTTCACGAAAATGTGACTCGATTTTTGCTTTACGCTCACTATTATCCATAGCTAGACGGCATGATGGTGTTTCAAGGTTTTTAGCGGCTAGTGCTTCTTTGACTTTTTGCGCGGCAAGAGTTAATTCTGTCATTTATCAAATACTCAGGCGAAATTAGAGGCAATATTATATAACACTCGTGAAGTAATATATAGTTCTTACAGATTTTTATACTAAAACGCATAGTTTCCTGAAACTTTTTTACATTATATTATTGTCTTGCTAAGAATATTTTAGCTAATTAGGTTATACTATCAGACATTGAATTGACTAACGTTTTAGGTAACCATAATGCCAAATAACACACCGATTATTTTAATTGATGGATCATCTTATCTTTACCGTGCTTTTTTTGCATGTCCTCCATTAACCAATGCCAAAGGTGAACCAACTGGCGCTATTTTTGGTGTGATTAATATGGTTCGTAGTTTAATTAATCAATACAACTCTTCCCATATTGCTGTGGTCTTTGATGCCAAAGGTGGATCATTTCGTAACGAGATCTATAGCGAATATAAAGCAACTCGCGAGGCAATGCCCGAAAATCTTCGTCCCCAAATTGAACCTATTCATACTATTTTGAAAGCCATGGGTTTACCACTACTTTGCATTGATGGTGTCGAAGCCGATGATGTCATTGGTACACTAGCTAGACAAGCAGAAAAGGAAAACCTTGAAGTATTAATTAGTACTGGCGATAAAGATATGGCTCAGTTGGTGAGTGATAAAATCACGCTTATTAATACCATGAATAATACGATTCTTGATCCAAAAGGCGTTATGGAAAAATTTGGTGTTCCACCCGAAAAGATGATTGATTATTTAGCATTAAGAGGGGATTCTTCCGATAATATCCCTGGTGTACCTGGCATAGGTGAAAAGACGGCACAAAGTTTATTATCTGAATTTGATGGCGTAAAAGATATTTATCATCGATTGGATGATATTGAAAAATTATCGATCCGAGGCGCTAAATCTTTAAAGAAAAAATTGATCGATAATCAAAATGATGCAGATCTTTCTTATTTACTTGCAACAATCAAAACCGATGTGAAGTTAGATTTTACCAATGAGCAATTATTGGTAGGGGATATTGACGTTAAGGCTCTAATTGAGTTGTTTAATTACTATGGTTTTCATCGTTGGCAAAAAGAATTAATTGGCGGTACTTTTTTAAAACAGCAAAAAAATACTGCGGTAGAAGTCGATGATAATTTCTTCTTATCTACTCAAGAAGAACAACTTACACCAACTTCACAAAACACAGAAACTGATTACCAATGCATATTAACCAATGAACAACTAGATGAATGGCTTGTAAAATTAACAAATAGCAAGCAATTCGCGTTTGATACTGAAACCGATAATGTAGATCATGTGCATGCTAAATTAGTGGGCATATCACTCAGTGTTGAACCTTATCAAGCGGCTTATATTCCACTTGCTCACCAATATTTAGGTGTTCCGAAGCAATTGCCGCTCAATGATGTTTTAGCTAAATTAAAACCGATATTTGAAAATCCAAAAATCCAAAAAATCGCCCAAAATGCGAAATTTGATTACAGCGTGCTGGCAAACTATGGCATAACAGTGCAAGGAATTGCGTTTGATACCATGATTGAATCTTATGTATTAAACAGTAATGACCGTCATGATATGGATAGTTTGGCAAATCGCTATTTGAATCATAAAACCATTACTTATGATGAATTAACTAAATTTGATAAAATTCGAGTGACTATTGATAATATTGATGTAATAAAAACGACGCAATATGCTGCTGAAGATGCCGATATCACGTTACAATTGCATAATAAGTTATGGCCTGTGCTTGAACGAGACCAAAAATTAAAAAATCTATTCACTAATATTGAAATGCCACTCACCATTATAATAGCCGAAATGGAAAGAACCGGTGTTTTGATTGATGCCAAGTTATTAAATAAGCATTCTACTGAATTGAACAACAAATTGAACGAAATTCAAGAAAGATTACAATTGCTGGCTGGTGAAAATTTTAATCCGGCATCGCCTAAACAAATTCAAGCTCTTTTATTTGATAAGCATCAATTACCAGTACTCAAAAAGACGCCAAAAGGTGAACCATCAACCAGTGAAGATGTTTTGAGTGAGCTAGCTAATCAATACGAATTACCACGTATGATTTTGCTTTATCGTAGTTTAGCTAAGTTAAAAAATACTTATACCGATAAATTACCCTTGATGATTAGCCCTATCGATCATCGGATCCACACTAATTATAATCAAATCGGTACGATAACGGGTCGATTGTCGTCAAATGAGCCAAATTTACAACATATCCCAGTGAGAACCGAAGAAGGGCGCCGAATTCGACAGGCATTTGTTGCGCCAAAAGGTTATAAGATTATTTCTGCTGATTATTCGCAAATTGAATTACGTATCATGGCGCATCTATCACAAGATAAAAGCTTACTTAACGCTTTTGCTAACGATAAAGATATTCACCGAGTGACGGCTAGTGAAATTTTAGATAAATCTGAATCTGAAGTCACTTTTGAAGAGCGAAGACGGGCAAAAGCAGTTAATTTTGGATTAATTTACGGTATGAGTGCTTTTGGTTTATCTAAACAAATTAATATTACTCGTAAAGAAGCAAGCTTTTATATCGATCGCTATTTTGAACGTTACCCAGGCGTTCAAACTTATATGGACGAAATCCGCCAGCAAGCAGCAGAACAAGGTTATATTGAAACTTTATCTGGTCGACGTTTGTATCTTCCAAAAATTAAATCAGGAAGTGGTATTGAACGTCGTGGTGCTGAGCGTGCCGCCATTAATGCGCCAATGCAAGGCACGGCGGCTGATATTATCAAAACAGCGATGATTAAAGTGAGTGAATGGATTAAAAGTCTACCTGTAGGTAATATTAGAATGGTGATGCAAGTACACGATGAACTCGTATTTGAAGTAAAAGAAGAATTGGCTAAGCAGTATCGCACTCAAATAAAATCGATTATGGAGAATTGTTATCAGCTATCGATACCATTAAAAGTGGATGTTGGCTTAGGTGATAATTGGGATGAAGCACACTAATGAGGCTAGATCAGTACTAAATAAATCAGCCTTAACTTAAATAAAATGGCTAAATGTTAATTTTATACTGAAACACATACTTTTCTGAAACTTTTTTACAACAGCATGGTTTAACTTTCTAACATTAATGGCACTATTGCCGAAACCTTTCGGCGTGTTAGAATAGGTAACTAAATCAAATTTATATCAAAATGTTATTCTGTCAGAGCAACAGACAGAATAAGAAAAGGGAGCGCAAGCCACAGTCTGGTTAATTAGGCGCTCGTTTTTGTTATTTTTAGGATTATTTCATGAAAATCAAAACCCGTTTTGCACCTAGCCCAACAGGCTATTTACACGTAGGTGGTGCTCGTACTGCACTTTATTCTTGGCTTTATACTCGCCATGCAAAAGGTACATTTGTATTACGTATTGAAGATACCGATCTTGAGCGTTCAACACCAGAAGCGATTGAAGCAATAATGGAGGGTATGAATTGGTTAAAATTATCATGGGATGAAGGTCCTTATTATCAAACTAAACGTTTTGATCGTTATAATCTCGTTATTGACGAAATGTTAACCAAAGGTACAGCTTATCGTTGTTACTGTTCTAAAGAACGCCTTGACCAGCTACGTGAAGAACAGATGGCGAAAGGTGAAAAAGCGCGTTACGATGGTCATTGCCGTTGTGATTCGGTACAAAAAGAACATTCTCATGATGAGCCTCATGTTGTTCGTTTTGCTAATCCTATTGATGGTACTGTTATCTTTAATGATTTAATCCGAGGACCGATTGAGATCGCCAATAAAGAGCTTGATGATCTTATTATTCGTCGCACAGACGGTTCACCAACTTATAATTTCTGTGTGGTTGTTGATGATTGGGATATGGAAATTACCCATGTTATTCGTGGTGAAGATCACATCAACAACACACCTCGTCAGATCAACATTCTCAAAGCGTTAGGTGCACCATTGCCTGAGTATGGGCACGTATCGATGATTTTAGGGGATGATGGACAAAAATTATCTAAACGCCATGGTGCGGTCAGTGTAATGCAATATCGTGATGACGGTTATTTACCCGAAGCACTACTTAACTATTTAGTACGCCTTGGGTGGTCACATGGCGATCAAGAAATCTTCTCAGTGCCTGAAATGATTAGTTATTTTTCATTAAATGCAGTGAGTAAATCAGCCAGTGCATTTAATACTGAAAAATTACTTTGGTTAAATCACCATTATATTAATCATTTAGATGCAGATTATGTTGCTCAGCATTTAGTTTGGCATATGAACCAACAAGGCTATGATTTAGCTAATGGTCCCGATCTTATTACCATCATTAAGCTATTTGGCGAACGTTGTAAAACGCTGAAAGAAATGGCTGAATCTTGTTCTTATTGTTATCAAGACTTTGCTGATTTTGATGCAGATGCAGCTAAAAAACATCTTCGCCCAGTGGCTAAACAGCCATTAGAAACACTTAAAGCCAAAATTGAAGCGATCGCCGATTTTGATTGGCAAATAGATAAAATTCATCATGCCATTGAACAAACGGCAGCTGAACTGGATGTTGGTATGGGAAAAGTCGGCATGCCACTACGCGTTGCAGTAACCGGTATCGGGCAATCACCATCGGTTGATGCAACTGTTTTTGCCGTTGGTAAAAAGCGCACACTTGCTAGAATTGATAAAGCTCTGGCATATATTACTCAGCGTGAGCAATCTCAAAATTAATCTATTTATTGCAGGGTAATGCCTGCAATTATTTTCGCCAAATCGAGCACTTCTATGGTTCGCTTAAAAAAACGCTATTGGATCTCACTAAGTATCTTATTTTTGATCGCATTGTTTTGCTTATATGGGTGGCACTATTGGCAGTCATTTAAGCAGAAACATGGAATTATGGTCGATTGGCATGGTGCTAGCCTTGGTTTTGAAGGTCTTACTTTTGATGAACTTACTGTTAGCAAGCAATCTCAAATCTCTATAACAGCTAAAAATCTATTAATTTCATGGTCATATTTATCTGCAAATAATTTAGATATCCACTGGCAAGTAAATCAATCTGAAACGGTCGTAGATTCTGTCGAAAATGTAGTTGATACTGCTACTGATAATCTTAATCAATCCGATCTTGATCTCTCTTTGATTCCAACGATTATTTATTGGTCACCTAAGACGATTCATATAGATACATTGCGATTTTATGAACAAGATAAAAAACAATTCGATTTAAAAGTCGATATCAGTAAACAGCAAGAAGCGATACAACTGAATGTAGCAACCAATACCCAAGAGATCGCACAATTGTCAGCTACTTTGTTGGTTAATCAAACAGCTTCACGTTTTGATATACAAAACGGTCTTTTTAAAACATCTTTAAAGCCATTTGGTTTAGAAAATAGCAACTTAACATTACCATTTACTGGTTGGGTATCTGCCCATCAATTGGCATTAACAACTTCAGATAACGCCTCAATTAGCTTTGATAAAGCGAATATTTCTGACGATTTACTCCTTGGTTCTGGCACAGGGCATTTGAATATGCAACTTCAATCAAAAATTCCGTTTGATAGCAATAAACTCTCTGTTACAGCAATGCTAACGGTTAATAAGCTCAATGGTATTTATAAAAGTAGTGAAATCAAATCGGTGACAGGTGATGTCAATATTATTGTTAAAGATAACCGATTTACGATTTCAACGCCGGCGTTAAATGTTCAAGAAGTAAACATGGGTATCGCCTTTGAAAAGCTAAAATTAGCTGGAAGTTATTCCGCTTCATTCAAAGCACCTAGCAAAGGAATAGTTACTTGGAAAAAGCTTCAAGCTGATATTTTTTCTGGCTCAGTTTTTATTGAACCGAGTAAATTGAATTTAGCTAAATTACCCCAACAATTAAATTTAAAGATAAAACAGATACAATTAAAAGATATTCTTGCTAAATATCCAACCGAAGGGCTTGCTGGCGACGGTACAATTGATGGTTTTTTACCGATTACATTATTAAAAGCGAAAACAAAGAGTGAGGCGGCATTTGAACTGACAATTAAAAATGGGCAGCTAACCACAATTAATCAAGGTTATTTACAGTTTGAAAATTCAGCCTTAAAAAATTATGCGCAAAGTAACCCAAATATGAAAATACTCACTGATATTATTAAAAACTTTCATTATACTAAATTACAAGGTACAGTTGATTACGCCAACGACATTGCTAAATTGAAATTGAATATTCAAGGCAGCAATTTAGATGTTGAAAATGGCAAAGCAGTGAATTTAAATATCAATCTTGAAGAAAATATGGCTAAATTGCTGATGAGCTTACAGTTATCAGATCAAATTAGTGAGCCAGTTCGTAAACGAATTCAAGCACGTTTAAAAAAGGAAGCTTCAAAATAAGAGGTTATTTTATGGTACGAAATGTTATTGCAATAATGATGCTAAGTAGTGCGTTAATCGGATGTTCGCCAACAGTAAAAGTGCAAGCGCCGAGCGAACCGATTAATATCAATTTGAATGTTAAGATAGACCATGAAATTAATATTAAGGTTGATAAGGCGTTAGATAATATCATCAATAAATCTGGATTATATTAAATTAATCGGTTTTATTTTCATCTATCCTTTTGAATGTGACTAATAGAAAAACCTGTATTCGCATTCAAATTAATAAAATATGATGTATTTATTAAGGAGTTTGTTATGACTATTTGTAAAAAAGCAACTGTAGCATTATTGTCTGTCGTTTTGTCTTTTTCTGTATTTGCATTAAATTTAGAGCAAGCTATTGATTCATTGAGTCAAGCCAAAGCACAAGGTATCGTTGGCGAACAGGCTGATGGTTATTTAGGTGTTGTGAAAAATGAAGGTAATGCCACCGAAATTGCGCAACTGATTAATCAAGCTCGTAAAGCACAGTATCAAAAAGTGTCCGCTGAAAGCAATGTTCCTTTAAGTGAAGTAGAAAAAAAAGCGGGTAGTAAAGCGCAAGAAAAGACCCCAGCAGGTCAATATATAAAGCAACAAGGTCAATGGTTAAAAAAATAATCATCACTTTTTGCAACGATAGAAAAAGTATAATGACATTGTACTTTAATTGTGTATTAATAATGTGTATGCTGTTTGTTTAAATATTTGTTCATTATCTTTTTATATTTAATAAAAATAAAAAAGATGTGAAGTTTTTATCTAGTTAGTTTTTTTACTTGTAATAGTATCGCTTATGCGATTTGAAATGGAGAAAATCAATGTGTTCGATTTTAGGTATTCTTGATATTAAATCAGATCCAGAACAACTACGAACAAAAGCATTAGAGCTATCATGTCTACAGCGTCATCGTGGTCCTGATTGGTCTGGTATTTTTGCGTCTGATAAAGCTATTCTTGCTCATGAACGTTTATCAATTGTGGATGTTAATACTGGATCTCAGCCTCTTTATAATAAAGATAAAACTCTAGTTTTAGCGGTGAATGGCGAAATTTATAATCATCAAGAACTCCGAAATCAGTACAAAGATCGTTATGAGTTTCAAACCGGTTCAGACTGTGAAGTAATTCTTGCTTTATATCAAGAAAAGGGTATTGACTGTCTTGACGAATTACAAGGCATGTTTGCGTTTATCCTTTATGATATTAATAAAGGTAGCTATTTTATTGGTCGTGATCATATCGGTATTATTCCAATGTATACTGGTCATGATGAAAATGGCACATTTTATGTTGCCTCTGAAATGAAAGCACTCGTGCCTGTTTGTAAAACAATTGAGGCTTTTCCTCCAGGATGTTACTTATCTAGTACCGAAGGTGAAATCAAAACCTACTACAAACGTGACTGGATGGATTATGACAATGTTAAGGATAATAAAACAGACATCAATGAACTTCGCCTTGCATTAGAAGAGTCAGTAAAAGGTCATTTGATGTCTGATGTGCCTTATGGTGTGTTATTATCAGGTGGACTTGATTCTTCAGTCATTTCAGCAATCACTAAAAAATTCTCAGCGCGCCGTGTTGAAGATCACGAAAAATCAGAAGCATGGTGGCCGCAGTTGCACTCATTTGCAGTAGGTCTAAAAGGTGCACCCGATCTTAAAGCGGCGCAAGCGGTTGCGGATCATTTAGGTACAGTTCATCATGAAATTAACTTTACTATTCAAGAAGGTATTGATGCCATTCGTGATGTAATTTATTTCATTGAAACTTATGATGTAACAACCATTCGTGCGTCCACACCGATGTATTTAATGGCACGTAAAATCAAAGCTATGGGCATTAAAATGGTACTATCTGGTGAAGGTGCTGATGAAGTGTTTGGTGGTTACCTTTATTTCCACAAAGCACCAAATGCCAAAGAGTTCCACGAAGAAACCGTACGCAAATTAGCGGCACTGCATATGTATGATTGTGCTCGTGCTAATAAAGCGATGGCGGCGTGGGGCGTTGAAGCGCGCGTTCCATTCCTTGATAAGAAATTCTTAGATGTTGCTATGCGCATTAATCCAAAAGATAAAATGTGTGGTAGTAATGGCAAAATGGAAAAACACATTGTCCGCGAAGCATTTGAATCTTACTTACCAGCATCGGTTGTTTGGCGTCAAAAAGAACAATTCTCTGACGGTGTGGGTTATAGCTGGATTGACACATTAAAAGAGATTGCCGAAAGTAAAATTACTGATCAGCAATTAGAAAATGCAAAATTCCGCTTCCCGTACAATACGCCGACTTCAAAAGAAGCCTATATGTATCGTGAGATTTTTGATGAACTATTCCCACTTGAAAGTGCAGCGCATTGTGTGCCTGGTGGTCCAACAGTTGCTTGCTCAACTGCGAAAGCGATTGAATGGGATGAATCATTTAAGAACCTAAACGATCCGTCTGGACGTGCGGCAGTTGGTGTTCATAACGATGCATATAAAAAATAATTGATTAGATTTTAAAAAACTGATTAAAAAAGGGCATGGTTGCCCTTTTTTATTGATTGAATCTATGTGCTCTCCTTTCTGATATTTAGTTTCATATTTCTCTTTTCGTCAATATTTATCTAGGATTTTTATACTAACAAGATTTGCCATTCATTGAGTTGAGTCTATTTTTTAGTGAGTAATTGTTCAATATGTGATCTAAATTCACTTTTTTCTTAAATTAATTAACTATACTAAATGTTACCAGTCACATGTTGGTTAAATGGAAAGTAAATAATATTTATTTTCCAATCAATAAATTTGTAAGGGTAAATAATTTATTAATTAGGAGTATTGAGTGAAAAATTATAGAATTGCAATAATCAACTCAAGTAGTTTTGGAAAATATTTTCCAGATCATTTAAAACGATTAGAAAAAATAGGTGAAGTAAAACATTTTACTTTTGAAAATAGTATTTCTGGAAAAGAATTAGCTGATGCATTGCAAGGGATCAATATTGTCATTGCCAGTGTCAGGCCATTTTTTGATAAAGTGTTTTTTGATAATAAAAAAGATCCTTTATTTTTACTTTCTCGCCATGGAATAGGGTTTAATAACGTCGATGTTATTGCTGCTAAAGAGCATGGGACGATCGTTACTATTGTTCCCCCTTTAGTTGAGCGAGATGCGGTTGCTGAAAATGCAGTAACGAATTTACTAGCATTAATTAGACAAACAGTTCAATCTCAAGCGGCTGTTAAGTCAAATGAATGGAAAAAAAGAGCCTCTTTTCTAGGCGTTAATGTTACGGGTAAAGTTGTTGGTGTTATTGGATGCGGTAATATTGGTAGTCGGGTAGCAGAAATATTTAAACACGGCTTTAATACTCGGTTACTTGTGGTTGATCCTAAGGTCAATAAAGAATGGGCACATAAAAATAATATCGAAATTGTTGAATTAGATTATTTGCTTCAAAATTCCGACATCATCTCTTTAAATGCATCACTGAATGAAACAAGCTACCATATCTTAAAAGAGCCTCAATTTTCTTTAATGAAAAAAGGTGTCTATATTACGAATACTGCACGAGCTGAATTGATTGATGAAAGTGCGTTATTAAATGCACTTGATAGTGGTATTGTTGCGGGACATGCAACCGACGTAATGTATGTCGAACCTTCATATAACGATCATCCTTTAGTTAAACACCCTAAAGTACTTGTTACACCTCATACTTCCGCTTATGCCATTGAATGTCTGCAAGGTATGGGGGAAAAGTGTGTACAAGATGTAGAAAACTTTGTTAATAATTTAGAACTACAATCAGTTGTTTCTTAAAAAGTTATTTAACATTTTAAGTAATAACAAAAAATATTAAGGAGTCTATATATGCAAGAAATGCATGTAACGTTTCTTCAAGCGGCGATTATTTCCATATGGGTTGCAATGGTTATGTCACGGGGATTGGGTGGCGCAACCTTAACGTTAAGGTTTACCCCAATGATGACAGGTTTAATTGTTGGTGTTGTTTTTAATGATATTCCAAACGCCATGATAACAACTGCCGCAATACAATTAATTTACATGGGCGTTTTTTCGCCAGGTGGTCAAATGCCATCAGAGCCAGCTATTGCAACTGCAGTTGCTGTTCCTGTTGCGTTGCTTGGAAATATGGAGCCAACCGCTGCGGTTGCAGTTGCTGTACCAGTTGGTTTATTAGGATCTTACTTGTATCAACTAAGATTTTTCTTTAACACTATGATTATGAAATTAACTGAAAGATATGCGCAAGAAGCAAATAGTTCAGGATTAACTCTTTCTATCATTATATTACCAATAATTTGTAGTTTTGCCTTATTTGTTCCGTTTATGTTTGTTGCACTATATTTTGGAGCACCGATTATTGCTGATGTCATTAAATCCAATGCTGGGGGAGTGGTTTTCCATATTCTTAACGTTATTGGTGGTGGTCTTGCCGCAGTTGGTATTGCATTAACCATTTATGTTATTGGTAAAAAGAGCTACATCATTTTCTTCTTATTGGCTTACTTTATGGCAGTAATGGCCAAACCACTGAATATAACAATGGTAACTTATGCGATTGTTGGAGCTATTGTTGCCTTTATTTTTGTTCTTGCAAAAAGTGAAGCAGTAAATTCTGCGGCGGATCAGCCTAGAAATAATTCAAATAATAGCAATCAAGATGATGACGATTATTAATCTACAGTGATTTGATGAATCAATTAGATAGAGGAATTTTATAATGACAGAAATAGTACAAGAAAGCATTGATCTAAAACCAGAGACTATTACTAAAAAGGATATAACTTTTGCTTGGTTACGATGGTATTATGCCAACGAAATCCCACACTCATTTGATCGTTATCTTGCGGCATCATTGATGTGGGGGTTAATGCCAATCCTTAAAAAATTATATAAATCAAAGAGTGAACTGGCAGCAGCTTACCAACGACATTTATTGTTTTTTAATACTCAAATAACTTGGGGGGGAGGAACAATTTCAGGAATTATGGCCTCTCTTGAATCAGTTCGAGCCGATGAAGTTTATCAAAACAAACCAATCAGTATTGATGATGATGTTCTTTATAATACTAAAGCGGGTTTAATGGGAGCATTAGCCGGCATTGGAGATGCGATTGACTCGGGTACTATACAATATATTTTTATTGCAATTGCACTTCCTTGGGCACAAGAAGGATTAGCAATTGGTGCGTTGTTCCCTTTCTTTGCTTTTGTAATATATCAACTTTTTGTGGGATATTATTTTGCGCAATTAGGATTCAAATTAGGTAGAAATGCCGCTACAGAAGTGGTGGGTAACAAAATGCAGATGCTTATAGAAGGCTTATCTATTTTAGGTCTATTTATGATGGGAATTTTAGCTGCCAGCTATATTAAAGTCTCATCAAGCTTAAAATTTACCTTATCAGGCAAAGATTTTGTTATACAAGATACATTAGATAAAATTTTACCTGGTGCGTTACCGCTCATTGTTGTAATGGGATTATATTTTTATTTTTCTAAGAAAGGTTTAAAAGTCACCAGAGCATTAGTTGGATTAACCATTATACTGGGTGTTTTAGCTGCAATTGGCATTTTATAAAACAGTGATATAAAAAATAGAGGTTTTAAATTATGGGAAAAGTTGTTTTAGCTCGTGTAGATAGTCGTCTTATTCATGGTCAAGTCGCAACTAATGTTTCTAAAGCGGCCGGTGCTAATGCCTTATTCGTTGCCGATGACTATTCAGCAAATGATGAGTTTACAAAAAATATCATTTTAGGTGCTGGTGCTAGCACAGGCCATAAAATCAGAGTATTAAAAGAAGATGGCGCTGTAAGATATTGGAATGATCGCAAATATGATGATTTTAATGTTATCTTAATTACTAAAAATATTGAGATAATGTATAAAATTATTAAAGCTGGGGTACCAATAACTAATCTTAATATTGGTGGTTTACCATTAGTACCTGGCGCAACTTCAATAATTAAAGAAGTATCGATTAACAAAGAGCAACTTGATCTATTGATCGATTTAAAAAAGAGTTTCCCTAATATGGATATCTATTTTCAAGCAACGCCTTCATTGAAAAAAGTCACATTAAATGAAGCAATCAAGATGTTTGAATAATATAGGATGGTAAAAATGATAGGCGTGTTATTAATTAGCCATGGCAAGATGGCTTTAGGAATAAAAGATAGTGTAACAATGATTGTTGGGGAACAAGACAAATTTGAATCATTATCACTTAACCCAGGGCAAGATATTAATCAATTAAAAACGGATTTATTTAATTGTAGCAAATCGTTAGATTCTGGCGATGGTGTTTTAATTTTTGTCGATCTCTATGGTGCTTCTCCTTATAACGCATCAATGCAATGTGTGCCACAATGGCATGATCTTGACATGAATGTTCGCGTTATTACTGGTATGAGCTTGCCAATGGTAATTAATGCAGTATGCAATAGAGATTCGCTATCACTGCAAGAGTTGACAAAAGAGTGTATTGAATCAGGGCATGAAAACATTCAAGATGCTATTGCAAATATTATGCATTCCAACAAATCTGAAAGTGAAGACGATTATTAAATAGGTTAATTTAACTAATAATATTATTTATTAAGTTGATAGTTTTTAGTCTATACCTATCAACTTATTTTTTATCTTCATAGTTAATTGGATTGTATAAAGGTTTATTCACTATATTATTTTAAATTTTATATTTAGATAGTTTATTAAAAATGGAAATACTTAAAGATCTTGTTCTACGATATTGCGTCATCTTTGGCAAACGGTTTTCTTCTAAAGAAAAGATTGCTTTTTTAAGAGTGATATCTAAAGAACTCAGTCAATTAGGCTATATAGTTGATGCAAAACTGGCTAAATTGAAATTAGCCACAAGACGGTATGAAAGCTACTACAATGCTTATATTGGTGATTTAAATAAAGCTGAATTAATCATCTGCACTTATTATGATACGGCTATTAACTGTTTTAATCTTCAAAAAAACTATGCATTTACACCGCAATTTAATAAATTAAATTACTTTATCAGTATTGCGCCTATTGTTTTTTTATTTATTATATCGCTGATATTAAATTATTTTGTCTTTCTTCCAAATATTAGTACTCAAGGCTTTTTTAGCATTTCTGGTATTAGCTCAATTATTTCAACTGTTTTGCTATTTTTTGTTGTATTTAAATTTAAGAGCGGCATTCCTAATCAAAAGAATTTTGTTTGTAATTCATCAAGTATTATTACTATTATTAACTTGATTAACCAACTCGACAAAAAAGACAAGAAAAAAATAGCCTTTGTTTTATATGATGGAGGGAACAGTAGTCAATATGGCTTAAAAATGCTGGAAAGCTACTCTAGCCAAATAAAAGACAAAAAATTTATTTTTATAGACAGTATTGGTAATGGCAATGATTTAATTTATCTAAAACCGCAAGGATCGGCTCTACAAATAGAAGGCAAAACTATTTATACAGGAAAAATGGAAACCCAATTACCCAATTACATCATGATCACATCTGGTGATATAGATAAAGAGGGTAAAATTGTTATTAATAATGCTCATTCATCAAAAGACAACTATTTATCTAACGAAATAATCGAAAAACATACCCAGTCGCTTCATGATGTATGCCGTTCATTAACAACTCGTTATGCCAATAAAAATCAAAAATAGTATTTGAGTGGAGGGAAAGCGATCACATCTACCAACCGATTGGGTAGATGTGATAGATAAATTAATGTGCAGCGCCTTTTGGTGCACCAATCGGTAAAATGGTACGACCGTATTGCTCATTAATTACTTCAGCCATTGCTAAATAAATGGCACTTGCGCCACAAAGAATACCTTCAAAACCAGCGATATGGAGAATGTCATGGTTACCTGAAATATTACCAATAGCTAATAAAGCAAATAACACGGTTAAACTAGCAAAAACAAATTGTAATACGCGGTTACCTTTTAATGTGCCAATAAACATAAAGCCAGTAAAAATACCCCATAAAGCAAGGAAGATACCGACAAAAGTTGCATCAGATGGCGCTGTTGCTGGCGAAGTAGGTAAGTACCAAATACCCACTAACGCAATCCAAAAGAAACCATAAGAAGTAAATGCTGTTGTACCAAACGTATTGCCTTTTCTAAATTCTAAAATACCAGCAATGACTTGAGCAAGACCACCATAAAAAATACCCATTGAGACAATGACTGTCATAACTGGGAAAAATCCAGCATTATGAATATTTAATAAAATTGTTGTCATACCAAATCCCATTAAACCAAGTGGGCCAGGATTTGCAAGTTTTGTTTGTTCCATAAGGATCCTATAAGTTAAGTTTGATGATTAAAAAAGAGCGGCAATAATAAGTGCAGAAAACGCGATAATCAAGATTTCAGGGGAAATTATTTTTTTGTCCCCCTTGATATTAATAATAATGTTCCCATTTATGTGAAAACAAAAACATTTCTTTGTGAAATAAAGGCTTGAAAATTAATATTTAAGACCTATATACAAGAAATAAAATACAGATTTTGAGGAGAAAAGATTATGGGTAAAATTATTGGTATTGATTTAGGTACAACAAATTCATGTGTTGCTGTCATGGACAATGGCCAAGCAAAAGTATTAGAAAATGCAGAAGGCGATCGTACAACCCCTTCCATTATTGCTTATACTCAAGATGGTGAAATCTTAGTTGGTCAACCAGCAAAACGTCAAGCAGTAACTAATCCACAAAATACATTATTTGCCATTAAACGTTTAATTGGTCGTCGTTTTGAAGATGCCGAAGTACAACGCGATGTTAGCATCATGCCATATAAAATTGTAAAAGCCGATAATGGTGATGCATGGGTTGATGTTAAAGGTCAAAAAATTGCACCACCACAAATTTCTGCTGAAGTATTAAAGAAAATGAAAAAAACAGCAGAAGATTATCTTGGTGAAGCGGTGACTGAAGCGGTAATTACTGTTCCTGCTTATTTTAACGACGCACAACGTCAAGCAACCAAAGATGCTGGTCGTATTGCTGGACTTGATGTAAAACGTATCATCAACGAACCAACAGCTGCAGCCCTTGCTTATGGTTTAGATAAAGATGTAGGTAACCGTACTATTGCTGTTTATGACCTTGGTGGTGGTACATTTGATATTTCTATTATCGAAATCGACGACGTTGATGGCGAAAAAACCTTTGAAGTATTAGCAACAAATGGTGATACTCACTTAGGTGGTGAAGATTTTGACTCACGCTTAATCAACTATTTAGTTGACGAATTTAAACGTGAACAAAACTTCGATCTAAAAAATGATCCGCTAGCAATGCAACGTTTAAAAGAAGCGGCAGAAAAAGCAAAAATTGAATTATCATCAGCACAACAAACTGATATTAATTTACCGTATATCACTGCTGATGCAAGTGGTCCAAAACATTTAAATATTAAAGTAACACGCGCTAAACTTGAGTCTTTAGTTGAAGATTTAGTTAAACGTTCAATGGATCCTGTAAAAACAGCATTACAAGATGCAGGTCTTTCTGTTTCTGACATTAAAGACGTTATTCTTGTTGGTGGTCAAACACGTATGCCAATGGTTCAAAAAGCGGTTGCTGACTTCTTTGGTAAAGAACCACGTAAAGATGTAAACCCTGATGAAGCGGTTGCTGTTGGTGCGGCTGTTCAAGGTGGTGTACTTGGTGGTGATGTTAAAGATGTGTTATTACTTGATGTTACGCCATTGTCTTTAGGTATTGAGACTATGGGCGGTGTTATGACAGCTTTAATTGAAAAGAACACAACTATTCCAACTAAACATAGTCAAGTGTTCTCAACTGCTGAAGATAATCAATCAGCTGTAACCATTCATGTGTTACAAGGTGAACGTAAACGTGCGGGCGATAACAAATCATTAGGTCAATTCAATCTAGATGGTATTCAAGCTGCGCCTCGCGGTATGCCACAAATTGAAGTTACATTTGATATTGATGCTGACGGTATTTTACATGTATCTGCGAAAGACAAAAATACTGGACGTGAACAAAAAATTACCATTAAAGCCTCTTCAGGATTAAGTGAAGAAGAGATTCAAAAAATGGTTAACGATGCAGAAGCCAATGCCGATGCAGACCGTAAATTTGAAGAGCTAGCTCAAACTCGTAACCAAGCCGATCATCTTGTTCACTCAACACGTAAACAAGTGACTGAAGCCGGTGATCAGTTATCAGCTGATGATAAAAAAGCAATTGAAGATGCAGTCAGTGCTTTAGAAGTTGCCGCTCGTGGCGAAGATAAAGCAGAAATTGAAGCTAAAATTAATGCATTAATGGAAGCATCTAAAAAATTGCTTGAATTAGCACAACAACAAGCCCAAGCAGCTCAAGGTGCGGGTCAAGCAAATAGTGGAAACACTAATGCGCAAGATGATGTTGTTGATGCAGACTTCAAAGAAGTTGATGATGATAAAAAATAAACATTAACTACAATGTTTTTTAATGAGTTATTTCAACAAGTTTTAAGCATATAACAAGTTAAACGGGCGCGAGGTAACTCAAGCCCGTTTAGTTGTTTATACAATCATAAAAAAATAAAGGTTAATTATGGCGAAGAAAGATTATTATGAAACATTGGGCGTTAGTAAAAGTGCCAGTGAAAGTGAGATAAAAAAAGCCTATAAACGCCTAGCGATGAAATATCATCCTGATAAGAATCAAGATAACAAAGCCGAAGCCGAAGCAAAGTTCAAAGAAGTGAAAGAAGCTTACGAAATCCTAACTGATCCGCAAAAAAAAGCGGCTTATGATCAATATGGACATGCTGCTTTTGAACAAGGACAGGGTGGATCTGGTGGATTCGGCGGATTTGGTGGTTTTGGCGGTGGTGCATTCGACGATATATTTAGTGATTTCTTTGGTGGCGGTCGTGGACGCAGTCAAACCGCCTCTCGTGGCAATGACTTACAATACAATATCTCCCTAACATTAGAAGAAGCCGCAGCAGGCGTTAATAAAGAAATTAAAGTACCAACTTGGGTAAGTTGTGATACTTGCCACGGGCAAGGCGCTGAAAAATCTTCTGATGTGGTCACGTGTAATACCTGTCATGGTGCAGGTGTTGTACAAATGCGACAAGGATTTTTTGCCGTGCAACAAGAGTGTCCAACTTGTCATGGACGGGGTAAAGTGGTTAAAAATCCATGTAAAAAATGTCATGGTGAAGGTCGTGTTGAAAAAACGAAAACATTGTCTGTTACTATTCCAGCCGGTGTTGATACAGGCAACCGTATTCGACTATCTGGTGAGGGCGAAGCAGGTTTAAATGGCGCACCAGCAGGTGATTTATATGTTCAAATGCAAATTAAACCACATGCTATTTTTGAGCGAGACGGCACCAATTTGCATTGCGAAATTCCAATTAATATTGCATTGGCATCACTTGGTGGCGAAGTTGAAGTACCAACCCTTAATGGCAAGGTCAGCTTAACGATTCCTGCTGAAACACAAACCGGTAAAATGTTCCGACTACGAGGTAAAGGCATCAAATCATTACGTGGTAGTGCGGTGGGTGATCTTTACTGCCATGTTGTGGTTGAAACACCCGTTAACCTAACGAGCAAACAAAAAGAGCTGCTTAAAGAGCTAGGCGAAAGCTTTAAAGCCGATAAAAACTCTAAACACAGTCCCAAAGAAAAAAGCTTCTTTGACAAAGTGAAAAAGTTTTTTGGTTAATTTGATATAGCAAAAGCACGATTGAACAGTAAAATAACTTGTTCAATCGTGTGTTAGCCAACATTAACACCTCTACACCCATCCCTATTTATTCACAAAAACAAAAAACTTTTAGGCAAAAATTAGTTAGTGCAGGTATTAACTTTATTAAAGTTTTTGGTGTTTTTTAGCCAAATTAACCGTTTATGCAACTATTTCGTTTTTTACTACGATCCTGTTTTTTGCTTACGATATTTTTCGGTCAAAATTTCAACAGAAAACTTACCGTTATTTTCTCGGGATAGATTTAAAGAGTATGGTTTGTAGCTCCATATTTTATCCCCTGTTATGTTTTTATATTCTTCTTTACCATATTTTTGGGTTAATTCTTTATAAACTTTCTGCTCTATTTCTGCTGTGTATGTCATTTTTTTATAAACATTGAACACAACCAATTGGGTAGGGTTACGCTCTAAGTCATCTTCAAGTCTAATGGTTAATTTTTCGTCTTGATTGTTGGCATTTAAAGTTATTTCATAGCTTTTGATTGTGCTTCCGATTATCGATTTTTCGCCTATTTTTGATGGCGGTAATCGCATTTTCTTTTCACTAATCTTTATGTCCTTTTCAGAAAGGTGATATTGGTTTTTGAGTAATTCAACCAGTTCCGGTTCGGTTATTCCAAGCTTAACCCCTGCAAGTTCAAGATTTTCCGCCTGCTCTTTTGTTAAACCATCAGCCCAACAGGTTGGGATACAAAATAACAAAGTGAATAATAAAAAGTACTTTTTTAACATTGTTTAGCTCCTAGTTGTGTTATAGTCCATTGCTTCGAATAGATACATAGAATTTACCCTCAGTTTCTGGGGATAAGCCTAAATGGTATGAGTTGTAACGCCAAACTTTTATTCCGAAAAAGTTTGTTGTTTCTTCCTTACCATATTTTTCGGTTAACTCCTTATAAACCTTCTGTGCACTTTCTACTGTATATGGCATGGTATGATAAATACTATAAACCACCATTTTTTTTGGAGGATTATGCGTGATATCGTCTTTAAGTTGAATTGTTAACGTTTCTTCTGGATGGTTGATATTTAAAACGACTTCATAGTTCTTAATTGTGCAAGTAGTTATGCTTTTTCCATCTATTTTGGTTGGCGGTAATGCCATTTGCTGCTCACTAACAGTAAAGTCATTTTCAGAAAGGTGATATTGGTTTTTGAGTAATTCAACCAGTTCCGGTTCGGTTATTCCAAGTTTAACCCCTGCAAGCTCAAGATTTTCCGCCTGCTCTTTTGTTAAACCATCAGCCCAACAAGTTGGGATAAAAAGCAACAGAGCAAATAATAAAAAGTAACTTTTTAGCATTGTTTCTTTCCAATTTGTGTATTAATTCCTTAAGTTATTATTTTATTATAATAAAATAATAATTTAGGCACCAGTAAACAATAAAAAGCAGCCATAGTGCAAAAAAACAGTAAAATAAATCTACCAATCAGACTGATTATTTAGCTATCTACACACTAAAATATGTCAGAAAAGGTACTGATTTTATTGAGGTTTTTTAGGCTGTTTTTTAACAAGAAACGCCTTATAAAAACACAATAACCCATCCCAAAAAACGATGATTATGTTATTTGTCTTATTCCGGGCGTCAGAATGTGCCGACAACAGAGCGAGGTTAGCACGCCAAACAGGGATGTTTGGCGAGTTGTGGTGCGTCTGACAAATTTGTTTGGAACAAATTTGAACACCTGAGCATAGCGAAGGTGGCCTCGTAGAGGCGAGTATCAGGATGATACGAGTAATCCCACAAACGGTGCGTTAAGACCGAGCGGCGGCGTCGGGCAGCCGCAGGCCACATTCTGCAGCCTTGCGAGGGGTTTTTAGGGGATTTCGCAAAAAATCCCCTAAATCGGACGTGGTCACTATGGCTATTTTGTTCACTATAGGTCAAAACGTCCGAAACCACTGTACCCAATCCATTCTATGGATCGGCTACACTAATTCATACAACTTTTTTAAGGGGTAAGGTAAACTTATCACCACTAAAAAAGGAACAAATATGAATAAG
>NZ_WTEV01000104.1 GCF_009795885.1 Gilliamella sp. Pas-s25 | reverse complement strand
ATTTTTTGACCATGATATTTGTCTCCTATGATTTTTGTTTATATCATAGAGGCAGCTTTTGTCCACTTTTTTGGCGAGGATCAGTAGCAGCAATGGAAATCTATAATAAGGAAACAGGAGATGCCTCTTATTACTAGAAAATTAATAAAGAATGGGCGATGGACGCCAATAGATTGGAATGGCAACACATTTTCAAACAAAAAAATTAAGGGATAAGTGTTTTTTAAATTCAACGGGAGGCAAGTAGCCTAACG
>NZ_WTEV01000021.1 GCF_009795885.1 Gilliamella sp. Pas-s25 | reverse complement strand
TGTTCGTCTTTTGCGTTTAATCTTATTCATATTTGTTCCTTTTTTAGTGGTGATAAGTTTACCTTACCCCTTAAAAAAGTTGTATAAATTAGTGTAGCCGATCCATTAACTAATTGCATGGTTAGTAATGCTTTTTATATATATTATTGATTGTAGTCAATTTGTTTGGTGTGTTTGATTGAAATTTTTTGATTAATAATTAGCAATTTTAAATTTATATGTGTATAATGTTCAAACTTTCGATAAGAAAGTAAATTAATTAAATAAAAATTGTAAGAAATATTTAAGGAGAAAATTATGATGTACTTATCGGCAATTCGTGCTCAAGTAAGAAATTTTGCAGGTAAATTTGTTAAAAGCGAACAAGGTGTAACTGCGATCGAATACGCAATCGTGGCAGCAGGTGTTTCGGCTGTAGTGTTAGTGATTTTTGGTACTGGTGCCAATGCTCCTGTAAATAAAATGTTAACTCAAGTATTTGATTCCTTGCAAACGAAATTAACAGGTATAATAGGTGCTTAATAGAGTTTTGAATGGTTATATTACCTATTATGGTTGTTGTATCCTCCTATAATAGATAATTATAACATTTGAGGGAGCTTTGTACTTTTTGTGGAGTTATTGTCTGTAGATAATAGAATATAATTTCACTTTAGTTGTTATTGGCTCCCTTCCTTATAAGGCTATTTAAAGATGGTTTATTATTGCTATCTTTATAAGATTGAAGTTATTAGGTTTAGCCAGTAACTTTTGTTTTGAATAGAGCATAATTAAAGAAACGCCATGGCTAATGAACAATTTAAATTTTCTGATGAGTGGGGAAAGATTCGTGATTTGGTTTTTCAAGTCCTTGATCTTGATTTGATTGAACAGTTAAAAAATGATCCGAATAAAATACTGCGTGAAGTTCAAACAGTAATTAGAGATGTTGTAAGTTCAAGTAATGCCTATATTACAGCCGACGAAATAAATGCATTAGCAGGTATGATTTGTGATGAGATTGTGGGTTACGGGCCAATTGATTCTTTAATGAAAGATGAGACAGTTAGTGATATTTTAGTCAATGGTCCTTATAGCATTTATGTTGAACGAGGGGGCATTCTTAGTAAAACAAATAAGTTTTTTATTAGTGATCGCCAGTTGCTTGATATTGCAAGGCGTTTAGTTAATAAAGTCGGCAAAAATATTGATGAGTCGCACCCGTTAGTTGACTCTCGGATGCCCGATGGTAGCCGTCTTAATGTTGTTATCCCTCCTATTGCTATTGACGGTACCTCGATGTCAATTCGTAAGTTTGGTACCGGTCGTCGTACCTTTCATGATTTAATCAACTATAAGTCATTAAACGAAGACATGGCCAATTTTTTAGTCATTGCGGCGCGTTGTCGGATGAATATTATTGTTTCAGGTGGGACAGGTTCTGGTAAAACTACAATGCTAAATGCATTATCTGGATTTATTGGTGAGCACGAACGTACTGTCACACTCGAAGATGCTGCCGAATTAAAACTTCAGCAAGACCATGTGGTTAGATTGGAAACCAAAGCTGGCGGTGAAGACGGGCGCGGAAAAGTAACGATGCAAAATCTGTTAGTTAATGCATTGCGGATGCGACCAGACCGAATTATTTTAGGGGAGTGCCGTGGTGAAGAAGCGTATGAGATGCTTCAAGCCATGAATACTGGTCACAGTGGTTCAATGTCGACGCTACATGCCAACACTGCTAAAGATGCCTTATCTCGCCTAGAAAGTATGGTCATTATGGCTCAACCAGAATTACCAATTATTGCAATTAGACACTATATTGCTTCTTCCGTTAATTTTATTATTCAAGTTTCTCGCCTCCCAGATGGACAACGTAAAGTAATGAGTATTACGGAGGTTATTGGCTTAGAATCAGAAAATATAGTCACTCATGATGTGTTCAAATTTAAAATTCATGACGAAAGAAACGAACAAGGTAAGATTCAAGGTGAATTTGTCTGTAATGGGCTGGTTAAACGATCCGCACTTTATGAAAGTGCCCAATATTATGAAATGTCAGACGTATTAGAAAAATTAATGTTAAACGCAGTGGGGATCAAAGTATGATTTTCATTCTTTCAATTGCACTTATTCTTATTGCAATTAAAAATATGTGGACATTGCGTCGCCGTACTGAGCGATTACAGGTTTTTTATAATGTTGAAGTTAAAAAGGCTTCGTTAACGAGTTTGATTGAAAGTCAACTATCTCAACGACAACAATCTTTTTGGGAGAGGATTAGCTACGATTTTAAAGTAATGATTGGATATTATTACAATCTACTTATAATGGGGCAATCGAAAACACGGTTGTTTATTTATATTCTATCAGGAACGGTTGCAGGCATTATATTGAATCAAAAATATATCCATTATGACAACTATATCGTAATTCCCGTAAGTACTATTGCCACAGCTGTTGTAACCATTTTTATTAAAAAAAAGAAATTGACGAAAGAATTTTACGAAGTATTTCCCGAAGCATTAAGTGTTATTTCAGGTGTTGTATCATCGGGAGGTGCAATAACAACAAGCTTTAAAACATGTGGAAACTCAATTGATGGCATTATTGGTAACATAATGAAAGATATTGATAACCGAATAGAAATTGGTGATAGCATTGAGGGGGTTTTATTAAACTCTTATCAAAGACTTCCTTTTCCAGAATATTATTTTTTTATTTTAACGGTAATGGTTAATCTTGACAGTGGCGGTGAATTAAAAGAAGTCCTGAGTCGATTATCAAAAATGTTAACCAGCAATCGAATTTTAACTAAAACCAGAGATGGTAAAACCGCCGAATTGCGAATGACGATGACAATATTAGGTTGTATGCCATTTTGTTTTATTTTTGTACTTAAATTAGTTTCAGAAAAAAATTATGAGTATTTGGTTGATACAACAGTTGGTCACTATATTTTGTATTATATTATCGGTAGTGTGGCTATTGGTCTTATCATTATCAAAGGGATGATTAATAAGGTCATTTAAATTATGGTTATTTTACTAAATATATTATTCCCAATTATTTTAATTTGTATTAGCAGTAGAGAGTTGGTAGGTTCATATTTATTTCATCAAAGAAAAGAAAAAATCAGTTTACTCTTAAACATTGAAAACAAAGAAAGGAAAGCACCTAAAAAACATGTTAATAAAAAGAATGTTGCTTTTGAAAAAATTGCGGCTAAAAATAGCTTCGGTTTAAGTTTATTGCGTCGCTTTCAAGAACAAAATAGTTGGAAGGTTTATGCTGTTATTATCGGATTTTCATTCTTTTATCTTATAAACCAAATCCTTTCATTATTTGTGCTTGATTCCAATGCGCTATTAATTGTTTTGCTTGTCATTATTATTGCAGTGATTATTGTGCCCGATAAGGTAGTAAAAAGACAAACAGCCAAAAAAATCAGAAAAATTTCACAAGACTTACCATTGATCATTGATATGATGGCTATTATGGTTAAATCAGGCATGACAGTTGAAAATGGTTTTAGGTATTTAAGCACAAGAGTGAAACCAATCAACAAAGATGTGGCTGCTATCTTAGAAAGAGCTTGTTTAATGATGGATGTTAACGGTATTGAACTCTCTATTGATTTAATTCAACGAGAGGTCCCCTGTAAAGAAGTCAGGATGTTTTGTATAACGTTAAGACGAAGTATTAGTTATGGTAACTCAATTTATGATACTTTATTGGAGTTATCAGCTGAAATCAGAGAGATGCAAAAATTAACTATAGAAGAAAAAATCGCTGCTATTGCAGCCAAGATGACATTACCGATGATGGCATTTTTTTTAGCACCAGTTCTTGTTGTTATTGCAGGACCTGTTGTCATGAATATTATATCAACATTAAGTAATAGATAGGGATGTAGAGATAATGAAAGATTTTTCAATAGGCTGTAAACCAAGAAGGTTAATAAAAGCAAAATTTATTGTGGTATGTTCAATGTTGTTTCTTGTTGTTGGATGTCAAAACAGTACATTAAGGTATGATTTAAATGAGCAACAAAAAATTTATATTCATGAAACAACAAAAAATTATGGCGGCTTAATTGAGCTTTATAAACAACGCTTACAACGTTCCGATACCGAAGATACAAGATATAAACTTGCTCAAATTTATTACCTTTCTAATGATTTTGAAGCAGCAAAAAGAACATTAAGCCCTGTTTTAAATAAAAGTAAGAATGATAATCTTTTTGCTTTGTATGCTCATGTTGAATCTAAAATGGGGCATAATGACACAGCTTTGGAATATTTAGATAAAGCAATTGCCATCAATCGTAAAAATGGTGAAGCATATAATATAAAAGGCATCGTTTTGCTGAAAAAGAAACAATATGATGCTGCACGTTATGCATTTAACCTAGCTAGAGAAAACTTTTATGATGAAAACAAAGTCACAAATAATCTTGCGATGTTATCAATTTTGAATAAAGACTATAATGAAGCTTATAAGCACCTAAATATTTTATATACAAAAGGATATCGTGATCAAACAATTCTTCATAACTTACTATATACATTGGTGAAATTGAATAAAATGCAATTAGCTAAGTCATTTTGTTTAAGTCACAGATTATCAAATGATCCAGAAATCTTAATTCAAGAATTAAAACAGATCGAACCTGTTGATGCGATTAAATTTAATGAAATTACGCCAACACAAAGTGATAATCAAAAGCAGTACACGACTGAAAAAATAGCATCACAGCAAGTATCCAAAACAGATACCGTTGTAAAACCTAAAAAAGAAACTAATTCACAAACTACCACTAAGTCAGAAATTAGTGCTAAATTATCAAATGTGACTAAATTAGAAACAGAAACTGAACCGAAACAAACCGCTGTAACTAATTCTAAAACCGATACTAATCTAGCTATTTCTAAACAAAATAAACAAGCTAATCAGGTAACGACTCAGTCGACTATTTTAGCTGTTCGATCAGGCGAACATGGAAAATTCAGTCGAATTACCTTCGAAACAGTTAATCAATTAACCAAAAGTCAATACAAGATTGAAAAAATCTCGCCAAGAGAATTCAAATTATCGTTTTATGATGTAACGCTCCCTACCGCGGGAATAAATTATATCATTAATCGCATTTCTCGTAGTGATCGTGATTTTGCTAATATAACGGGATCTTTAACTACCGAAAAAACATTAATTCTCCAAATAAAAACAAAACAAGACTCTATAGTGAAGGATTTTGACGCAGGTCCTAATTCTAATGGTAAAGCCCATTGCTTTGTGTTTGATTTTTATTTGGAAAATAAATAAGTAAAAAATAACAATAATTATAAACTCACAAGGAGTTTGCATGAAGGAAAAAAAAATAATTATTCTATATATATTAATGTTAGTCGTGGGACTGGCAATACTGTTTACAAAATCATCTCCTGAACCTGTTGTTGAACCAGCGGTTCCGACGCAGGTCGAAATTAACCAAGAACCTAAAATAGAAGAACCAAAAACAGAAATCATAACAGTGGCAGTTGCAAAATATGATATTAGTAAAGGGAAAATTTTAACTAAAGATGATTACTATTTTAAATCGATAGAAATTAGAATTGATAGTGAACAGAAGTCTGAATATATAATTAATGCAACAGAGCTAGACGCTTATGCTGTGAAGAACAATATTGCGAAAGATTCTTTTATAGAGCATCGCTTAGTTGCTTCCCCTAATTCACCTGAATATGCAATGTTAGTCCTAAAAGAAGGAAACTATATGTTTCCTTTCAAATTAGAACAAATTGATTCTTATTTGGTAAAAAATCTAAAAGGTGGAGATCTTGTTGATCTTTATATATTTTATAGTGACGCTGAATTATCGAAGACTAATAATAAAAGCTTTAACGAGGATAGACTTGTTTCGCCTAGCGATGATTTTGTTAAAAATCGTATAAAACCGATCATTGTAGGTAAAAAAATTCTCTATATCGACATAGATGATGATGGAATTGATTCAAGATTTCAAAAAAAGGATACAGGACAAATTCAATTAGAGCTTTCAAATCAAGAAATTAAATTATTAAGAACGCTCATGACAAATTCTACAATTATGATGTACCCAAGTACTTATAAAAAAAATGTTGATGATGGACTACGTCTGTTAAATGATAAAGAAAAAAGCTGGCCATTGACTGATAAAGCTATTTTTTCAAAGCAAAAACAGATTAATTTGCTAAAAGGTAACTAAGAATGCTAATAAAAGTTAAATCAATTACGAATACAATTAAACAAATAGTTTGCTTATTATCTATTGGCTTTTCTTCGTTGACTTTTGCTAATATCCATAATTTGCAGATAGGGCAAACCAAAACTATTGTTTTACCTGAGAATGTGGGTACTGTTTTCATTAGTCAAGACAGTGTGGCTAATTATGAAGTTATTGATGGTAAGTCATTAATTATATATGGTAAGTCAAATGGTAGAACTAGTTTACTCGTTTATGATGATGCAAATAATATTATCATTAACGATACCATTAACGTTGATCCGCTTTTATCTCAAATTACGCATAGACTGGCGCAGAGTTTTCCAAATAGTAGCGTAACAATAGATCGTTATGATAATGGTGATCCAAACGGTAGATTTGTGTATGTATTAAATGGTACCACGCCAGACACTACAACAAAAGGTAGGATTATGACAGTTGTGGGTTCTCTTGTCGGGCAAAGTGCAGAGCGAGTACGTACTACTGCAAAGAGTGAATCAGGGGATGTTGATCTTGTATTCCAGGATTATTATGTTTATAACAATATTATTGATAATATCAGAGTGATTGAAGAGTATCAGGTCAATGTAAAATTAACTTTTGTTGAAGTGAGTAAAACATTTACTGATTCATTAGGTATTGAATGGCAAAGTTTAACTTTGGACAGTATGCTAAAAAAAGGGAGTGAAATGAATAATATTGGTGAGTTTACTCTACTAGGTCTAAAAAAAGGCTTCAATATTCATAATATCACTACAATGATTCGTGCAATAAAAAATGACCGTTTAGCCAAGATTTTAGCGCAACCTAACCTATCTGTACTGTCTGGCGAAAGTGCATCATTTTTAGTTGGTGGCGAAATTCCCATAGTAACTAAGAATAAAGAAGGTGATTCTAATATTACTTATAAAGAGTATGGGATTAAATTAAATATCAGTACCAAAGTAAATAATGATAAACGTATTAGATTATTTATTAATAATGAAGTGAGTTCTGTTTCAGGTGCGTATGCTTTTAATAACTATAATATTCCCACTTTATCAACTCGAAAAACAAGTTCAACCATAGACCTATCTGATGGAGACAGTTTTGTTATTGCAGGATTAATTAATGAACAGGACTCAGAAACATTATCTCGTATTCCTTTTGTTAGTGAAATCCCAATTTTGGGAGCATTGGCACGTAGTTCAACGACAGGCCGGGAAAAGACTGAAATGGTCGTATTTGCAACTGTTAATTTAGTGACATCTAATAATAGTTTTGATAGTGTAGAGTTACCAATTTTAGAACGAACTGATGTAATTAATAGTTTCTTTAATATTAAGAACAATATGGATAAACAACGACGCAAAACAATACCAATATCTAACGAAAGTGAAAAATTTATTAATGACATGGGTTTTATTGAATAAAAGGTTGGTGGAATTTTTATGCAATTATTTGGTAATAAAAAAGATAAAGATATATCAAAAGACCCTTCACAAGAATTCGTGGCTGGGCGTATTTCTGGTTTTCATGTTGCGATTTTAAGTAAAAGAAGCGAATTGATTGAAAATATTCGTTCAGTGCTTTTTCTTTATAACGTATTAGGAATGGAAATCATTTCGTTAGATTTATCTGAATTAAAAGAGGAGTCTCGTTGGAACAAGTATGATGCAATTATTCTAGATATCAATGATGAAGATGATGCTGAACTGTTATCAGAAAATGTTAATCGATGTATTCCAATTAAAGCGTCAACAATACTTGTTGGTAGTCATGATTCAATCCAGTTTTCTGAGTTTTTGTTAAAAAAAGGTATTCATTTTTTATTAGAAAATACTCAATTAGAGAAGATTCCAGCTATCTTACATTCAAGGAGTATGACGCCACTAGGTTCAAGCCAAAGAGTAGGTAGCGTTATTACGTTTTTAGGATGTAAAGGTGGAGTTGGTACATCATCATTAGCGATTCATACACTAAAAAATATTAGTTCATTAACAAATTATCCGCTGCTTTATATTCAAGGTGCAACAACAAGCCCTAATGCCGATTTTTTATTTGAAATGCCAATTCCTCAAGATGATTCGATCGTTGATGTTGATCTCTCTTTGCAAGTAAAAATTGAATCCAGTGATAGAGCTTGGAAATATGATGATTTGAATTCTGGACAATTCAACATTACTGTTATTGATCAAAATATGGGGTTAGCATCTTCATTTAAATATTTCGAAGAGATCGTCAAACTCTCAAATATTGTATTTATTGTAACAAATAGAGATCCTTTCTCAGTTAAAATTGCTAAAAAAATGCTAGATGAAATTTCCCGCGCTACTACACAGAATTCGGATTTACTGAATAAACGCTTTTTGGTTTGTTTAAATGATAATCTTCCTTATGATAAAAAAAATGCTTTACGAGATGACGATATTGAGGAGTTTTTAGGTAGAAGTATTGATTTTACGCGTAAATTTATCCCAAGGATGGATAAATTTAAAAAAGCCCATGAAAGTAGTGAAATAAAAGAAATTGCTTCAGCTATTATTGGCAATAAGAAAATCAAAAAAAGTAAGTCAAAAACGTCTTTTTCAATATTAAAGAAAAAGAAAGATTAATCCTTAATAGAGTAGAGCGAAATTATGTTGAAATATCTGAAATTATTTCTTCATCAAAAAAAAGCAATTATTTCAATAGAAATGGCAATTGTTTTTCCTTCTTTAATTACATTATTTATGTTTGTGCTTGAATTTAGTCGAATTATGATTATTGGTTCGACCTTAGATTTAATGACTACAGAAATAACAAGAAGAACCGCAATTTTAGAAAATGGCAATTATGCCCAGCAAATGGAGCAATTTGCTAAAGATGAGGTACCATTATGGCCCTATTTGACTAACTCAAATGACCTGCATATTACAATAGCCTATTGCAAAAAAATACAGGATGTACTTGGTGATAGTTGCCAAAATACGCCAAGTAGCGATACTCGCTTGATATTATTCAATTTGAGCTATGACTACTACGCTATATTTTCTGAGCTGTTCGGTCGTATTATTGATTCTTCTTTGACGAAGAAAACTATCGTTTACCGTGAGTTTTATGATAATTAAAGGAATGGAATAACAATGAAATATTCTGGTAATTTTTTCTGCAATAAAGATGGTGTTATTTCAATTGAGTTTGCAGCATGTTTCTGTTTATTCTCAGCATTATTGTTTATTATCTATGATGTATATGCTACCATTATGCTACAAAATAGGCTGGAAAGAACAACTTATACTGTGGCATCAGTTTTTCGCGAAAGATCGTCTCTCTATCCAGCTAAAAATGCTATAATTAAGAACAACAAACTGGAATTATGTAATTCAAGTGCTGATTGTTTCAAAACTTATGAGTTATTTGATGATACTCAAGTGGAAGAATTGCGTCAATTGGCTACTAAATTGTTAGGTGGTCGTGATGTTTCTATACAAATAGAGGCTTTTTTCATGTTGCAACGACCAAATGATATTTATCGAACTTCTGACGTTATTTTTAGCTCGAAATCTTGTCCATCTGGTGTCTGCAATAATAAATTCAACGACTTTTTTAATTCACTTCCTCTCCTATTTGGTCGTCAAGGTGGTCCTACCGCTTTTGCTTATTTTACTCGTTATGCGAAAAGAAGAGTACCTGAAAAGTACAAAAACGGTTATTCTTATAGTATCTCTGGACGTTATGTCCCTTTTTATCGAATCAGTATGTGTATTGTGAATGAAGAAAGTCTTTATTTAAAATGGATTAATTCTAGTAGAGATGCAAGTGATACCTTGCCAAATTTATGCAGTGATACTGTTGTGTTGTCTCGTTGCAATGATGTTCTAGACCCCGATGAAACATCATGCCCACTATATGTTCTTGAGTAACATAATGCTTTTTAATCGTTACAACCGATACTCCTTTGAGAGGATTATATGAATAATAATAAATCAAAACAGAGTAATTACAAAAAATCTTTTTTTAAATGTACCGATGGAAGTGCTATTATAGCTTTTGCGATTATGATTCCAGCTATATTGGTTTGTATGTTAATGTCAATTAATTATACCCAAACACTGCGTAATCGAGCAAGGATTTCTGAGGCAACTAATGAAGCTTCATTATTCCTAGATATCTCTGATTATGGTCCTCATTATAGCGCACACGGCTCTGGTTATACCTATCATCTAGATGATAAAAGAGGTGCATTGCGGTATATTAATTATTTTCTCTATCGAAAAATTAGTAATGATTTAGTTAACAGTGCTAGCATTGACGTAAAATATGATAAAGATAAACAAGAATATTATGTTATTTATAAACAAAAATTTGACTCTCTAATTGGTAGTAATCTTAATATATGGAATAGTGAATTAGATCAACCAGCAATTGTAGGAAATAATACTAAAAGTTATGGTAACACTAGGAAATATGACATTTTTGATACATTTGATATTGCTTTTATTGTTGATTTTTCAGGTTCAACTACATGTCAATACAGCGATGTATCTTGTAATGCATACACTGAAGCAAACAACAATAGTCAACGACGCCTTGATTATACTAAAAAGGCAATGATAGACATTATTGAGAAATATAAAGACCGTCCTGAATATCATTTTGCTTTTGTTCCTTATGATATTGGTGTCCCTGTTGTTTCGACTCAGACTAGCAATAGAGATCTTAAAGTTGGTTATAATTGTTCGATCATGTACGAACTGAAACCACAATACAAATCTCTTAATTATAAATTTTGGGCAAATAAAAATATTGCGTATCAGATATGGCGTTCTTTGAAAGAAAGAGGTGAATTTAGAAACTATGACTATTTAAACTATAATTATTTCAGTAGAAAAAGAAATACAGTCTATTCTTATTTAGATTATTCTAATTACCTTTACTATTCAAAAATACTTGGACCAGCACTAGGGGCTGACGATGATAGGAAATTAGTTGATAGAGGATTATGTTATATTCGAAATGGTGGTGGACAATCTGGGGCTGCACGATTGGCTTGTGGTACAGCTAACGAATATTATCCATTAGATCCACGGAATAAAAATACGATAGAAACTCAATATGCTAGTATGGTCAGCCTATATGATAATATGTTTTCAGGAAATAATCCTAGTGTGCATTATTCGTTTGCTAATATTGAAACAATTGATGTATCGGCTACTTTGAGGAAACTGGATTCATTTAGTGATTTAGAATCTATGATAATAGATTTTGAACGTCCTCTTGCACCTCCTACAGCTGATTTTTCGCCATTTCAGGGAATGTGTCAGTCGCCTTTATATAGTAGTGGTTTTATGAGCGAAGAAATGCTTAGCCTTTCAGACGAGGACAAACTTAAAAAAGCGTCGGAAAAGCTAAGAACAGTTATATCGTCAAATCATGTTAAGCTACCTTATTTAATACCTTTTAGTGATGATATTAACCACACTAATAATCTTTTAAATGTGCTTAAAAATTCAGATTGGAAACCAGGAGGCGGGACTGATACTATGACTGCTCTGTTACGAACTATTCCTGAGATGGCTAAAGGTAGAAGTAAGCATAAAGCTATGATTATTATCTCTGATGGTAAAGATGATGCGGGAGCTGATATTCTTAGAGATAGATTTATAGACAGGGGTGTGTGTTATCTTGCGCTTAGAGGGCTTGAATCTAGGGAGTTCGAGGCGAGAGGTTATATTGCTAAAGCAGCTGAAGACGCACGTATTTTCTATATAAAGTTAGATCCTAATGCTAGAGGAGGTAGTAACTACAACGACACTGACTTCGGCAAATGGACACGTTGTGTGGATCACGGTTTCGGGATGCACTTATTTGTGGCTCATGATTACCAGTCCTTATCTAAAGAATTAGCTAAAATTTTTAAATTCGAGACAGGCAATTTTATTAATAAAAATTAGCTTAACAATGCGAAATAGACGTTATCAAAATTTAGCAATTATACTATCAATGAAAAAATGTAAGTGTTTAATTAATTTTGTGTTTTGTGGAGTACCCTCTGTCTTTAGTTTAATATCGAAATAGATTACAAACCTAAGATAGCATTAGTGGTAAAATATTATGCAAAATATAGAGGGACGATATTTCACTACTTTCTAACCTCAACGGCTAGAGTGGAATAATATTAGACACATTATAGTAAAGAGCTAATACCAGAAGAAAACGAAAACGAGAAAAGAAAAGGTGAGCGGAAAGGCAGAACAATTACAATCCCCGCTCTGATCACACAAAATATTAGCTCGCTTTATTGCCGGTTCGTGGTTGTGTTGCCATTACTAGAGAAACAAAAGATGTAGGCAAAAAATTGCTAACATGGGGTATTATTGGTGGTGCTTATAAAAATATCTTGTACGGTAAGGTAGCAACTCTTAGGAACCACGAAGGTAATTTTGTTAAACTTGATGGTGGTAGACAGCACCTATTTTCTTGGAGTGATAAAGGAAAAATCTTTGGTGTTGGTTACGGTGGTGGACATAAATTTTCTCCAAGTAGCAGTAGAAGAAGAGATTGGACACTAGCGTTTGAAATGCCTTTTGTTGTAGATGCAATGAAAAGAGTTTATGGTAAGGATTATATTCAGGGGCAAGGGAAGTAATGATTAGTCAAGAATTAATTAATGATATTATTATGTTAGTAATTTGGGGATGCTTATTAGTTTCTTGTTATACTGATTTAACACGCCGAACGATCTCAAATTATATTGTTGGCGTAATATTCATCCTCAATATTTTGAATTTTATTTTTGGTGATGGTCAACTAAACTATAGTGCAGCGGGTATATTTTTAATCTGTGGCCTTTTTATGTTTTATTGTCGATTAGTTGGTGCAGGGGATATAAAATTAATTACTGCTCTTTTAATCTCTATCCCATCAGGTAGCGTTATGTTTTTTTTGGTGACAATTACACTCTTTGGGCTACCTATGGCAATCATCGCAATTATATATAAACACATAAAAAAACCAGAAAATGGTGTTACCTTACCCTATGGGCTAGCAATTAGTGCGAGCTATTTTTTAACTTCAATCACACTATTTAAAGTTATATTGTAATCGCTAATTGGTTATTGCCATTTTTAATATGAGTAGACTTCGCATAAACATTAATGTTTCCCAGCTAACAGCAGGAAGTTGGGAAACGCTCTTACCTTATATAATAATTAATAATATTTACTACTTAAGCAGTAATTGCATCACATATAAATGTAAATTTATAAAAGATAAGTAGCAGACCGACTAAAATGTTAATTTTATATGCCAATATGATTGTTTAATTTTAATAAAGGTGATTATTTTAGATTTAAATACTTCATACTGAGTGCAAAACTAACTTAGAAAATGACAAGGGTCTTTGTCGTTTTTAAAATCAACTAATCTCATATTATTGAGTGTGTAATAAATTGTTGGCACATTTCAATTTCTAGTTCCATTATATTAAGACATTAGATAGTAATTGTGTGATGCATTATTTTTACCCCGCCTTTTTTAAATACCAGTCAGACAATTGAAATAGGCAGTGGAAACCATTGACCGATTTTCTTTGTCTGATAGGGGCAGTATTATCATGTCTGGATTGTTAAGTTAAGTAAACATATTATACAAATATCATTAAAAATGATTGAAAATATCTTTACGGATAACGCTATTTTTGTTTTATGTAAAACATAAAACAAATTTATGAAAAAAAACTTACCTTATATTTAAATTGGTATAAGATGAATTTCTTTAGTTTTTTATATTGAAATGTAGGGTTATCTGAAACTTCTTTACAAAAATTATTATTTTTAGTAATGTTAATTAAAGATATTTACCCTATGTAGTGGCATTTTTGCACATTAATTGAGTGCAAGTTAAAAATTGAGTTATCTCCTTTATCATTAATAAGCTCGTTAGTCTTTGTTGATGAATCATTATAATTATTTTTTATTAGTTTTTTACTTTAAAAACAGTAATTATATTTATCCCCATTTATCAAAATTTGTTAGAGCTATGGCATAGTTATTGCTTGTAAATACTATTTAGTATAACTATCGTCATAATTCTAGAAATAAGTTTAGAGGAAACATGCATATGGAAAATAATAGCGGTAGTACTGTTGCTTTTGTTAAAAATCGGCGTGCCTCATTAATCAGTGCCATTTTTTTAATGGCGACTTCGGCAATTGGTCCGGGCTTTATTACCCAAACAGCCACTTTTACCGTCACTCTTGGTACTGCTTTTGGCTTTGGTATTTTAGCCTCTATTATTATTGATTATGTTGTTCAGCAAAATATTTGGCGAATTGTTGCGTTAACCAAAATGAATTCTTCAGATATTGCTAATGCGACGATTCCATTTAGTGGCTATATACTTGCGGTGCTGATCATATTTGGTGGGTTGGTATTTAATATTGGTAATATAGCCGGTGCTGGTTTAGGTTTAAACGCACTTGTTGGGCTTGATCCTAAATGGGGTGGGGCAATTAGCGCACTGTTAGCGGTTTATATATTTTCATCCCGTAAAGCCAGTCATTTTATTGATCGTTTAATGATTGGTTTTGGTTTGCTCATGATTATTTTGACCTTGTTTGTGGTATTTGCTTCTCAACCACCTGTTGGACAAGCTTTAAAGGAAACGGTTTTTCCAAGCAGTATTGATTTTGCCTCTATTACGACTATTGTTGGGGGAACGGTTGGGGGGTATATTTCTTACGCTGGTGCTCACCGATTACTTGATAAAGGTATGGTTGGTGCTCAGCATATCGATTATGTTTCGGGCGCGGCAACCAAAGGAATAATGGTTGTGGGTTTGATGCGTTACATCTTATTTTTAGCCATTTTAGGTGTGGTTGCAAGTGGTGTGTCAATTGACATTTCAAGCTATGCTGCCAATCCCGCATCACAAGCCTTTCAGGCCGCTTTAGGTGAATTGGGGTTACGTATTTTTGGTTTGATTTTATGGGCTGCTGCGATAACCAGTATTATTGGCGCTGCCTATACTTCAATGACTTTTATTACCCCTTTTAAACGGGCAATTACAGAAAAGCAACGCCAGTTTGCCACTATTGTTTTTATTGTTGTTTCGCTAGCTATTTATTTAATTATGGGAACCGCACCTGTATCATTATTAGTTTTTGCGGGTGGTTTTAATGGTTTAGTTTTACCGCTTGGTTTAACTATTTTTGTCTATATTGGTTGGCGACGTGCTGATCTTATGTCTGGGTATCATTACCCAAGATGGCTATTGTTATTAGGTATGATTGTGTGCGCTATTACTTGGTATATGGGCATAATGTCGGTTGCGACTATTTTTAACTATTTAAAATAGAGGACATATGACAATCACTAAATGTATTGATTTAAACAGTGACCTTGGCGAGAGCTTTGGTCAATGGCCGATGGGAAATGATGAGGCACTGCTAAAAGTTGTTAGCAGTGCCAATATAGCTTGCGGATTCCATGCAGGATCGCCAGCGGGTATTTTAAAGACATTAAAAGCGGCCAAAGCTAATCATGTTGAAGTCGGTGCTCATGTCGGTTATCCTGATTTAGTTGGTTTTGGCCGTCGTAATATGGATATAGCCGCCGATGAATTAACCGCAGATGTGATTTATCAAATTGGTGCACTCAAAGGGTTAGCCGCTTCAATTGGCGCTAAGGTGAGTTATGTTAAACCTCATGGTGCATTATATAACACAATTGCGCATGATAAGCGTCAGGCAATGGCAGTGATTGATGCACTTTGTTCGGTTGATTCAACACTGATTTTAGTTGCGCTTGCGGGCTCAAAGCTCATTGAGTGGGCTAAAGAAAATGGCTTGCGTGTGGTTGCCGAGGCTTTTGCTGATAGGGCATATCATGCCGATGGTACGTTAGTGTCTCGTAAAGAAGCCGGCGCTGTGTTGCACGATCCCGATCTAGTTGCAGACCGTATGCTACAGTTGGTGAGTGATGGTGGTGTGACTTCTATAGACGGGCAGTTTATCGGTATTGAGGCAGGATCAATTTGTGTTCACGGCGATAGCGCTGGTGCTTTAGCAATGGCGCAAAAAGTTCGTGAAAAATTACAACAAAATGGCATTAATATTGTCTCGTTTGCTAAGGTAAATAATCATTAGATTAGTTAAGTTTTGGAAACTTAATTAAGTTAACGAAAAAATAGCACTATGATTAGATACGAATTTGTTAAGCCGGCAATAAAGTTAGTCTCTGATATGACACAATGCTATAAATAGTTATAGTTAGGAATTGGATATTTACCATATATAGAGGTGCTTAATGCGATTTTTACCCGTTAATGTTGATGCGTTTATTGTTGAATTAACAACACTTGAGCAAACAATGGCGCTTACCAATGCACTGCAAAGTGTATTTATGCATTGGCATATAGAAGAGATAATCCCCGCAGCGCGCACTATATTGATTCGTTATAATCCCATTGCGACTAATGCTAATACGCTTGTTAAGCATATCGCTAAATTAGATATTTCAGCAAGTGTTATGCAATCTGGTGAATGGGTGACAATACCTGTTCATTATAATGGCGAGGATTTAGCCCAAGTGGCTGAATATCTAGGTATAACTGTTGCTCAAGTCATTGCAAGACACACCAATAATGAATATCAAGTGGCTTTTTGTGGCTTTGCACCTGGCTTTGCTTATATGGTGTCTAAAAATGCTCAGCTTAATGTACCGCGTCGCAAGTCACCACGAGTTCGTATTCCAGCGGGTTCAGTTGCTTTAGCAGGTGAGTTTAGTAGTGTTTATCCTCAAGCAAGTCCTGGCGGTTGGCAACTTATTGGTATAACCGATACCGCTGTATGGGATTTAAATCGCGATCAACCTGCATTATTGAAACCTGGTAGCCGAGTTAATTTTGTTGATGCTAGCAAATCCACTAAAAAGTATCATTTGCCTACCGTTAAAAAAGACGATAACAACAGCAATCAACAACAGGATATCAAAATATTAGCAACAGGATTACAAACACTTTTACAAGACGCAGGGCGCATTGGTCAGGCGGCATTAGGTATCTCTGAATCTGGATCGATGGATAAGGGGGCATTACATAGCGGTAACCGCATTGTGGGCAATCCAATAAATGAAGCCGTATTAGAAATTACGCAAGGTGGTTTTAAAGCGCAGGTAAACCGTGGTATGTTGGTTGCTGTCACAGGGGCTGAGTGTGATATACACATTACCACATCAGATGGCGAAAAGTATAATGTGGCCATGTATCAACCGATTCAATTGGAAAAAGGCGATATTATTAGTTTGGGAAGCGTAAAATGTGGTGTACGCAGTTATTTGACTGTGCGTGGTGGTTTTCAAGTATCACCTGTTTTAACCAGTTGCTCTTATGATACACTTGCCCAAGTCGGACCCTCACCACTTAAAATTGGTCAAACGCTAGCTATTAAGAAAATTCAAACCTTAAATGCGGTGTCGTTAACTGAAACACCAATGATACGCTATCCTACTTGTAATGATGTTATTGTACTCGATATTGTGCTTGGACCGCGTACTGATTGGTTTACAAAGCAAGCAGTAGAATTACTTTCTTCTCAACTATGGCTGGTGACACCTGCATCTAATCGCATAGGTTTACGTTTGTCTGGTGACATGCCTTTAAGCCGTGCCAAAGAGCAAGAATTACCCAGTGAAGGCACCTGCATTGGAGCAATACAAATTCCAGCGAATGGGCAGCCGGTACTATTTTTGAATGATCATCCTTTAACAGGGGGCTATCCTGTTATCGGGGCTGTGTGTACATACCATTTAGATTTGGCCGGTCAAATTCCTGTCAATGCCAAAATAAAATTTAATCCTATAGGGATGTTTAAAGAAATTGAAGGGAGTGATATTGATCATGTCTGAAAATAATCAAAAAATAACGCACAAAGTATTGATCGCTAACCGAGGCGAGATTGCAGTACGTATTATACGTGCTTGTTGTGATATGGGTTTTTTGTCTATTGCAATTTATGCCGATGTGGATATTGATGCACTTCATGTACAAATGGCAGATGAAGCTTATGGATTATCAGGCAACTTACCGAGTGAAACATATCTCGATATTGATAAAATCATTGCTATAGCCAAAAGGTCAGGCGCTACAATGGTGCACCCAGGTTATGGGTTTTTATCAGAACGTGTTGAATTCGCTAAAGCAGTGCAAAATGCTGGTTTGATATGGATTGGACCAAATCCAGAAACGATCGAAATATTAGGCGATAAAGTCAGAGCCAGACAACTTGCATTGCAAGTTGGCGCGCCTTTAGTGGCTGGAACTAAACAACCAGTGCAAGATGTTAAAGAGGTCGTTGAATTTGCGCACGCTCATGGTTTACCGATAGCGATTAAAGCGGCATTCGGTGGCGGCGGTCGGGGATTAAAGGTGGCTTGGCAAATGGAAGAAGTTGAAGAACTTTATCATTCCGCTGTACGCGAAGCGACTACTGCCTTTGGTCGTGGTGAATGTTTTTTAGAACAATTTTTACACAATCCTCGACATATTGAAGTACAAATCATTGCAGATACATTAGGTCATGTTGTTGTGGTTGGAACTCGTGACTGTTCACTGCAACGTCGTAACCAAAAATTAATTGAAGAATCACCCGCACCATTTTTAACCGAACCATTAGAGCAACAAATTATTCAAGCTTCGATTGATATTTGTGCTAAAGCAAATTATGTCGGCGTGGGTACAGTTGAATTTTTGCTTAGTCAGGATGGCAAATTATCCTTCCTTGAAGTAAACACAAGATTGCAAGTTGAACACCCAGTTACAGAAGAAACAACGGGTATCGATCTTGTTATCGAGCAACTACGCATTGCCCAAGGCTTACCGCTTAGTATTAACCAAATGCCTAAACCACGAGGGCACGCCATTGAGTTTCGTATTAATGCCGAGGATGTAGCTAATGGCTTTTTGCCTGTAGCTGGTACCATTAAACGGTTTGATGCGCCATCAGGGCCAGGAGTACGTTTAGATAGTGGGGTACTCGCTGGTTCGGCTATTCCGTCCATGTTTGATTCGCTCATAGCAAAACTGATTATTGTTGGCAATAATCGTCAGCACGCTATAGCAAGGGCCCGTCGTGCTTTAGCTGAGTTTTCGATTGAGGGGGTGGCAAGTGTATTACCATTCGCACGTGCGGTTATTGAACATCCAGATTTTTGTGATGATTTTAAAGTGCATACGCGTTGGATCGAAACTGAATTGACTGCAACAATAACGCCTGCCAAGAGGCAAATACCACAAAAAGAAGCAACACTGACTCACACATTTATCGAGATTGACGGTAAACGTTGTAAACTGGGTTTTCCTGCACAACTTTTTGCTGGGTTATCCTTGCAAACGGAAGCTAATTTAGATACATCTTCCAGCTTGAAAGAAGAAATTTCTGAATTGATTGTCCAGTCACCTGTTTCGGGTAGTGTTTTTAAATGGGTGATCAATGATAATCAAAGCGTAAACGCGGGCGATGTTATTGCTATTATGGAAGCCATGAAAATGGAAGTTCAAGTTATTGCACATCGAAACGGTGTTTTAAAGCAAACAATCAAAGAAGGCAATTATGTCAGCGCGGGATCACCTGTTGCAGAAATCATTTAGATAGTGTTGATAAAACAAGAATATTTTTCATCAAAATAGCAAAAAAACATCAAATATAGACAATATATTTTGCTTATTTTATACTCATGAGCATGATATTTTGTCTATTTTTAATGTGTTAGGATGATTTATATTGAAGTTTTCTCAGCAATCAAAACTCACTAACGACGTATTAGCCTTAGCGTTATCGCCAGCCTTAACACCAGATGGAATTATTGACAACCCTCAATTTTTTGCTGGTTATGCTCTTTACCCACAGGTTCTTGCTAGATCTTTACTGGTTCTGGCTGATATTACTGCGACCCGATATTTTAAACCGGTGCCGGTGACTTTGCGTGATCCTGTTTTATCTGCGCAAGGGAATCAATTAAGAGCAGAAGTTTTTTCTGCCTGCAACAGTGTTTATGCCCGTTTAGATTTGCTACAACAAGGATTTGATGGACAAATATCACGAGGCACAACCAATGTAGATATTGGTATTAGCTTAAGGCAAGCGCTAACTCAGGTTAATAATAAAGATAAACTTCATCTCAATATTGGCAATCAAGGTTTGGCAACGCGGCATATCCAAAAACAAGATAGAGATGTGATTGGTATAAAAGCCATTATTGAGCGCCCTGTTGCAATGCCAGATAGGTGGATTCGAGCACTTGGTAATGTAGCTGAAATTCATACCAAAATGGTTGCTGTTTTTACGGTAACGGGAATACAAGCACAAACGTTTATTGCGGGATTGCCAACCGTGACTAGTAAACAACAATCGAGCTGGCTAGTGCCATCCAATACCGGTATTAAATTGATGGCTCAAGGCGATAGCAATAGTGTGTATATTTCAGGGCTACACCGGTTAAGCGCACTTAAGCGATTAATGACCAATATTAAACGTTTAACTTTTTACCGGTTAGCAAGTGGCGAACAAGGACCCTGCATGGTTGAAGTTGAACTCGACGGAGCAAGGCTTACTTTGAGCTTAACTGCACAGCCATGGCAAGGTTATTCTGGCGAAGGTACCTTACTTGAGTTGCTTGCACCAAAACAACAATTACAAAATGCTCAACTTATTCAATCTATTTTACAATTTGATTCACTCATTGATCTGACTCAGCTAGCGATAAAAACAGGGTTAGATACTCAGCGTATTAATAGTTCGCTGGCGTATCTGGCTGTTTCAGGAAAGCTGGGTTTTGATGTACACCAAAATGGCTATTTTCATCGTCAATTGCCTGAAGATCCTAATCGACTTATTAAAGATAATCCGCGTTTAAAATCGGCCTATAAATTGCTTGAATGTATTGATCGGGTTGATGAAAACACATGGATGGTTCACTCGAATAACGAAGACTATCGTGTCCGTTTTGTTAGGCAGAATAGTAAAATGACATCACAATGTACTTGCTCATGGTATCTGAATCATCAACTCAAAAAAGGACCGTGTAAACATATTTTAGCAGTGCAAATTAAGGAAAATATTTATGAATGCTAACTTAGTGAAAGCCGAAGCGATTTTTACTTCTTTAAATTGGAACAATGTCACAGCTGACAATATTTTACAACAACCGCTAGGTAGCAAAGAGCAGCAAAAAATTGCACTTTTAGGATTAAAAAGTGGCAAATGGGGTGACTATGTCAAAGTTGGTAACGCTTTTCAATGGCAAGATTATGTTAAGTGTAATAAAGCATATTTAGCTTTGTACGCCATTCGGATTGGGGTATCAGTGAGCCGAGCGTTAAAACTTGCTCATTATACTTATTCATCTTTGTTATTGCCGGTTATTATTGAACGTGGTGAGAATTATGCACAAAATTTTGTGCAACAAGCGTCTGCGCCTACAGATCTTGCTGTTCAGTTGGTAGATCGTTTAAATTTGATTATTCCTGAAAATCAAAATTATATTGCCGATTGGACGTTGTATGCGGCGGTTGCTATGCGTGGTTGTGATGTTGTAAAGCATTTTTCAGTTGCTATTCATGATGCTGATATTGTCGACCCTTTTTACGATAAAATCCCTCCAAATATAGCTCAATGTCAGCGTCGATTTATCGAACATATTCATATTGCTATTGCGTTAAATACACCTGCTACAAGATCTTTAAGAGAAGTGTTTCGCTTGGGGGTAACATTAGGTTGGCTTGACCGAGAGCAAGCAAAAGAGTTAATTTTTTTAGCCTTAGATATCGCTATTCGTCCTATAGATCGTAGAGTATGGTTAGATACACTTTATGATTTAGGTGTTACCGATGCTGAATTGTGTCAGCGAGTACCTGTTTTAATTCCATTACTAGCCATGGGTGAATCAGCAATCATTAATCGATTAGCACCCGTTTTAATCCCCTTTGTTGATGATGAGTTATTAGTCGAAGTGATGACGGCATGCTTATCATCTAAAATAAAATCGGTCAAAAAATTAGTGTTAAAGATAGCTCTAAATCGCAAAAAGCCCAAAAATGCTGATTTGTTTATGCCTTTGTTAAACCTATTACTTGACCAAACTGATGAGTCAATTGTGGCTTTAACTAGCAAGCTAATTACACAGTGGCATCTTGATAATCATACCGTACAATCTAATTCCTCCGAATTACAACAACTTTGGCAACCAACACCGCCACTTTGGCAATTACCGCCTTTTGAATTAGAACCTGTGTCCGCTGATGTATTAACTGAGTTAGCCTCTGAATTAGTAAAAAGAAACATATCGGGTCATGATAGTGTGACGGAAAGATTTTTAGCTGTAGCCAATATTATTGCTTATCACGATCCTCAAGCAGCAAAAGCGAGTTTAGCGGGTATAAAATTGCGGGTTGACCAGCTTCTTGGTTTTATATTTTATTGGCGTAAAGGCGAAGAGATTCCGTATCATAAATACTTGTCTGATTTATTGACAGCACGCGATTATATTGTTTGTAAAAACTTAGGCAAAATACCTTGTTTACTGTCGACACCAAGCATGAGTGATCTTTCAATAACAGTGGATGATCTTAGTCAACGATTAGCGATTTATCAACAGTTGAAAATTGATGCATTAGAGGCAGATCTGTTTTTAGCCTTGACTCGTCTTGATGTTTCGACACAAACATCATCAACGATAGACAAACTCAAAAAGTTAAATGTTGCAGTCGTTTTGCAATCAGGACAAAAAATGCCAATTGATGCTGGCTCTTTAGTGTTACAGTATCTGGACGATCCAGTGATCGAACCTAAATTAGCGTTAAATACTTATATTGAAGACGTACTGTCCCTGCCACAATCATTAAATTATTTCCCTAAACGTATTGGAAATAACGGGTTTACAGAAATTCTTGCTATTTTTCCGTTATGGAACGATAGTGCAATACCGTCAGATATTGATTGGGCAACAGATTACCATCAAGGTTTTGAGTTCCAGCAAATTGTTAACAGACGTTCTCCTTTTGATGTACGTTCTGCAATGACATTGTTAGCTATGCAACGCGCTAATTCGCCTTATGTGGCTGGCAATATGGCTCAAGCAGTAAATGATGCATGGCAAAGAGGTTTGCTTATTCCTGGTGTGGCGGATGTTTTGTTACTGGAGCGATTTAGTCAGGTTCCTTGTCGTATAGCTAGTTTGGTGTCAGTATTAACCGATATTGCAAAACAAGGCATCCTTTCGGTGGTTTGGCCTATTTTGGATCAATTAATCATCGTATCATGTAAAGCACCAAGACTGTTATCTGGCACGCTTGAAACTGTTGATGCGATAGCTGAGTTTTTACCAGAAGTTCAATATGCTGTCGATCAAGGCATAGCCGATGCCAATCAATTGCAATTACTTGGCATCAGAATGTTAGCCAGTAAAGAAGGTAGTGCTAATGCGATTAAGAAAGCAAAAGCCATAGTTGAAAAACTACCTAAAATTGCCCCTTTAAAACAAGACGTATCGATGCGAGCTCCTGATGATTTTGACCAAGTATGGTCAAAACCGCAAAAGGCTAAAGTTGTGCCTGAAGATAATGTTTCAATTACTATTAGTAAGCCTGTAATAGATCAATCATCACGCTTTTCTAAAGCATTGGCTAAATCGTTAATGTTTACTTTAAAACTCCCCAATGTGTCTAATCAAGTTTTCCACATAGTAAAAAATGATTGGTATTATGATTTAGAATACGAATTCCAATGCGGAGCTTACCCAGCATTATCAAAAGATCAACAAGTTATACCTAATTTTCAATCAAGAGTTTGGTTACATTGGTGTATTAACAAACAGTTACTTGTTGTTGAAAAAACACGTAATTGGCAAGAAAATAACGATGGGCCATTATCAAATATAGATAATTTGATTTTTTCAAAATCGTTAGTGACAGTGATTATCGGATTGTTGGCTCAAGACGGTGATACTTATAAAGCAAATTTTATTTTTGAAAAAAATGTTAAAAAAGGAATTATTGATGCAGATACCATGCGTAAAGCTATTATGTTGTTTCTCGATTATCCTGATTTAAGCCCCACTAAATTAATTCGATTACTAGAAAAAAGGCCAAGTTTATTGCCAATATTTTGTCCAGTATTAATTGAATGCATTAAGTTTGTTGGAAATCGAGTAAAACAAGGTGAAAAAATACCTGCTTGGATCAATCGGATTTTAGATATGTCATTAACCTATGCCCCTTATTTGAAAGAGGCAACTAGGCGCGGTTATCTAACTGAACTTGATTCTCAATGGCAAGGATTAGCGGATATTGCTCAAGCAAAAGCAAAATCAGTGGCAGTAAACAAAGCACAACAACTACTTGAATTACTTAAGTAAGATGATTATTTTTTGAAAATTGATTAGAACACCAAAAATATGTCTAATATAAAAGCAATAAATAATTAAATTTAATCATTATGTAAAGTGATATATAAAAAAACATTATGATGATGATTATTTTCTATAAACATAATGTTGAATTATGTTATTGTTTTGCCTTTATTTTAATAAACAAGGAATATTATGACTCATTCTTCTCATCCGTTGGTTCGTTTTTACTTAAAAGTAGGGTTGATACCGCAGATTTTATTGGGCTTAATATTTGGTATTATTCTCGCCGCAGTATCGAAAGATACCGCATTAGGAATGTCACTTATAGGTGGACTATTTATTAATGCCTTAAAATCGGTAGCTCCTATACTTGTGCTCATTTTAGTGATTGCATCAATATCCAACCATCAGCATGGTAAACAGGCGAATATGAGATCGTTAATTACCCTTTATCTTGTTGGAATGATGTTAGCTGCACTATTAGCAACTATTGCTAGTTTTTTATTCCCATCGCAAATTTCATTTGGTGACACACTAAATAACCTTGAGCTTTCTCCGCCTAATGGCATTACCGAGGTGTTAAAAACGTTATTAGGCAAAATGGTCGACAATCCAGTCAATGCGCTGATAAATGCAAATTATATTGGTCTTATTGTATGGGGAGTTGGTATTGGTTTAGCACTAAGGCACGCTAGTGAAAGCACTAAAACAATGATGAATGATCTGTCTTATGCTATCTCATTTATTGTCAGAATTATTATCCGATTTGCGCCTTTAGGGGTCTTTGGACTTATCGCTTCAACATTAGCCGAAACAGGTTTTGATGAGCTGAAAAAATATGCTCATTTATTAATTGTATTAGTTTCTTGCATGGTAATTGTTGCATTGGTTATCAATCCATTACTTGCTTATCTAGTTATGCGAAAGAATCCATATCCGCTTGTATTCACTGCTTTAAAAGAAAGTGCGATTCCTGCTTTTTTTACACGTAGCTCAGCCGCAAATATTCCTGTGAATATTGAAATCTGTAAAAAATATAACATGGATGAAGATACCTATACCGTTGCTGTGCCATTAGGCGCTGCAATTAATATGTCGGGGGCGGCTGTTACTATAACGGTGTTAACTTTAGCCACAGTTAATTCAATGCCGGCTAGTGCCGGTATACATGTTGATATCTATTCTGCGGTATTACTTTGTATTGTAACTTCAGTATGTGCTTGTGGGGCATCGGGAATTGCGGGGGGATCTTTACTACTTATTCCTGTCGCGTGTAGTATGTTTGGCATTCCTAACGAAATTTCAGCTAAAGTGATTGGTATTGGGATTGCAATTGGCGTGATTCAAGATTCGGTTGAAACTGCATTAAATTCGTCAAGTGATGTGGTGTTTATTGGCGCAGTTTCATCGGCAGCGCAAAATAAAAAAGTGAATATCAACGCAGATTAAATATTGAGTTCTATTTGCATTCATCTACATAACCAACTATATAATGATATGTAGATGGTTATTTAACCAAAATTCATGCATTGCAAACGGTGTAATATTTACACCGTTTTTATTTATACCACTATTTATTGTCATTGATAATGACTAAAATGTTAGCAATGAAACGATCTTTATCTATTTTTAATTGATTACTTGATTATAGCCGTCAATTACACTTTTAAGCTCCCTATTCAAAGAATCAACTTCTCTTTCTACAGTATTGGTCTGTAAATTTTTTAAAACTATTTTCATTTGATTAATCAATCCAGGTAAACGATCAACAAAACGGTCATAATACATATCGTTTAAACCTTGTTGTTTAATCAATTTATTTTTGCCTTTATTTGTAATTAATTCATCGGCTATGGATTCTATTTGTTGAATTTTTTGTTCAAGGGCTGATTTATCGAGATTTTTAAATTGGTTGTCTTCGGTAAAGCTTTCATTGATTAACGCGATAACATCTTCAGATAAATCCATGATTTCCATGCAATTGTAGTTAAGCGTTAACCCTTTGTTTTTTATTTCTGATTTTTGAAATGCATGGATTTCTTGGTATAATTTACCATAAGCTGCTAAAGCCACACTTTTTGCTTCAATATATTGGTTATAAAGTTTGTTAAGATTATTTAATAGTTCAGGTAATTTGGCAAAGTCATCCAATTTATACTCATTATCTAAATAATATTTAGCTATCTGGTCATAAGCTAATCCTATTTCAACGTATTTATCACTTAATGCTTTGCCTGCGGCATCAAGTTCGGGTAACTCTGGTTTAAATGCTAATAACTCAGTAATCAATTGTTTATATTCATCAAGCTCCTTTGGTTCTGGGTGATAACCGATAAATAGTTTCGTTGGATTTTTTTTCACACGATTGACATCAATTCTACCGTTTTTATCACTGATACCTCTTAAAAAATCCTTAACTCTGTTATCAAGATGATAAAGAGAAGAAGTCATCTTGCCATGCCCATTCCCTCTTAATTCATCTGCAGCTTGGGAGACATTAGCATTAAAAACCTCTAGCCATATATTACCTTTACGTGCTTTTAGTGCAAATTGCCGTGAAACATCTTCAGTCTTTTTAGAATCAGAAGGTTTAGCTTCTGAAGTTGCTGTGGGTTGTTGCGTTTTGTTTTCGGTTGGTTTGTCATCACAGCCAATCATCAAAAATCCAGCAATCAATACGGTTAAAAATTTTTTTTTCATTGTTTATTTCCTTAATTAGTTATTATAAATTCATTGCGTTAATACTTTATTATCTTTTAATGATTATTTCTAATAAAATATAAAGTTCAAACGATGAATTGCTATGTTTATGCTCAATTTTTATAATAATTCTGGCATTGATTGATACGATGGTTATTACATGTTTTAACAAATAGATACGAGATACGGTGAAGTATTAATTAACCACGAAACGGTATAGAATCCTGAATATTTTTTACAAAAATTTAGCTTGCTGTCGTAATTTATCTTCAATCGGGCTTTCTTTGCTATAGACCATAGGCTATCGAAGTCTTTGTTGTAGTGTTTTCACCTTTAAAGATTGCCTCTTTCACCTCTAAAGCTTGCTAGCATTAGGGTTAGTCCTACTTTTCGAAAGCACTACCAGTTTGATCGTTGTCATATGTAATATATCACGTTGCTTTTTCTTGAATGACTACTTATTATTGGAAACTTGTATTTAAGGCAATTGCTCACTTTACTTGAGTACCTTAAGCGATAAGGAAACATTATGTCATTCAATGCCATTATTCTAGAAAAAGAAGAAGCGACGGGGGTTACCTGTTCACTAAAAAATGTTAATAAACAACAATTATTGACACAGCAAGGTGATACATTGATCCAAGTTGCGTATTCAAGTATTAACTATAAAGATGCATTAGCTATCACCAACAAAAGTCCAGTTGTAAGGCAATGGCCAATGGTGCCAGGGATTGATGGTGTTGGTACGGTCATTGAATGTGCTAGTGGCCGTTATCAAAAAGGCGATAGGGTGATTTTAAATGGGTGGGGGTGTGGCGAAACTCATTGGGGCTGTTTGGCTCAATATGCTTATTTACAATCTGACTGGCTGATTCCGCTACCTGACAATCTGACCGCTTATCAATCAATGATCATTGGTACAGCCGGTTATACTGCAGCTTTATGCATCCTGCGTATTGTTGATTTTGGTGTAAAACCACAAGATGGCATGGTATTGGTAACGGGAGCAAGTGGTGGAGTGGGCTCGATTGCCATCACTTTACTAACTAAATTAGGTTATCAAGTTACGGCATCGACCAGTAAAATGGATGAAGCTCATTATTTACAAAAACTCGGGGCGGTTAATGTTATTGATAGCCAAACCTTAAAAGAAACGGGTAAACCATTACAAAAAGAAATGTGGTCAGCTGTTGTTGATGCAGTTGGTTCGCACACTTTAGCAAATGCTTGTGCACAGACCCAATATGGCGGCATTGTTGTATGCCTTGGGCTTGCCCAAGGCATGGACTTTCCCGCAACTGTTGCGCCATTTATTTTACGTGGCATAACTTTGGCTGGCGTGGATAGTGTCATGGCAAGTTATGATAAACGCGTAACAGCATGGCATTTATTAGCGCAGCATCTAGATGAAGACATCTTATCTTATGTCGGCAGAACAATCACATTAAACGAGTGTGCTAAAGTGGCAGATCAAATGATTGCAGGAAAAGTAAAAGGACGCTTTGTTGTTGATGTAAACAAACAACAAAGCTAAACTTGACTAAACAGCGTCATTTTGACTAGCATGAACGGTAATTGTTATATTTCATATAAACATGCACAAAAAACTGTCGGAAAGGCAATTGGTTTTAGTTAATTTTTTTAGGTGTTTTTAACCAGACAATACTCCCCAAAACAAATCACTTAATAAATTAATAAAAAAACGGGTGCTTTAGCGTTCAACTGCTATAATTTCGATGCTTTTTAGTAAAAAGTATCATCATTTGATGAGCAAAGAATCATAAACAATCGAAATAAAACAAAAATTACCTGATTGGTTAATCATTATGCGTTATCGTAGTTGGTATCTGACTTGCCAAGCCTATGCCTTAAATCTACTCCATTTACAGCGTAGTCAAAACAGATTCGATTCTCATTTTTATCATCGAAATCACCGAGATTATCGGTAAGATTTTCGCCAAGAAGCAATTCGCTATTGGTTTTTGCTCAACTATTATTGCTGTATTTGCACAGTTCGCAGGCATTATCGGTGCAGACACCACCTGTTATTCACGGTTCTTTTCCCTATTTGACGTCTGATAGTAGAATAACCAAGGTGACGGCAATTGATGACTTATTAAATATTAAGTTATCGAATGGTATCAAAATCACGCCATCAACTAACACATCAACGGTTATCAATCCCATCGTATTACCAGTGGTGGAGCAAAGTCTTAGTGATATAGATTAGATATAGGTGGCGTGAATGGAAGTCAATTGGTTTGGGCTCCTGTATCTCATGGTGGGATAACGGCTATCATGACGCCGTCACCTGATAATGAAGGTATGACATGGGTAACCTTAGCGGGGCCTAGAGCAAGTAGTACGCAAATAAAGACATTGAACCCTAGTTCACTTAGCCGGCCATCTTTACCGCAAACATTTGAGTTGGTGGGAAGGGATAGTGATGGTAGTGCGGTAGTCAAATATGGATTTGAGTTGAGGCAGTGGTTTGTCAACCGAGGGAATGAACGAGATTGGAATTCTGACCAAGCAGAGTGGTGTAGTCGTTTGGGTTATCGTATGGCACGGATAAGTGATTTAACCAATGCGGTTTGTATTGAGGCGCCTTGGTGTCAAGGTGCTATTGGTGCTACGCCGTCGTCGGATGGTAATCATTACCAGCGTCGAATAGGAGCAGGTTTGTTCACTGAATGGGGCTACATGACCCATTATATTGATACAGATTTCGCCGACTATAGCTACTCGGTGAGTGACGCAGCTGATAGAGTTCAGTTTGATGTTTACTCGGACGACGGACGCATTCGCAGCAGTGGTACTTTTTATTCCTCTTCCCACTATTGTCTTTGCACTATGCCTTAGCGTTTAGCTATTAATCCTTGAGAGGTGAGAGGTAATTAAGGATAATTTGTCAAAGAACAAAGCCCCCGCGTAAGTTGGGGCATTTTCCCTTAGGGTTGCGCCGAAGCCGCAATATTCTGCACCCAATTCAACTATTTTAAAATAGACATAAACCATTCCACCGTTTTCGGATCCTGATGCGAGAAGAATAAGCTATGACCTATATCTAAAGCCGCTATGTATGCCATTTCTTGATTTGAAAGTGAGAAGTTAAATACGTCAAGGTTTTCTTTCATTCGTTCTTTTCGGGTCGATTTTGGTATGACCACAATTCCATTTTGAATCATAAAACGCAGTGCAACTTGAGCGACCGATTTTTGGTGGTTTTTGCCGATTTTAATAAGTACCGGATTTTGAAAGAAGTTGTTTTTTCCTTCGGCAAAAGGTGCCCATGATATGATTTGCGTATTTAGCTTTTGCATTACTTCGCGTGCAATTTTTTGTTGTTGAAATACATGTGTTTCAATTTGGTTGACAGCTGGTTTTATGCGAACAAAATGCGCTAAATCAATAAGGCGATCTGGGTAAAAGTTACTGACGCCGATTGCTTTAGCTTTGCCTTGTTCGTAAGCTTCTTCCATTGCGCGGTAAGTACCATAGTAGTCGTTAAATGGCTGATGGATTAGCAGTAAATCAATATAGTCGGTTTTTAATTTGCGTAATGATTCGTCGATCGATTGTTTGGCTTTTTCGTAGCCAGCATTAGTGATCCATATTTTGGTGGTAATAAACAGTTCTTGACGCGGAATGTCACTTTTGATTATGGCATTGCCAACTTGTTCTTCATTGCCATAAGCTTGTGCGGTATCAATGGCGCGATAACCGACGCTTATGGCATCTAATACACATTGCTCACATGTTTCTGGCGGAATTTGGTATACGCCATAACCAAGAATGGGCATTTTGATGCCATTGTTTAATGTGATATTTTCCAAGCTGTTTCTCCTTTTTAATGAATATTCATTAAAGATGATTTTTGGTCAATGATGGTGCAATCTCAATGGATTAATTCGCTAAATCAAAAATCCCTGCAATAACTTGCCGACTATAAACATCACTCATTTGCCAATCGACCGCATTTTGCGTTGCGTTATCAATCACCCGTTTTAAGTCATGTTCATTAATATTGAGCTGTTTAAGCGTGGTTGGGGTGCCGATTTTGTTAAACCATGCTTTTAGTGCTTCAATGCCTTGTTCGGCTGTGGATAAGCCAAAAATCTGTTTAGCAAAACGTTGGAACTGTTTTGGATTACGATCGTGATACCATTTCATCCAAGCAGGCATAACCACCGATAATCCTGCGCCGTGTGGTACATTGCAAATGGCGCTCATGGCGTGTTCTATCATGTGGTTTGGGTAGCTAAATCCAGCTGTGCCTACATAAGTTAGGCCATTTAAAGCTAGCGTTGCAGCCCAAGCAAATTCACCACGCGCATCTAGATCGTTGGGATTTTTTAATAGTATTTCGGTGGTGCGGATGACGGTTTTAATGTTGGCTTCGATTTGTAAATTAATCAGTTCCGGTTGGGTGGTTGCGGTGAAGTATCCTTCAATAGAATGAGCAATAATATCAGCGGCCGAATACACCAAATAATCGCGGCTGACTGTGGTTTGTAGTTTAGGGTTAATCACCGAGACTTTAGGGAATAAGCAAAATCCATGGATTGGGTATTTTTGTTTGGTTTCTTCGTTTGTGATAACGCCGCCATTGTTCATTTCGCTACCTGTTGCTGCTAGTGTCATGACGTCAAAAATGTTGAGCGCTTTGGTTACTGAAGTGCCGGTAAAAAAGTCCCAAACATCGCCATCATACAGACTACCTGCCGCAATCGCTTTGGCACTATCTAAGCATGATCCTCCGCCAATACTAAGTACGCTGTCAGCAGCAAATTGTTTGGCTATTGTGATCCCTTCACGCACTTTGCTTAAGACAGGGTTGCTTTTTATTTTGCCACATTCGGTAAATTCGATGCCGTTTTGGTTTAGGCTTGTGGTTATGTCGTTAAATAAGCCGGACTGCTTTATGCGGTCACTGCCAAAGATAATGACCACTTTTTTGGCACCAAACTCTTTCATATAGCGCCCTATATTTTTTTCTTTATCGATACCAAACTCTATACGCGTTGGGTTTTGAAAACTAAATTCATACATGATTTATTCCTTCAGGTCATATTATTTCATTTAAAATTAATTGTTGTTATCCCACCAATATTTTGCCGTGGCGCCACCATCGATTAATATGTCACTGCCCGTTATGTAGGCGCCTTTGTCTGACATGATGAATTCGGCAAGATTGGCAATTTCGTCAGGTGTGCCGCCCCGGCCTGCAGGGAGTTGTTTTAGCATATTGCGATAAAAATCTTTTCGGTCACCATTGAGTTCGTCGTTTGCTAAAGGGGTGTGGATTATGCCTGCGCTAATGCAGTTTATTCTGGCGCCACGATGTCCCCATTTGGCCGCTTCCACTTGTACTTTTATGGCGTTGCCGCGTTTGGCTAGTTGATAGGCTTTTAAGGTGTCGTTGATGTTTTTTATAAATGGTAAATCAAGCAAAGCTTCGGTCGGGGTTAAGGCTAGGGCTTTAGTTTGTTCTTGTGTTAGAGGTGCTAGGCGGTGTGAAGATTGTGATCCAATGACTAACGCTGAACTGCCTTTTGCCATGATAGGACTAAAAGCGTCCAATAATAGGGCGTTGCCGTATAAGTCAACGTTGAATATTTGTGCGGCAGACGCTTGCGATGGCGATACCCCAGCAGTATTGACTAAGCCCATTATTTTGCCTAGTTTTGTGGCTGTTTCGACTAATTTGTTGACTGATTTTGGATTTGATACATCGCAAGCGGTGGTGTGTACATTGAATCCTGCATTGCGCAGTTGTTGTGCTTGCTTTTCGGCGTGTTCTGGGTTTAGGTCAGCTAATAGGAGTTGTTTGCCTATCGCTATGCGTCTAACAATTGCAATACCTATAGCCCCAGCTCCACTTAATACAATCACTTCTTTTGTCATGCGCCTCTCCTATTTTGCCTGTTGCTTACTCTTTGGCTATGATTTGATGCTATTTTAGCGAGGGTTTTTATTGAGATAAATGGGGAGGTGTTTTATAGTGTAGTGAATTAAATTCACTAATAGGGTCTGATTGTGTATAACCTAAATGAGTTAAATTACTTTATTATTGTGGCGCAGACCTCTAGCTTTGTTAAAGCAGGGCAATTATTGGGGATTACTTCATCAGCGCTAAGTCATAGTATGCGAAATTTAGAAACTCGATTAAACCTGCGCCTATTTAATCGTACCACGCGTAATGTGTCACTCACCGAGGCAGGTGAACAGTTATTCCGGAAAATTTCACCTTTATTTGATTCTATCCATCAAGAGGTTGATGCGTTAAACCATTTTATTAATACCCCCTCAGGAACGATCCGAATTAATGCTCCAAGTATTGCTGTTGAACAGATTATATACCCTAAATTACGTGATTTTTTGCCTTGTTATCCACAAATTAAAGTTGAAATTCAAGCTGATAATAGTTGGGCGGATATTGTTAAGCAGGGATTTGATATGGGATGCCGTTTAGGGAGTGATATTGCTAAAGAGATGATCGCCGTTAAGATATCGCCTCCTTTAAAAATGGCTGTAGTAGCTAGTCCCAATTATTTACAAGCGAAGGCTGTGCCAACAAGTGTTAAAGATTTGGACAAGCATCGTTTAATTGGTATGCGGATATCTTCTGAGCATGGTACAGAATTGCCATGGGAATTTTTGGAAGCAGGAAAAATGGTGAAATACCATCCACATTCGCAATTTATGATTAACAATCATTTGCGTAAGCAAGCAGCTTTAGATGGTTTAGGTATTACTTGGCTTGCTCGTTCTGGTATTGAACAGGAATTGGCTTCGGGCCAATTGGTTGAGTTATTAGCCGAGTTTGCCATTACATATGATTCTTTTTATCTTTATTACCCAAGCCGCAAAGGGCATTCGAATGTTTTTAAGTTGATTGTCGATGCATTAAAGTGTTAGTCATTTATCATAACGTTTAAATGTATATTGCGTTTTTGTACCCACCTTTGGTGTAAATTAGCCTATTAAAGGTTGTTTATTCATTTTTTATGCCTCAATGTTAGGCAATTATAATTATTTTTAATTAGTATTTTTGCTTAGAAACAGTGATTATGCTAAATAGTCGTGTTTTTACAAGCGATTCGGTAACCTATTACATCAATCCAAAGGCACAACCTAAAGTTTGTTATTTAAAGGTAGGCAACACGGCTCTTGATACAGGCTCTTACGCCGGACCTGCTAACATTTGGAATCCTAATAAAGGGTTTTTAGTTCAATCTACAAATCTATCCTTTTATGGTCTTAACTTTCCAACGACGGGTGCTGGATTGTATTTTGATTTAGATATAGGTGGCGTGAATGGAAGTCAATTGGTTTGGGCTTCTGTATCTCATGGTGGAATAACGGCTATCATGACGCCGTCACCTGATAATGAAGGTATAACATGGGTAACCTTAGCGGGGCCTAGAGCAAGTAGTACGCAAATAAAGACATTGAACCCTAGTTCACTTAGCCGGCCATATTTACCGCAAACTTCTTCGTTTTTATGTAATATTATATAATTTTGGCAAAAATAATTATAAAAATAACTTCTTAATACTTTTTAGGAAGTAAATTATTGGGATATAGGATTTAGTATATGAATATTTTAAATGTAAAGAATTTGTTAATTATCAGTATAGGCATACTATTAACAATTTTTCTTTGCTTGTTTGTAAAAAATTCTGAAAATGAAAGGGTCAATAGCTTAATAACAGATATTGATAGTTTGATAGACAAAAAAAACAGTCAACAAGTTAATTTAAGATATAAATTATTTTTCAATTATCTAAAGCAACAAGAAACTGACTATTCAATTAAAGATAATCACATTTATATTAGTGATAATTTATACATAGATGATGATGAAGCCAAATTTATCTTACCAGATAATTTATCGATAGAAGGTGATTTATATTTAAATAATGACTATATAAGGGAATTACCCAATAATTTATCTGTTGAGGGTGATTTAATTTTATATAAAACCAAAATAAACCAATTACCTGAAGATTTACATGCAGGTTCAATTAGTTTACCTGTAGAGCAAATTAATAATATAGCTTATCGTCAAGAAGTGGGTATTGATGACATTACGTTATTTGCTGTATTTATTGACAATGAAATAAAAATATCAGTACCAGCATGGCGATTTTTAGGTGATCTTAACGCATTTGACGCAAAAATTGATGAAGAATACTCACAAGCCACTGAAGATGAATATCAGTCAGAAATAGAAGAATATAAACAGGCAGCCAAAGAATGTGTCAATGACTTGATTGAGATGAGAAAAAACCAAGCCAATCTACTAATTATTCAAGAGCAGTACAAAGATTTTTTTAAATTCCTAGATTATGAAAAGATCGAATATTCATTTAAAAATAATAATATTATTATTGATGACATATTTAAAATTATGGATAGCTCTATTCAATTACCTGATAATTTATCCATAAGTGGTGACTTTAAATGTGATGGCAGTAAAGTAACCCAACTGCCTCAACTCCCCTATAATTTATCGATTGGTGGTGAGTTTGAAATTCTTTCTTGCGGTATTTTAACGGAGTTACCTAATCGTTTATTTGTTGACTATTTAAATTTAAGGGATAGCTTTATAACTCAATTACCTGATGATTTATCTGTGAATTATCTACTTTTGAGTAACAGCTTTATATCTCAATTACCTAATAACCTTTCTGTTGGTCAGCATTTAGACTTAAGAGGCACACCAATAACTCAATTACCAGATAATTTAAAGGTAGGGAAATCGCTCATTTTAGATGTAAGAAGAATTCGTAATATTGCTTATCGTGAATATATTGGCGAAGATCGAATTACATTATTTTCTGTATTTGTTAATGGAGAAATACAAATATCGGTACCTAGCTGGAAATTTTTAGGGAACCTTAAATCCTTTGAAAGAAAAATAGATGCAAACTATCAAGGTGTGACTGCTCAGCAATACAAACAAGCCGCAAAAGAGTGTGTTGACGAATTAATCGAGATGAGAAAAAACAATGTAGTAAATAACAACCAAATAACTACTAGTGACGTTGAAAATCCAAAAGCAAAAAACACGATAAAAGAGGCGGTTACGCTATCTTCTACACCAGCTAAAAGTAGACAAGAAGATGAAGCGTTTTTAAATAAACTACATAGATATCCATTGTTAGACACAGATCGATTTATTTATATTCATTATAGCGACAGCGATGTATGGATAGATTTTCGGGGCACTACAATAACCAAAATTCCTAATAGGCTATTTATAAAAGGAAGTATGGATCTAAGTGAGACCATGTTAACTAGACTTCCTAATAAATTATATGTAAAAGGTCTTTTAGATATTAGTGACACGGTGATAAGTGAATTACCTGATGGAATATATGTAAACAGGTTAAATGCTAGCAATACCCGCATTACTAAATTGCCAGATAACTTCTATGTTTATGATGATTTGTACTTCAACAATACACCAATAACTGAACTACCAAGTAATTTATTACTTAAGGGTGATATGGATTTATCTGATACGCCTATCACCAAACTGCCTGACAATTTATCAGTAGGTAGAAATTTGAAATTAAATAACACCAATATAACCACATTACCCGAGAATTTATCAGTGGGTAAAGGTTTGGATTTGGATGTTCAAAAGATAACTAATATTGTTTATCGTGAACATGTTGGTGAAGATGACATTAAGCTGTTTTCTGTATTTAATAATGGAGAAATACAGATATCGGTACCTAGCTGGAAATTTTTAGGCAACCTTAAATCATTTGAATCAAAAATAGATAAAAAATTTTCTGAGGTAGTAGCAAAACAATACAAACAAGTCGCACAAGACTGTATTGATGAATTAGCTAAGCGCAGAAATACTAATCGATCCATATAAAAGGATTTGCAATATGAAAATATTAAATAAAATTAATATAAAAACTTTTGTTACTGGATTGATGTTAAGTTTGTTTTCCTGTTTGGTTATTGCAAATGTTGAAAATGAAACGAGAACCAATCCTATTGAACTTCTGTATGAAAAACATGGAGCGTTTTTTGATTATTTAGATTATAAAAAAATTGATTACTCAATTAAGGGTAATTCTATATTTGTTTACGATTCTTTAAATTTGGACAATGAATATATTTTTTCATTACCCGATAATTTATTTATTAGTGGTAAATTAGATATCAACCCATGTTTTATCAAATTTCTACCAAATAATTTATCTGTAAGCGGCGATTTGAATTTATGCAATAACCTTAAAAGTGATATAGTGTCGGCAACTAATTTATCTGTTGGTGGTAATTTAGATTTGAGTTTTGGTAAAGTAAATGAATTGCCTGACAATCTATTTGTTGGCGGAGATTTAGATTTAAGACGTAATAATCTGTATGAAATACCCGATAACTTGTCTGTGAAAGGAGATTTGGATTTATCTGAGAATCCGCTTAATTATTTACCTGACAATTTTTATGTAGGTGGAAATCTTCATTTATTTGCCAACAATCTAGAAAAATTACCTAATAATTTAATGGTTGGTGGTCATTTGGATGTATCGTCTGGCATAGAAGAAATCCCAAATGATTTATTTTTGAATGGCGAACTATATTTATTGGGTTCAAGCGTAAATAAATTACCAGAAGGCCTTTCAGTTAAAAAAAATTTGGTTTTATCTCGTCGTATAACTGAATTGCCAGAACATTTATCAGTTGGTGGTGATTTAAATCTGAGTTTTGGTAAAGTAAATAAATTACCTGATAATTTATTTATTGGTGGAACTTTGAAATTGACTAGTTCAAGTACCATTGAATTACCCAATAATTTTGCTTTAGATGGCAATTTATATTTGGATGATAGCAACATTACTCAATTACCTGATAATTTATCATTGAAAGGGAATTTAACCTTATACAAAGGAAAATTAACTAAGTTATCTGATAATTTAACGGTGGGTGGTTATATTTATTTAAGAAGTACTCAAATTGCCGCGTTGCCTGCTAATTTATCTATAGCAGGTGATTTGTATTTATATGAAACCCAAATAACCGAGCTACCCAATAATCTATCATTAAATAGCGGGCTTTATTTATATAAATCACCTGTAACTAAATTACCCGATAACCTATCTGTAGCAGGTGATTTATCTTTGCATGAAACCAAAATTACGGAGATTCCTAACGATTTGTCAGTAGGTGGAAAATTAGATTTAGATGTAAAAAGCATCAACAATATTGTCTATCGAGAATCTGTTGGAGCGCATAAGATTACCTTATTTTCGGTATTTGTTAATGGCGAAATACAAATATCCATACCTGAATGGGATTTTTTAGGTAATTTTGAATTATTTGAAGCAAGAATAGATAAAAAACTTTCTGAGGCAGAGACACAAGAATACAAAAAAGCAGCAAAACAATGTGTTGATGAGTTGATAAAAATACGAGATAACAAAGAACTCTAAATATTTATTTCATAAATATAAGAATGTGGTATTTAAATATATTTGCCTGAATAGATACTGCGAAGTGTTAATTAATCACGAAACGGTATAGAATCCTGAATATTTTTTACAAAAATTTAGCTTGCTGTCTTAATTTATCTTCAATCTGGCTTTGTTCTTTGTTAGCTGGTTATAAATGATCGGAAGACTGACCATACATATTTAGCCAATCGATAACGGTGATTTTTTTATGATATAGACGCCATAATCGCTTATCTGGAATATGGCGTTAGGTATATGCATTACTGTCATTGCTGAAATTACTATCAACAATGCGAGCAATTCCGACTCGTTAGATCACATCAGCAGATTCTTAAATGAAATTAGCTTGTATTATTTTATAAATCGGACTACATTCGTTGGAGTGCTATTTTTACCATTACCATTTTAAATTTTCAGTCATCTAAGATTAATTTATGAGGGAATGTGATATGCCATATAAAACTCGTGAAGATTTACCTGATTCAGTACGCCATGTCTTGCCTGAACATGCGCAAGATATTTTTAAAGAAGCATTTAATAGTGCAATTAAGGAATATCAAGATCCGCATAAACGGCGTGATAACAGTGCACCAGAAACGATTGCTTTTAAAGTAGCTTGGGCTGCTGTCGAAAAGGTTTATCACAAGGGTGAAGACGGTAAATGGCAACGTAAATAATCATTAGGCAACCCAGTTAAATAATAATTCGATAGAAATAATTTATATCATCCTAATTTTTTTACTAATCATTACTTTTATGAGAATAAAATAAGTTAGGATTAGATTATTTCTATCACAAGTAAAAACGGATTTATTATATTGGTTTTCTTTTTTATCCTAGTTGGGAATAAACTCTGTTTATTTTTTCTCTGACTTACCTTAAACCTATTAACGAAGTAAAACGTAATTAACAGCAATATATTAGTTATCTGGAAAGCCCTTACGAGTTGGGACATTTTATTATAGCATCAGTTCGAAAAGTTCCGCGCATAGGCGGAGTGATTCTTTGCTAAGTAGAAAGCAAGAAATGGCAATTTTAATCATACAGGAAGCTCCATTTTATATTTATTACATTGCTCAATACCATATTATCGAGTTTGTGCCCTCGAAATAGGCTGATGAGTTTGAAGAATTTATTTAAAATTTGGCTTTAACTATTTAAAATTTAAAGTGATTTTTGTTATCTTTATCGTGTGCCGATAAAGTTCTAAATATCAAAAAAAGTAACTCACCTTACTAATATTAATTTATAACTTTCCTCCAAAATATACTTATATTTTTCCTGATCAATACGGAAAAAGTTGGTTAGTAATTCTATTTTTTTCCTTTTATACTAAATTTGAATTATCAATAAACACAGGTACTTGATTATGAATAATAAAGGTTTACCAAAAGATTTTTTATGGGGAGGTGCCGTTGCGGCTCATCAATTAGAAGGGGCTTGGCAAGTCGGCGGTAAAGGAATAAGTGTCGCTGATGTGATGACTGTTGGTTCACCTAAAAGCTATCGAAAAATTACTGAAGGTGTTATTGACGGTGAATATTATCCTAATCACGACGCTATTGATTTTTATCATCACTATAAAGATGACATTAAACTCTTTGCCGAAATGGGTTTTAAATGTTTTCGTACTTCTATTGCTTGGACTCGTATCTTTCCAAAAGGTGATGAACTTGCGCCAAATGAAGAAGGGTTAAAATTTTATGATGATCTTTTTGATGAATGCTTAAAATACAATATTGAGCCGGTTGTTACCCTTTCCCACTTTGAATTGCCTTATTATCTTGTTACTGAATATGGTGGCTTTCGCAATCGTAAATTAATTGACTTTTTTGTTCGCTTTGCAGAAGTTTGCTTTGACCGTTATAAAAATAAAGTCAAATATTGGATGACTTTCAACGAAATCAATAATCAAGCTAACTTTAATGAAGATTTTGCACCATTTACTAACTCAGGTATTTTCTATAAACAAAGCGACGATCGCGAGCAGATCATGTATCAAGCTGCACATTATGAATTAGTTGCTAGTGCTAAAGCGGTACAAATTGGCCATGCCATTAATCCTGATTTTAAAATCGGTTGTATGCTAGCTATGATACCCATCTATCCAGAGACCAGTAAACCCGGTGATATTTTAATGGCACAAAAGGCGATGGAGCGTAAATACTTTTTTGCTGATGTGCATGTCCATGGAGAGTATCCAAACCATATTAAAAAATATTGGCAACGTAAAGATTTTAAACTTGATATCACCAGTCAAGATCTTGAGATCTTGAAAAATGGAACAGTTGATTACATTGGCTTTAGCTATTACATGTCTAATGCAATTAGGAAAAAAGAAGATAATGAAAGCTATGAATATAACGAAAAAACCGATCTGATCGGCAATCAATATGTTAAAAAATCAGATTGGGGTTGGCAAATCGATCCTGAGGGACTTCGTTATACACTTAATTGGTTAACTGATATGTATCGTTTACCGCTTTTCATAGTTGAAAATGGTTTTGGCGCCTACGATAAAGTCGAAGCTGATGGTAGCGTGCACGATGCTTACCGTATTGATTATCTGCGTGAACATATTAAACAAATGAAACTTGCTGTTGAAGAAGATGGGGTTGATTTGATGGGATACACTCCTTGGGGATGTATTGATCTTGTTTCAGCAGGGACAGGTGAAATGGAAAAACGTTATGGATTTATCTATGTTGATAAAGATAACGAAGGTAACGGTTCACTAAAACGTAGTCGCAAAGCCTCATTTGCATGGTTTAAAAAAGTCATTGAGTCTAATGGTGACGTCTTATAAAGCATATAACTATTTTTTAGGAGAGTTTATGAAAAAAGCTTTAATTATTTGTGCCGCAGGGATGTCATCCTCATTAATGGCAAAAAAGGTGACAGAATATTTTGCTAGCAAAAATAAAGCGGTTTCGGTTGATGCGGTATCAGCAACTGAAGGGGCAAATATGATTAAAAATAGTGATTTTTCACTTTTTTTAATTAGTCCTCAAACGATGATGATGTTTGATAAATTGAAAAGTTTGGGTGATGAAGTGGGTAAACCTGTTGTCAGTATTCCTTTTCAGGCCTATATACCCATTCAATCGGGCATTGAACAATTAGCCAAGTTAATTGAGGATAATATCCAATAATTTCAATCAATTTTTGTTTTAGATATAGGTTTGGCGTTTGCCAAATGGCAGCGCCTTATTATCTGGCTGGGGCTGTGGCGTGATTACCTAACGAGTGAAAACCGTCACTATATTATTAACAATACGGTTTTAGTTGGCACAGGTTTGGATAATTGTGATTAAAAACAAACAACGTAACCTTATTAGTTTATTGGTTCGTTCTAAAAATTTATTCAAAAGTAGTGCGTGGTTAGCAACTGAGCTATCATTATCAGATCGCACTGTTCGCACTTATCTTAATGATTTAAAACCATTGATCGAAAGTCATGGTGGCGCTATCGTTAGTAAACAAGGTTATGGCTACCAACTACAAATTAAAGATAGAACAGCTTTCAATTTATTTCTAATTGAACATCATCTATTAGATCGCAATGAAGAACAAGCCAATTGTCGAGAAGCAAGTCAAAGAAAACATCATATTCTTAATCTGTTATTGTTAGAATGTCAAAAAATTGATATAGAGGCATTATCAGAGCGATTATTTATTAGTTCTTCTCAACTCAATAAAGATATTTTAGAAATTAAGCATCAACTTAAACCGTATGGTCTGACAGTCAAAAAAAGTCAATCCTTGTTTTATGTTGAGGGCGAGGAAAAAGCAAAACGACATTTCATTTTGAGCTATTTTTTCCATGATGGATCGATTAATCTTTTGCAGCATCTAACGCATTTAAATAACTTTAGTGATGTCATTAGTTTTGATTCGTTAACCATTATTATTTTAGATGAGTGCCGTGAGGCAAAAATACAATTATCCGATGTGATGATGCAAAATATCGTGTTACATCTGTCATTAAGCATTAAACGCTTACAGTCAGGGCTTTCTATTCAAAATCTTGATATGTCACAATCGACAAAAAACACTTTGGAATATCAAGTCGCTAAAAAGATTATCAATAGAATTGAAAAGGTAACAGGTTTTTGTTTTCCAAAAGAAGAACAAATGTATTTAACTTTACATTTAATGAGTAAATCAAATTTTTGCCAAAATGATTTTGATGCTGAGTTGTATTCGTCTTTGACTCATTTACTCATCAAGATAGAACAAGAGACAGGATATTTATTTTTAAATGATGAGCAATTGAAAAACGGCATTATTCAACACTTAAAACCAATGATTGTTCGCTTAAAGCAACATATTAAACTGAAAAATCCATTAATTAATGAAATTAAAGCCAATTCTCCAGAATTGTTTGAGTTAGTTAAAAATTACCTTAGCCAGCTTCCTGAACTTAAAAAATTTACTATTCATGATGATGAATGGGGCTATTTAACTTTGCACTTTTTAGCTTCGATTGAAAAACTGAAAAATGAACAAAAAGCCAAAGTATTAATTATTTGTGCAACGGGTCTTGGTAGTGCTCAACTACTAAAAAATCGCGTTGAATGTGAATTTAATGAAAGAATCAAAATTGTTGCCACGCAAGGGTATTATGAAATTGAGCCGAAGATATTAGACAAGATTGATTTTATTATCTCGTCAGTGGATCTTTCATCCAAAATATTTAAAGTTCCAGTTTTTCATGTTTCAGTATTTTTTACCGAAGATGATGTACAAAAAATTCGCCGTCATCTTTCGTCACCTAATATGCTTATTTCGACACATAAAGAACCAGTATCAACGTCAAGCTGTGTAGATCATGTTATTGATGCTTTGCAAATGGTAGATGATTTATCTGCTGATTATTTTTACCGATGTGACCAGCCGCAAAGTAAAGAACAAGTTTTAAATTGTTTACTTGATCTTTTAGCGCTAAATGAAACTAGCGATTATAAACAACAGATGATAAAGCAAATGGAAAACCGCATGCGATTAGGCGATATTTTCTTTAGCCCAACCATTGTGGTGCCACATCCAGCAATGCCTGTTGGAAAATTGCCTAAAATTGGCATTGCAATAATCCCTGATGGTGTTTTTTGGGATGATAATTACCCACAAATCCGATTTATCTTTATGATTTCACCCTCGATTTATCAAAATCCGACTCTTGCGATGATGACAAAAGCGATTGTTAACTTGATTGATGATTTAGAAATGCAATCAAAACTATTGAAAACAGATAATTTTCACCAATTTAAACAACTTTTTATCCAACTTATTGAAAAAGGGGTATAGCAATGAATCAGGAAATGAGCTCAGAGGATATTCAACTTATCGCTTTTAATATTATTTTATATAGTGGTAATGCTAAAACTAAAATTCACGATGCTTTTAAGGCGATGAGACAAGCCGATTTTAGTGCCGCCAATCAATTGCTTGAAGAAGCAAATAAAGAGATCTTACAAGCACACCATTCACAAACACAATTACTGCAAAATTATGCAAATGGCACCAAAATCACGATGGAAATTATTATGGTGCATGCACAAGATCACTTAATGACAACCATGAGTTTTCGAGAAATGGCGATTGAAATGTTACACCTATATGAAAAACATCATGAGCTAGAAACAACATTAAAGGGCTAAATAAGGAGTGGCATAATGACACAAAAGCTAACAATGCATAAAAAAATCAGCCTAACCAATCTCTATTTTAATCGATTTTTAGCGATTCGCTATACCGTCGCATTTTTTTTATTTTTGAATCTTTATTGGGCTATCTTTTTAATGGGTTCACTGTCAATTATAGCTCTTTTGCCGATTTCTCTTTTTGTTTTAGGTATACTTACTACATGGGAACAAATTAAGCTTTATCGTAATCATTGCAATAAATTGCCTTATGCACGGCTATTTTATCGTGCCTTAGCGATAGTTTTTGTGACACTAATGATTACGCTCTATACCCCTTTGTATCACTTTTTCTTTCCATTTTTAAAACAGACACCAGATGCTTTACATGTATTAATGGTGTTACTGACGGTAAGCCTAATTATTATCACCTTAATGCTTAGCAAGTTAAATAAAATTCAACATAATCAGGATTTGCATTTCAAAAGAATCCAAGCTTACGAAGAATTTATTAATTAGATGAGGAAAACAAAATGAATACGGGATTTGTTATTTTACAGAAATACCTGATGACGCCCATGGCGAAAATATCACAATTTAAAATTGTTCGAGCTGTAATGGCGGCGGGAATGGCGTCAGTACCTTTTTCTATTGTTGGTTCCATGTTTTTAGTATTCAACACGTTGCCAATGACATTTACGGGATTAGAAGGATTTTTTGAAAATACTTTTTTTAGAGTGAGTGATCTCTATATGATTGCTAATACGGCAACAATCGGTATTTTAGCCCTTTATTTTAACTTTGTTGTTGGTTATGAACTGACTAAGATTGAAGCGGAAGAAACCGGTCTTAAAGTTAATGCTCTTAATGGGGCAATGTTATCCGTTTTTGCCTTTTTCATGACCTTGCCTGAACTGATTATGCAAAATGGTGTGATAACCTTACTCAATGATCAAAGTAATTTAGTCTTTAATGGTCTACGTTTAAAACCCTTTGTCTTTAGGTTGGGGACATCTGGTATATTTATTGCAATAGTTATGGCTATTGTGGCGACTCATCTTTATTTTTTATGCGTCAGGCGTAACTGGGTTGTGAAAATGCCAGAAACAGTTCCACTTGGTGTTTCACGTTCCTTTACTGCACTGATCCCAACTTTTGTGATTGCTTTTTTTGTGATCGTTCTTAATGGTATTTTAATCTATTTTGGTACTGATATTTTTAATATCATTGCTGTACCATTTGCCTTTGTAACCAATCTCACCAAAAGTTGGTTGGGTATTATGGTTATCCTATTTTTAATCCATGCATTATGGGTGGTTGGGATTCATGGTGCGAGTATTATTGGGGCATTTATTATCCCGATTATGTTAACTAATATGACTGAAAATACGGCGGGAGCACATATTCCTTTTGCAGGTGAATTTAATAATTCACTTGTGATTTTAGGGGGATCAGGTTCTACCTTATTAATGACATTCTTTATTGCGTTTTTTGCTAAGTCTAGCCAACTAAAAATCTTAGGGCGAGCATCTGTAGTGCCAGCAATATTTAATATTAACGAACCGGTTATTTTTGGTATGCCGATTGTATATAATCCTTATTTAGCACTGCCTTTTTTCTTAGCGCCCATGGCGTGTGGAACATTAGGTTATTTGGCTATTAATACCGGTTTTATTCACCCTATCATCGCATTAATTCCATGGCCATCGCCAATGGGATTAGGGGCATTTATTAGTACTGGCGGTGATTATAAAGCGGCTATTGTTGCGATATTTTCTGCTATTTTAGCTTTGCTAATTTATCTTCCTTTTGTCAAATTATATGATAATAAACTGTATAAAGATGAGCAAGGTAAATCAGAAAGTCAAATTCAAACAGCTTAGTTTTTTATGTTTTAGATAAGAGCGTATACCTTTAATTAAATGGGGTACGCTCTGGATCGGCTACACTAATTAGTACCAGTTTTATAAGGTCATTGTTATGATAAACTAAAAATAAGAGAAGGTAACAACAATGGCA
>NZ_WTEV01000020.1 GCF_009795885.1 Gilliamella sp. Pas-s25 | reverse complement strand
TTAAGCAAGAAAGGGTGTCCTTATGACAATGCGGTAGCGGAAGCGACATTTAAAACAATTAAAACGGAATTTGTAAAAGGCCAACGTTTCAACTCAACGGCTGAGTTACAACGCGCTTTTTCGGCTTATGCTTATTGGTATAATCATAAACGATTACATTCTTCGTTAGGCTACTTGCCTCCCGTTGAATTTAAAAAACACTTATCCCTTAATTTTTTTGTTTGAAAATGTGTTGCCATTCCACTATGTACCAAAACAAAAAAAAGCCTAATTTTCCGCCCAAAAATCGGTCAGAAAAGATATTAATTTTATTGAAGTTTTTGTACGGTGTTTTTTACCAAAACTCATAAAAAAACCCAGCATAAGCTGGGTTCTTATTTTAACCAACTAAGTCGGGTAGCAACGACACATTACTGTATCGCCGCCCCCTAAGAACTGTACGAGCGAATTTCTCCGCATACAGCTCAAGCCTTTCTATTAACTTATTGCTAAGTCGGTTTCAATACGTCTAACTTCAGTGCATGAACTTTAGTATGACATACAGGATGTAATAAAACCCTGTTTTTCAGCTTATTATCCCCGCCATTTACACGGTATATGATATGGTGGTCATGCCAACCCGTCTCTTTTGTGATAGGAAGATGACATAATCCACAACGCCCTTTTTGTTCCTTATACAACCTTTGCCATTGACTTCTGTGCGAATAATCCTCGTACATCCGTTTTTGGTATAATGTTTCACCGTATAATTCCCATTCGGGTAAAAATGGGTTGTACTCCGATTTTACCTTTACATGACGTTTAATTTCTGTCCTACTGCAAAACAGTAATTCAGTCCATATCTTTTCACCGTGCCGATTCGTTGTATGTGTGCCAAATATCCAGTCCCTGCTTTGTATCTTTGTAAAGTATTTCGCTTTAACAAATCGTTTCCGCCTGTTACTGTGTCTTCGACAACACCATCGCCAAATCGCTTGCCAGACTAAATGGTCTACTTTACTGTACGTTTCTTTAGCGACAATGCTGCGGTGATAGTTAGCCCATCCCCTTAACATTGGATTTAACTTTCCTATTAATATGTCTTGTTTAACCATCTTCATGGCACTGATTGTTTCTTTCACCTTGCGATAGAATGCTTTCACATTCTTTTTACTTGGCTTAATCAACAATTTGCCTTTAAATGATTTCACCGTCCAACCAAGAAAATCAAACCCTTGCTCGATATTAACAACGTGAGTTTTCTTTTCCGATAAGGTTAATCCCCTCTCTTTCAAAAATTCCCGCATTATTGGCAGAACTTCATTTTCAAGTAATTCTTTCGAACTCCCCGATATAATAAAATCGTCCGCATATCGAACCATATACACCTTATTAGCTCGCCGTTGTCTATTTCCAATTACACCAAAGTGTTTAGTTAATAGCTCGTCTATGCCATCTAGTGCCATGTTTGCTAAAGTTGGTGAGATGATACCCCCTTGTGGTGTACCCTCTTCCGTCCGCTTGACCTGTCCCATGTCTACTACGCCCGATTTTAACCATTTTGATAATATCCGTTTATTCATCGGAATATTTTCGATTAACCACTCGTGGTTAATATGGTCAAAGCAACCCTGTATATCGGCATCCAATACCCATTGCGCCGTTTGTCTCATTTGACGCCCTTTGCGTGAAAATATCTTATGCACGTGGCTTATCGCATCCGCCGTTGAGCGATTGATACGAAATCCATACGAGTTTTTATCTGCTGTCGTTTCGGCTACAGGCTGTAAAGCAAATAAATACAGCGCTTGCATTGCTCTGTCTTTCATGGTCGGAATGCCTAAAGGGCGCTTCTTTCCGTCAGACTTGGGAATATAAACTCGCCTTAACGGCATGGGTTTATATCCTTTACTTGTCAGCGTTGCAATGGCTTTCCATTTACTCATTGGCGTTGACCATGTTACCTTGTCAACTCCTGCCGTCCTTTTACCTCTGTTTTCTGTCACTCTTCGAACCGCTAATTGCTTAGCATACGTTGAGCGTGTTAGTAACCTTTGTAAGCGTTTGACCTTACGGTAGTCACCTTCAATTGTTGCCTTCGCAATCCGTACCTGCAATCCCTTAACATGTTTTGTTGCTTTAACCCAATCAATATTGTGCCATAGCTCATTCATGTCAGGAGTCGCTGGAGCTGGACTACTTTTAACTTTTTCGTTAAACTTAGTGTACTCTTTCATACTTACTCCTGTAGTAACAGAAATAAGCAGAAATCTACTTGGTTTTTGGTGAATAATTTCTTCGTCCAGTGAAAAGAAGAAGAATTATTCAGGTTACCAAATAAATTCTACTTCTCTGTCACATGGTGAATTGTTAGAGTAGGGAAATGGGCTTGTTTTCACTTGCCTGTTTCCTTTCCTCACCCAATCATTCCCGAAGAAATGACCATAAAGGATTAGCCAACATCTTACGATGAAAGACCAGTTAGAAGTCTGCACCCTTTCGAGTTAGGTCATGTTTCATACCCTATATCAGCCATTACAGCCAATCATTCGCTTTCTCTAACCTCCTTTACCTGCACCCCCATCAGTATCGCTTGCGCTTTACCTGCCCTAAGGCGGAAATACAGGCTTACCAAGTTCCATTATTATCACACAAATAGTTAAGATGCTGTCTGTTCGCCGATAGTGTTATGATGACGTATCCCCAATCTAAAAAGAGATAACCCACTATGTACCTTTTGGTTAGAGCTTGTCAGTAGCTTAAGCTCTTTAACGATCACGACGTTTATCAACAATTCACTTACGTTCATCTTTCTATTTAGCCTAGCCCCTCATGGCATACTACTTGCCATTACTTAATGTTATCTCACGATAAACATTAACCTTGCTATTCCTCAAGGGGGTACATTGTCAGGAAGCTCCGCACCAAACCGTTACCAGTTTCGCACTATCCCTAGACTACTGTTAGTCATATAACAGGTTGACTCGCACTTTTACCTCATTTATCAGTAATTGTACTTCAACAATGATAATAACAGCTTATGCACTTATAACTTCACAATAGGTCAATTCTAGCTTAAACTATATGCTGATGGATTCTTTCGTTTCCTTGGTCGATTCAATAATTTCTTATTGAACTCCTTGGAATCTTCCAGAATATCAGATAGGATTAATTGAATTGTCCAAAGAATTTTGTTCTTTAGTTATGAGATTTGTCTCTCACAGACTAAGGTAAATTCTTTACCGAATATAGGTTATGCAATATCCTTTCGGACATTGTATAACGTCTTACTCAGATATTGCAGGGAGTGGCTAGTTAAAGTTATTCACCTTAATAGCCCACCTAACTTTTGATTAAAAATCAAAGGTTTAGGTGTATAAGCACGCCTTTGTCGCACTTAAATTTTCGTTGTAAATGTACGAGCAATAACATCGCGTTGTTGTTCAGCAGTTAGTGAGTTAAAACGTACCGCATAACCAGAAACACGAATAGTTAATTGTGGGTATTTTTCAGGATTTTTTACAGCGTCTTCTAATGTTTCACGGCGAAGTACATTAACATTTAAATGTTGACCGCCTTCAACTTTAATAGTTGGGGCAACATCTAATGGAACTTCACGATATTCGAATTTACCTAGTTCTGCAGTTGGGATCACTTGATCTTCTTTATAAACTGATTTAGCAGCTACACAACGTGCTTCTTTTGTAGCGTCGTCTAATAACCAGAAAGAGTTAAGAAGTGCTGCATTATCTGCTTTAGTAATTTGGATACCTGTAATCATTTTAAATCCTCCTAACGGGGCCTTATTGCCCTAAAATAATTAGGGTTAATATAGCACTTTGGATATTTGATTAAAGTCAAAAAAAGCTATCAATTCAATAAGCAATACCTTTGTTTAGTATTTTAGTTATGATTGTATGAAAACTATTTATTACATTAATTATTTTTTTATTTATTCCTCCTTGTCAATTGTCTTTTTAACAATATAAGGAGCACAACTTAATATTCGATTTAGCCAAACTGATTGTGATTTAAAATTTTGTAAAAATATGTCATTAATATTGAAGCATTAAATACTTGGTTGTATTGCGTGTCTAACTGAATATTTAATAATCTTGCTGTAGTGAGGTTTAAGCTGATTAGCATTAGGTTTATTATTATTTTTAGGTATAATTATTGTAATCAGCAAATAGTGTTGTTGAGTCATATAAAATTATAGTATAGGTATTGTATGAGTAATCAATTAACATGGCATGACGTCATCGGCGGTGAAAAACAGAAGCCCTATTTTCAACATATAATACAATTTGTGGCATCTGAGCGCGCTAATGGTAAGATTGTGTATCCACCCCAGCATGATGTGTTTAATGCGTTTCGCTTCACGCCATTTGATCAAATCAAAGTCGTGATTTTAGGGCAAGATCCTTATCATGGACCTAATCAAGCTCACGGACTTTCATTTTCTGTTTTACCGGGAATTAAGCCACCACCATCGTTAATGAATATCTATAAAGAGCTATCAACGGATATTGCGGGGTTTACAATTCCTTCTCATGGCTATTTAGCTTCTTGGGCGACTCAAGGCGTATTATTATTAAATAATGTGCTCACTGTTGAAGCAGGGCAGGCGCATTCTCATGCAAAAATAGGTTGGGAAACTTTTACTGATCATGTGATAGCAGCAATTGATAAACATCTTGAGGGTGTGGTTTTTTTATTGTGGGGATCGCCAGCACAAAAAAAAGGGCAGTTTATTAATCGTCAAAAACACCATGTATTAACGTCAGTGCATCCATCACCGTTATCTGCTCATCGTGGATTTTTGGGCTGTAAGCATTTTTCAAAAGCAAATGATCTTATTGTACAACAAGGTAAAGTAGCTATAAATTGGCAGCCAACGCTACCGGAAAAAGTGAATGAATAGCCATAAAAAACGTCGAACGGGTTTGCAAGAAATCGCCAATTTAATTGGGATTAGTAAAATGACAGTTAGCCGTTTTTTACGTGATCCTAATTTGGTCTCTAAACCTCTTCAATTACAAATTTCAGCCGCGATAGATGAGCTAGGCTATATTCCGAATAAAGCCCCTGATATGCTATCTAATGCTAAAAGCAATGCAATTGGTATTGTGTTTCCTTCTTTTACCAATCAAGTTTTTGCTGATATTTTAAAAGGGATTGAAACGGTGACGGATGCTCGGGGATATCAAACCATGATTACTCATACTGGATACAGTTCAGATAAAGAAGAATCACGGTTGCGATCATTACTTTCTTATAATATTGATGGATTAATTCTAACCGAAAGAACACATACTCCAGCAACTTTAAAAATGATTGAAATTTCGGGCATACCTGTGGTTGAAATTATGGATAGTGTTTCACCTTGCATTGATATGGCGGTTGGATTTGATAATTTTACTGCGACTAAAAATATGATTCAGCGCATGATAACTAAAGGGCGTCGAAATATTGTCTATTTTAGCGCAAGGCAAGATCAACGGAGTATTATTCGCCAACAAGGTTATGAAAAGGCGATGGAAGATGCAGGATTAATCCCACGAACACTAGCGACTAAAGAAGCGTCGTCTTACGAATTGGGGGCGAGATTTTTGCATCAAATTTTAACAGAATTTCCTTGTGTTGACGGTATTTTTAGTACTAATGATGACTTAGCTCTAGGGGTATTACTTGAATGTCAAAGGATGGGGATTGAAGTGCCCAAAAAAATAGCGATTGTTGGTTTTCATGGACATCAAATTGGTCAATTTATGAATCCCAAATTGGCGTCTATACAGACACCAAGGATTGAAATGGGAAAAATTGCCGCAGAGCTGTTATTAAAACGGATTAATGGTGAACAAATTGATAAAAAAGTGATTGATTTGCCGGTTGAGTATTTAGACGGGGAAAGTATTTGATAAAACAGAAAGTGCATTTTGAATGATTTAACCTTATCACTTTTAGTGATAAGGTTAATGGTAATTACATCCCTTTAGGATTTTCACCGTATTGGTTGCTACCTGGTGTTGAGTCTAGCATGCATAAGACTAATATTATAATACCACCTACGTATGGAATAAATTGCAACAAAATCCACCAACCGGATTTATTTGTATCATGTAAGCGGCGTACAGTAACCGCTAAATTAGGAAGAAGCAGTGCTAACGACAAAATACAGGTTACAATCATCAGGTCGTTTCCAATTATTTTATCAATGATGATTGTTAAAACTGCTAAAATAACACTGAATAAAACGAACATCCAATATTCTTTACGACGCGCTCGTCCATTAAAATTTGCATAATTTTTTGTAATACAATCAATAAACCAATTCATTTCTTTATATTCCTTTTTAGTTTAATTAATAAAACAAGTTATTTATATTAGTTATTTTAATGAAAATAAAATGAAAATAAAAATTATTTTTATGATTAAATTTCCTATTTTTTATTTTTTTATCGATAGTTATATCATTGATAGCTTGTTGATTCGAGGTTTTCATAAAATGATAACTATGTTAGAATTATCGCTCAGTGGTTATTTATACCGATTAACAGATTATAGAAAATAGCACTGAGGCCCTCCATGAAAATAGTTGAAGTAAAACATCCTCTTGTACGCCATAAAATTGGATTAATGCGCGAACACGATATTAGCACCAAAGACTTTCGTGATCTTGCCAGCGAAGTTGGCAGTTTATTAACTTATGAAGCAACTGCTGATTTACCAACTGAAACAGTGACTATAAAAGGTTGGTGTGGACCTGTGCAAGTTGAACGAATTAAAGGTAAAAAAATTACGGTGGTACCAATTTTACGTGCGGGTTTAGGTATGATGGATGGTGTGCTTGAACATATACCAAGCGCCCGAATTAGCGTTGTGGGTTTTTACCGTAACGAAGAGACACTTGAACCAGTTCCTTATTTCGAAAAGTTAACCTCTGATATTGAAGAGCGAATGGCTTTGGTTGTTGATCCAATGCTGGCAACAGGCGGTTCAATGGTTGCGACGATCGATCTGCTTAAAAAAGCAGGTTGTAAAAATATTAAAGTATTAGTTTTGGTTGCTGCACCAGAAGGCATTAAAGTGCTTGAACAAGCTCATCCTGACGTTGAACTTTATACCGCATCAATCGATGAGAGGTTGAACGAAAAAGGCTACATATTGCCAGGACTTGGGGACGCTGGAGATAAAATCTTCGGCACAAAATAAAATCTCAAATTTTAGACCGGTTAATCCGGTTTTTTTATGCCTGTCAATTAGGCAAGTTATACAACAAATTAGTTAAGTAAGAGAGGCGCGATGTGAGCAATATCACAACAGACAAAACAAAAAATATAACATCTCTGCATAAGCATTCTTGGCAGGATATTTTTACTGGCGCACAAATGTTATTTGTCGCATTTGGTGCATTAGTGTTAGTACCGTTGTTAACGGGGTTAAATCCAAATGTAGCGCTGTTTACTGCTGGAGTTGGTACTTTACTATTTCAATTAACCACTAAAGGTAAAGTGCCGGTATTTTTAGCTTCATCATTTGCTTTTATTGCCCCTATCTCATTTGGTGTTGCTCAGTGGGGGATCCCCGCTACGTTAGGTGGTTTAGTTGCCGCTGGTTTTGTATTTATGCTTTTTGCTTTTTTAGTCAAAATGAATGGTAGTGATGTTATTGACCGCATTTTACCACCGGTTGTGACCGGTCCAATTATTATGGTTATTGGCTTATCGCTTGCACCGGTTACTGTTGGGATGGCAATGGGTAAAGATAGTGGCCTGCAAGCAGAAAATTATCAATTGATTCTTATTTCAATGGCTTCACTATTAACAACTTTAGTGGTGGCTATTTGGGCAAAAGGGTTTTTAAAATTATTACCAATTATTTCTGGTATTGTGGTTGGTTATGCGCTTTCTTGTTTGTTTGGTATTGTCAATTTTCAACCGGTGATTGATGCACCATGGTTTAAAGTACCTGATTTCACGTTTCCTGAATTTCACTGGCAAGCGATTTTGTATATGCTGCCAATTGTGATTGCACCAACCATTGAACATGTTGGTGATATTATGGCAATTAGTACTGTTACAGGTAAAGATTATACGCGTGATCCTGGTTTACAGCGCACATTACTCGGTGATGGATTAGCAACTTCGACAGCTGGATTTTTTGGTGGACCACCTTGTATTACTTATGCCGAAGTGATTGGTGCGGTTACATTAACGCGTAATTTTAAAACTCGCGTTATGACATGGGCGGCAATTTGGGCTATTTTAATGTCTTTTATTGGTAAAATCGGTGCATTTTTAGGATCAATTCCAACTGTAGTCATGGGGGGAATTATGGTGCTATTGTTTGGTTCAATTGCATCAGTAGGCATTAATATCTTAGTCAAACATAAAGTAGATCTATCCGTGCCTCGAAATATGTGTATTGTCTCATTAGTCTTAGTTTTTGGAATTGGTGGAATGATTTTTGATTTTGGGTCATATGCTCTACAAGGTATCAGTTTGTGTGGTATTTTAGCCATTGTGTTAAATCTGATCTTACCACATCAAGTTAAACCGACTGATAGCCACTAAATTAATTCACATTTCGTTGACTATATTTATAGTCAACGATAGCCATAATATGGCTATGTTAACCTATTATTATAAATTCTCAATTAATCACCAAACGGTATAGACTCCTGAATATTTTTTACAAAAATATCACTTAAACGTGCATATCCCATTTTCATTAAAGTCACCATCTCTTTTTGTTTTCTTATGCATTGGTGGGCAAGCTATTTTGTGAATTGTTGATTGATACCATGGTTATGACTAATTGATGCTATAAATGCTCAATTAATCACGAAACGGTATAGACTCCTGAATATTTTTTACAAAAATATCACTTAAACGTGCATATCCCATTTTCATTAAAGTCACCATCTCTTTCTGTTTTCTTATGCATTGGTGGGCAAGCTATTTTGTGAATTGTTGATTGATACCATGGTTATGACTGATTGATGCTACAAATGCTCAATTAATCACGAAACGGTATAGACTCCTGAATATTTTTTACAAAAAATATAACCTAAAAATTGAATAGGTAGGTAGATACCTCATAGTTAGTACACAACTTATGTATAAAATTATGTTGCCTGTTTTTATTCAATGCATTTTACAATTTTATTTATGATATAAGCTGCTTATCCGTGATAAAGTGAAGGTTTTTATATGGTTATTACAGTTGTTTGTCAAAAAGTTTCAGGAAACTATGTGTTTGAGTATAAAAGTGTTTGAGTATAAAAGTGTTTGAGTATAAAAACACACTTATCATAAAATAAGTGTGTTTTTAGTAAAAAGTTATTTATTTGATTGGACGCATAGTCGGGAATAAAATAACATCACGAATAGTATGACTATTGGTAAATAGCATCACGGTGCGGTCAATACCAATCCCAAGTCCTGCTGTAGGTGGTAAGCCGTGTTCAAGTGCAGTAATATAATCTTCATCATAAAACATGGCTTCATCATCACCCGCATCTTTTTGTGACACTTGGTCAGCAAAGCGCTGTGCTTGATCTTCCGCATCATTAAGTTCTGAAAATCCATTACCAATTTCACGACCACCAATAAAGAATTCGAATCGATCAGTAACAAATGGGTTGTCATCGTTACGGCGAGCAAGTGGTGATACTTCTGCAGGATATTCAGTAATAAACGTTGGTTGAATTAAATTTGCTTCAGCCACTTCTTCAAAAATTTCAGTGACAACCCGACCAAGTCCCCAGCCTTTTTCAATCTTAATACCAATAGATTGCGCAATGGTACACGCTTTTTCAAAATCATCTAAATCGGCATTATTGGTTTCAGGACGATAATGGCAAATGGCTTCACGCATCGTCATTTTTACAAATGGTTTGCCAAAATCAAAGGTATGATCGCCATATTGCACAACAGCATCACCTGTCACTGCAATCGCTAAACGACGGAATAAGGCTTCTGTTAACACAATTAGATCTTTATAATCAGCATAAGCCATATACATTTCCATCATGGTAAATTCTGGATTATGTCTTGGCGATACGCCTTCATTACGGAAGTTACGGTTAATTTCAAAAACACGCTCAAAACCACCAACAACTAAACGTTTTAAATAAAGTTCGGGTGCAATACGCATATACATATCTAAATCAAGTGCATTGTGATGCGTAATAAATGGTTTAGCTGATGCTCCACCTGGAATGACTTGCATCATTGGAGTTTCAACTTCCATAAAGTGATGTTCAAGCATAAAGTTACGGATTTCGCTAACCACTTTTGAACGAGCCTTAAACGTCTCTCTTGACTCTTGATTGGTGATAAGATCCAAGTAACGTTGACGATAGCGCATTTCTTGATCGGCAAGTCCATGAAACTTATCAGGTAATGGACGTAGTGCTTTGGTTAATAAGCGAATTTCTTCACAATGAATAGAAAGTTCGCCTGTTTTCGTTTTAAATAGGTAGCCTTTCGCACCGACAATATCACCTAAATCCCATTTTTTAAATTGTTCGTTATAAAAACCTTCAGGGAGATCATCGCGGGTAACATAAAGTTGGATCTGCCCAGCAACATCTTGCAAAGAAACAAACGACGCTTTACCCATAATACGGCGCATCATCATACGCCCAGCAACTGTTACAGTAATTTTGTTTTCAATAAGTTCTTCGTTAGTTTTATCGCCATACTGTTTGTGGAGATCATTGGAAATCGCATCACGGCGAAAATCATTAGGAAAAGCAACACCTTGTTCCCGAAGGTGAGCGAGCTTTTCGCGACGTACTTTTAGTTCGTTATTTAACTCTTCAATTTGGTTTTGTTGCTCTTGCTGCTGTGTTGACATAGTTTTCCCTTTTATTTATAACTAAGCTGTTTTTATAACCCTGCTTTCAAGCTTTCTTCAATAAATTGATCTAAATTGCCATCTAATACGGCCTGTGTATTACGTGTTTCAACGCCAGTGCGTAAATCTTTAATACGCGAATCATCAAGTACGTAAGAGCGAATTTGACTACCCCAGCCGATGTCAGATTTGTTTTCTTCCATCTGTTGTTTTTCGGCATTTTTTTTCTGCATCTCAAGCTCATACAGTTTTGCTTTTAACTGTTTCATGGCTTGATCTTTATTGCTATGTTGTGAACGGTTATTTTGACACTGCGTCACAATACCGGTTGGCACATGGGTAATACGTACAGCAGACTCAGTTTTATTCACATGCTGCCCACCCGCACCCGATGCACGGTATACATCAATGCGAAGATCAGCTGGGTTAATGTCGATATCAATATCATCATCAATTTCAGGATAAACAAATACTGACGAAAACGAGGTGTGACGTCGATTGCCTGAATCAAATGGACTTTTACGGACAAGGCGATGCACACCTGTTTCAGTACGTAACCAACCGTAAGCATAATCACCGGATACTTTAATAGTTGCTGATTTAATACCGGCAACATCGCCATCAGAGACTTCCATTACCTCGGTTGCAAAGCCTTTTGATTCAGCCCAACGCAAATACATTCTCAGTAGCATTTCAGCCCAATCTTGTGCTTCAGTACCGCCCGATCCAGATTGAATATCCAAATAACAATCTGCACTATCGTAATTGCCTGAAAACATACGCCGAAACTCAAGTCCGGCCAGTTTTTTTTCTAGTTGTTCAAGTTCGCTATTTGCTTCATCGAAAGTCTCTTGATCGTCCGCTTCAATAGCCAGCTCAAGTAAACCTTCAACATCGTCAAGACCTTGATTTAACGAATTGATAGTATTGATAATTTCGTCTAGTGCAACGCGCTCTTTACCTAACGCTTGTGCTTTTTCGGGGTCGGCCCAAACTTCAGATTGCTCTAATTCAGCATTAACTTCTTCGAGCCGTTCTTTTTTTAGATCATAGTCAAAGATACCCCCGAATCACAGCTGTGCGTTCGGTAAGTTCTGCTATCTTTGATTTAACAGGATTAATTTCAAACATGATTTAAATTGGTTTGCTCAGTTTCATGATTTTTTAACAAGCGTTCATTGTAGCGGATTTGGGCATAATTTAGCAATTGCCAATTGCCATTTTTGGCTTGAAGTTGATAAATGAAGTATTGGTTTGAAAAGCAAAGATGGCGCAACAAGCGCCATCTTTTAAGTTGAAAATAATGAGTGCAACCGAATTATTTTTTTGCTTCAGCATATAGCTCAGCAACTTTATCCCAGTTAACTACATTCCAAAATGCACCGATGTAATCAACACGACGATTTTGGTATTTCAAGTAATAAGCATGTTCCCAAACATCAAGCGTTAGGATAGGTGTACCAGAAACACCAGCAAATTTTTCGCCCATCAATGGTGAATCTTGGTTAGCTGTTGAAACAACTTCAAGTTTACCATTTTGTAATACTAACCAAGCCCAACCAGATCCAAATCGAGTGGCTGCCGCTGCTGCAAATTTTTCTTTAAATGCATCAACTGAACCAAAATCTTTTTCGATGGCTGCTTTAAGTTCACCTTTAAGCTCGGTACCGACTTTTAATAGTTCCCAAAAAAGAGTGTGATTAACATGACCACCTACGTTATTTTTAATGCCTGTAAGTTTATCAGCGGGTACTTTATCTAAATTTTTTAATAAATCGCTTGGGCTAAATTCTTTAATTTCAGCAGATAAAGTTTCAATGATAGCATTGGCATTGTTGACATAGGTTTGATGATGTTTATCGTGATGAAGATGCATTGTTTCAGAATCAATATAAGGTTCTAATGCATCATAAGCATAAGGTAAGGGAGGTAAAGTATAAGCCATGAAATTTGCTCCTTTCATATATTAGGTATTATTAACTACTTTATCTTGTGAGTATACGGGCTATTAGTATAGCCCTCAAACTATCACTTAGATAGTTAGTGGCTATCTGTAATTAGGGTGATTATTATTTTTCCAATTAGCTTTCATTACTTGCTATAAATGGGGTATACATCATAATTGCGTGATTTTCGCTGATGAGCTTTTCTTCGACATGGTTATCAATTAAATGTGTTTTGCGTTGCCATATTTTATTATGTCTGGTATAGCCTCCCCACCACTGTTGTTCAATGCGATGATCGGTTTCTAGGATTACATAATGATGAGTTAAGGGGGTATCAGCAAGTAATTCACCATGTAAATACTGATCATCAAGCCAAAGATTAAGCCGGTAAGTGATATTGGTTTTATTGATTAATTGTAAATCAACATAGTTATAAGACAAGGTTGCGCCACAAGCAAAAGGAATCGTACGATTGATATCGGGGAAAACATCAAAACTATGCCGCCAACGCTCCGTAATGGTGAGATCAGAATGTAACACGATCCAATAAATCAAATTACCTAATTGGCATAATCCTCCGCCAATGTCTTTGCCTATCTGCCCGTTATGTAATGATAGTCCTTCTAAAAATCCTCGTTTTTTCGATGGGCGTCCTACTTTTTGCCAGATCGAAAAACGTTGATTGGGCTTAATGATTGAACCATTAAGTTTTTCAATGGCTAATCTAAGATTAGTGATTTTATTATATTGTAAATACATATCAACATCTTTTAGTTGCCTTAATAAAACAGACTGATGTTTTTTGTGTGAATAACAACAAGTATTATTATTGATGTCGACAGTACTATAGGCGTGACGATGCCGCCACCACTCAAATTTTCTCTTTAAAATAAAATACTCTTTGCCTAATTTTAGCCTTAATTTACTGCGTTTTATCGGTTTATCGACAATGATATCCTTCATATTTTTCCATTCCTTTATCTACAATATATAATCAGTTATTTTTCTAAAGATGACAGATAGTGCTCGCTCAACTTGTCGAGAAAAGCGAAAAGTTTTTGATTCATTGTCGTGTAATCATGCGAGCGAAGCGTATCAGGCGTATCAACAAAGCGGTAATTTGCAGCTTGTTTAAGCTCTTTTTGCGAATGGGCAATCAGCAATTCAACGACTTCAGGCGTGAACTCCATATGGCATTGAAATCCATAAACGAAGTCATTATAAGCAATGATTTGCCGAGGGCAGCCTGCACTATAAGCTATAATTTGGGCATCTTGGGTTAAACCAGGCATATCATTGTGCCAATGACCGACTTCTAATGTATTGCCAAAATCAGCAAATAGAGGATTGGTTTTACCCAGTTGCGTTAATGTAATTGGGAATTTTCCAATCTCTTTTTCTGGGCTTTGGGCATGACTTGCGCCTAACGCCTCACCAATTAATTGAGCGCCTAGACACACGCCAATAACTATTTTACCGGCATTTATCATAGATAAGATCACAGCTTGTTCTGCTATAGAATCAAAATGAGCACACTCTTGTTTGGTTGTTGACGGTGATTGTGGACCACCCATAACAATAAGAAAGTCGATATCATCAATGCAATTAGGAAGTGGTTCACCAAGATAAACGCGACAATAGGTTATGGAGTGATGATGCATGCTAGCCCATAGCTCATAGGCACCAGGTGCTTCGAAAGCTTCATGAATAATAAAATGTATATGCATTAATAAAGGTTCCTTGCCTATAAATATTATCACCAAAAATCATGGTTCAATGACATTATACATATCTAAAGATAAATTTATTATTGAATTATTATGAATAATTTTTTCGCAAATACAATATAGACTTTTGATATCAACAGGATAAAAATTTGGAAGAAAAAAGAAGTTTGGTAGAGGTAATTTATCTAAGATGGTTTTGGAATTTAGAAATTGGCTCCTCCAACAGGACTTGAACCTGTGACATACGGATTAACAGTCCGCCGTTCTACCGACTGAACTATGGAGGAACCGAAATGTAGCGCGCATATTATAGATTTTATGGCGCTATGTCAATAGTTAAATGCTTTTTTTGTATGAACTTGCCTCCTTTATAATCATTCAAGTGTTAGGATTGTCTTGAATAAATGTTTTTGTCTGAGTAATTGTTGGGGATGCGAACCAAGCTCTTGTTGTGGGATGCTCTGTTTTAGATCGCGATAATAATCAATCCAATAAGGCAAAATTTGATTTGTCGTTACATCCTTAAAATTCATTGGATATAATGCGAAATAATCACTACCTTGTTTAGTTTTAAAAGCATAAGTAATTAGTTCACTGCAATAAAACCCATCTGTATTTTGATTAAAGCTATGATTGTAAGGTGAACCTAAGCAATGTTTAGCTCGCTTTAATGCATTTTGAATAACAGCCAAATCATGGATTCTACCAATGATATTACGTCTAGCCGCACCAACAAAGTCAGTCAAAGATTGTTCAATCACGCCATATTTTTGTGTGGCTTCAATGACGCTATTATTGCCAATATATAAACCGACATGATTGATATTTTTTGTTATCTCATCCATGTTAGGCACTGCACCAGAACGGTTTATAGCGTCACTAAAATCATCATCTTCGTTAAGGCTTTGAAAGATGATATCGCCACTTTGAATATTATTTATTTTTAGCACGATAACGCCATAGTGAAAACATTACACAAGTTGCAATAATAAATTTAAGTGCATCAATACCAACAAATGGAAAATAACCTACTTTTAACGCATCAATAAGTGTAATGTGTAAATAGCCCATTAAATAGACAACACCAAATACAAATAACAATTGATGCGCACAAGCGAATGCAATTAAGCCTAAAATAAAGCGACGATCGTACCCTCTTTCTGCTGCAAAACCGGCTAAATAGGCACTAAATACATAGCCATATAAGTAACCAGAAGAAGGTGACGCTAATGCCATAATCCCACCACTGCCATTAGCAAATAGCGGTAATCCCATTGCGCCTAAAAAAAGGTATTGGATTATTGCTAATGCGCCTAATTTACGACCTAAAAAAGCACCAATTAACAATACCGCCAATGATTGTAGTGTAAATGGAACAGGGTAAGTTGGAATACTAATATTAGCCGCTAATCCTAAAAGTAATGCTGCACTGGTAGTAGTCAATAGCTTACGTTGCCAAGAAGATAAATTAACCAGTGTCGTGATAAATGTTGGATAATACGAAGTAATTTGTTGTTTCATTATTTTCTACCTTTGATACATAAATAGTAGAACTATAATAGCGCAACGCATTTTAATGTAAACTATTTTTTTATTTAAAAGTTTACATTGAGTTTAAATTTTGTTATCACACCCAAAACAAAGAGCGTGATAACAAAAAATAAGGTTCTGCTTAAACTAAGTAAGGATTGCTTATTCGTTCATGACCAAAACTTGACATAGGGCCGTGTCCTGGCACAAAAATAAAGTCATCACCAAGTGGTAATAATTTATTAGTGATTGATGAAATTAAATCGGTATGGTTGCCTCGAGGAAAATCTGTTCGTCCTATACTGCCTTTAAATAATACATCACCGACAAAAGCTAGTTTATCCAAATGATTAATAAAAACAATATGTCCTGGAGTATGACCAGGGCAGAAAAGAACATCAAGGGTTATGTTACCTACTTGAATTTGGTCGCCTTCTTTTAACCAACGATCAGGTAAAAAGCTGTCAGTATGAGGAAAACCAAATTGTATGCATTGTTGTGGCAAACTTGTTAGCAAAAATTCATCTTCTTGGCTTGGTCCAATAATTTTTACATCATAATATTGAGCTAATGTGGTTGCCGCACCAACATGATCTAAATGTCCATGGGTTAATAAAATCTGTTTAATATTTACGCCTAGTTTTTCAACGGCTTTTTTCAGTAGTTCTGATTCACCACCAGGATCAATCAGTGTGCCTTCCATGGTTTGATCACACCAAATAATGCTACAGTTTTCTTGAAAAGCGGTAACGGGGATGATTTGATACTGAAACATATATTTATCTCCTTGTTTCTTGGCGATGGGTGATTAGATTTTTGCCATCTTCATTTTTTAGTTGCGCAAAAATAAAGCTTGATAGCACTGTAACCACACCGAGTATAACAAACGTTAATTGAAATGCGTGAATAGTACCAGTTGAGTTGCTAATTAATCGCAGTAAAACTGCACCAAATCCTGTACCAAAACTGATTGCAAGCTGTTGATTAACTGCCATTAAACTATTACCACTACTCGTATTTTCGTTTTCTAAGTTCGCTAAAGTTATGCTATTCATCGCGGTATATTGCATAGAATTAATACCACCTATACAAAATAACAATAAACTGATTAAGATAAGGGGCGTCGATAAATTTAGTAGAGACATTAAAACAATCATGACGCCCGCTAAAATGGTATTAGCAACGAGCACAAAACGATAGCCTAAACGAGCTAAAATACGTGGAATAAAAATTCGAGTACAAATTGATGCAATGGCCATTGGCATTAGCATCACACCGGCAAAAACAGCCGAGTAGCCAAAACCGACTTGTAATAACAATGGAATTAAAAAAGGCACACCAGATATACCTAATCGGCAAATTAAATTGCCAATAATGCCTATTTTGAACGTATGGATCTGAAAAAGTGATAGTGGGAATAAGGGGGTTGGTTTCTTTTTTGCATACCCATAATAAACAAGTAGAAAAACGAAGCTGATTACGGCAAGTAGCAATGGAAAATCATATGTCTGATTTTGGTTTAAAACCTCTACACTTAAAGTGGCACTAATAAAGGCAATCACAATAAATATAAAGCCAAACAGATCAAAAGGCATGTGTTCACCCTTTAGATTGGGCATATATTTCCAACTAATTATCACACCTAAAATACCAATGGGTAAATTAATAAAAAACACCCAATGCCAACTCACCATATCAACCAAATATCCTCCTAATACCGGTCCTAAAACAGGTCCAATTAAACCGGGAATGGTGGCAGTATTTAAGGCGGCTAAAAAATCACTACGCTTAAAAGATTTAATTAATACTAAACGTGATATCGGTACCATCATTGAGCCACCAATACCTTGAATAACACGCGAGATATCTAAAAAAATTAATGAATTGGATAAAGCACAAAGCAATGAGCCAAGGGTGAACAGTGAAACTGCCATCACAAAAATATTTCTAGTGCCAAATTTATCTGATAAAAAACCACTGACTGGAATAAATAATGCCAAGGTTAAAGCATAGCTTATCACTGCTGATTGCATATTTAAGGGGGATTCATTAAGATCTTTAGCCATCGTGGGAAGCGCAGTGTTTAATATCGAGGTATCAAGCGATTGCATAAAAAATGCAAATGCTGCAATCCATGGTAATATTCGATAAACAAAGGGTGGTAACTGTAATTCGCTATTCATTTTAATTTTGCCTAAAATTAATTTAAATGCTGGATGAGCAGTTGGCTATAAGCTCGGAAAATTAAGCTCTCTTACTACCTATTTTATTAAGAAAAAGAGCAGATAAATGCTATTTTACAATATTATTTGCTAATTATTGGCTTTTTTCTTATTTTTAACAGGTTTATCTTGCCGATAGCCAGCTAGTAATGACCCAGAAATATTGTGCCAAACCGAAAATACTACAGCGGGCAGCATTGATAAAAGAGAGGTAATCGATCGAACAAATAGTTGATAAAATTGTCTGGTCATATAAACCTGCTATGAGTCTAATAAAATTATTCTATAATAATGATAAAGTTATTTTAGTTTCTTTGTGTGATTTTTGCTCTATTGAGTCTACTAAATAGCGTCAAGGTATTTGCTAAAATCGTGTGCATTATGTGCTCTGCTGACTCATTGCGTAATTGAGTCAAGATTTTAAATACTTCTGCGATATATTCAGGGCGATTTATTTGACCTTGACGACCACTTAATGGCATATCGGGAGCATCCGTTTCAAGCACAAGACTTTCTAGCGGTAATTGAGCAATCGTATTGCGCGTTTTATTCGCTCGTTCATAACTAATTACGCCACCTACACCAATATAATAGCCCAGCTTAACAAATTGCATAGCTTGCTGATAGCTACCTGAAAATCCATGTATTACACCACGGCAAGGTAGGTTGGCACGGTGTAATTCATGGTACATAATATCGTGCGCTTTGCGTGAATGAATCAAAACGGGTAAATCAAATTGTTTAGCAAGCGCTAATTGTGATCTAAAAAATGATAGCTGCTGTTGCCAATCAATACTTAAATCATAGCGATCAAGTCCTATCTCTCCAATGGCAATTAATTTATTAGGTTTTGTTTTAACGATATCGGTTAACCGCTCTAAATCAACCATGGTATGTTGATAAATAGGATGCAGTCCCAAAGCGGCATAGATTTCGTTATAATCATCCGTAAGTTGTAAAACAGTATCAAAATAGTTAGCACTAACTGCGGGTATGATTAACCCAACAATATCTGCTTGGCGAATTTTAGCTATTGAATCGGCAAGATGATCAGTAAAAGGCGGAAAATCAAAATGACAGTGTGTATCAATAAACATAATGCCCCTTATTCTACGGTTGTTTGATGTAATAAAATTGGCAGTAAAAATCGTTGGGCAGCAAAAATAATTTGTTCAATTAATGCGTCGGTTAAGTCAGGGTAAAGGCGAGTATAATAACTGTCGCACTCAGCAGATCGGTTAAAGCCGCCTTGCCAAGTATTTAAAAGCTGATTGATAGCTTTATCGCTCTCGACAATCTCGCCTGTTTTTTTATTATAGGCTGCAATTAACCAACTCCATGCGCTTTGCACTGGTAATAATAAAGGCTGATTAATACCGTGCAAATAACCTTCCACCAATGTGGTTAATATCGCAATTGCTTGATCATGGGGTAAGTGTAAAAAACGCCACTCAGTATCTTCTCGGCCATAGATGCGGCTTTGATTTTCAACTTGATCTGGATTTAAGATGCAATACACTAAATGATCAATCCATAGCGAAATACCATCTCGAATCGACAGTTTTGCAGGGCGCCATGTTAAAATACCATCATCTTGAATATGGGTTAACCAACCTTGTAATTGGGCATGTTGCCCATTGGTCAAAATAGTTAAATTGACCTCTTGCGTTGTCATAACCAAGCGTTCTTGGTTAATTTTATTCGCTAATGGTTGCAGTGATTCAAATTGATTATCATAAATAATTTCACCAAAGGCACCATCTGGTAATTCACCTGTTAATGCTAAACGCTGATAAAAATCATCGGATTGTGGTGGTTCATTAGAGATCAGCTGATTTAAAATCAGCAAGTTCAATTGATAACGTTTTAAACTATCAAGATTAAAATTTTCGGCATCCGGTAAGGTATCATCTAGATAATTGATATAAAAATTAAACCGTTTTTGTAAAAAAAACCGAATAGAGTGTTGGTAAAATCGTTTTAATTCATCGAGATTGATATTATCAATTCCAATAACAGGTATTTCACTAATAAATAATTGGTTTTCACCTTGTTGCAATGCCGCAGGTAACCACTCATCGGCATAGCTTTTTGGTTCTTGTAAAAAATTTTGCGGATTAAACGGTGTGCGTGTATGGTTTACACGTAAACAATCCAAGCTGTTAGTAGAAATTGCTGTGTTATTTGCAGGTTTATTATAATATTGGGCAATATACTCCCAGAGTTCATCAACAAGTATAGAGGGATAACGCTCACTATCATCTTTCATTTCGCGACCAATATAACTGATATACAGCTGTTTTTGCGCAGATAAAATTGCCTCTAAAAAAAGGTAACGATCATCGGTGCGACGACTGCGATCACCTCGTCTTGGATGCTGTGCAATTAAATCAAAGTCAAGTGGAAGCGACGTTCTTGGATAATCCCCGTCATTCATTCCCAATAAACAAACAACTTTAAAGGGAATCGAGCGCATTGGCATCATGGTACAAAAATTTATCTTACCAACTAAAAAACGATGTGCTAAATGATTTTGTTCTAAGCGCAATTGCATGGCATCATGCAAAATCGTGATAGAAATATTATCCATATAATTGGCTGACAAACCACTATTAATCAACGCTTGCCACTCTTGTGCTATCATCAATAAAATGGATTCACGTTGTGAATTGCTGACAAAAAAATCATTAATCAATTCAAGACAACAAGGTTGCCAATCAATGAGCGGTTTTTCTTCGTTTAAGATAGCAAACCACTTCTTTACCACTTTAATAAATTCGGCTAATTGACCGATTAGTTCGGCATCTAAACCAGTTGCCCCATCATAAGGTAATATCTGTTGCCATCCCCCTTGCTCACTATTCATCGTATAGCCAAGTAATAACCGTTCAAGCCCAAATAACCAACTATGTGCGCTATCAAGCCCAAAACGAATGCCTGACTCAACAATCCAAGTCCTCAACAAGGTTAGCTGTGATTGGTTAATTGCAAATTTTTCACAAATAGCTGGGATCTCAAGCAAATTAAAAAGTTCTTCTGCTGTAAAGCGGCTATTTGGAAAATTTAAAATAGTAAAAAAACCTTGAACAATTGGATCGATATTTCGTGCTTTTTGATCTGAAATGGTAAAAGGTAAATAGCGCTTTTCATAAGCATTAGCAAAAACAGCGCGAATATAAGGCACATACTTATCAATATCCGAAACCATAACTATGCAATCACGTAATTCTAGTGTGGGATCAGCGTCAAAAACCGATAGCAGATAATCATACAACACTTCAACTTCACGTTGTTCACTATGGCAGGCATGAAACGAAATTGACTTATCTGTTGCTGCAATATGCTTATTACCAAAATCGTTTGGATACAGATCTAAAATATCTTGCTGAATGGCATTTAATAAACAAGATCGCCCTTGATCAACAAATGCTTCAATATCTTGTTTATTATTAAATTCCTGTAACAGGAACAGATTATCACGTCCCAATTTTCCCCACGAGGTTAAAAGGGGATTGGGGATTTTATCGGGGGTATTGAATATATCTGACAACTGCTTTTCAACAATATCGCCCCAATACCATTTACACGGATTGTTAAACATTAAATGGACATCAATATGTTTCCCAAGTGCTGACAGTAACGAAAGATAAATAGGAGGAAGAGAAGTAATACCAAAAATAAAAATACGATTAGGTAATAGAGCTAAACGTGAACGCTCAAAGTTATTATCTAACAAAATTTCAAGCATTTGTTGATAAATATTAGCGCGATGATAAGGTTGACTGATGGATATTAGCTTTCGCCATAGCTCTGCTTGCCACTTTTCATCGGAATGATGATTTAATTCACTAACAGTCTGATTGGCCTCCCACTTTGCTAGCCAATCAGGGCGATAAACTAAGTATTGGTCAAATAACCGCGCTATACGGGTTGCAAGCTGATATCGTTTTTTATCTTGTTTATCAATATCTAGATAATGTTTAAGTGCGCTAAACTCAGGTTGTTCAATAACTTGGGGCAACAAATAATACAAACGCCAACTCATTGCTTCAATACTATAACTATTTTCAATGGGCGCATCGGGCAATAATTTTTGATAAAGTTGCCAAATCAATTGAGTTGGAAAAAGAAAATCAACATTAGCAACAATACCAAGTTCATCCGCTAACGCAATTTGCAACCATTGTGCCATACCTTGACTTTGCACCATAACTATATCAGGTGTAAATACATCCTCTAATGGTTGCCTGCGCATCAATTCACTCAATAACGTCTTGAGTAAATCGACCTGATTTGAATGATAAATGGTAAACATAACAACACTAATTATTGATAAGAGAAGATTAAGATTATCGCTGATCGTTACTCATAAATCTAGTTGCTATTCTCGTGTCAACTTTATAGGCAAAAAAACTACAAGTTATGGCATGCCACAAACGAGTCGAACTTACCCTAGCAGTAGCAAGAATTTTTATGTCTAATTAGTTCGGCCTGCTGTTTGCAATGTATGATAAGAGGATTCTAATAACAATCTAATTTTTACACATCTAAAAAAATGGTACACTTTGCGATTGAATCTACAAGAAATCAATTTAGGTAATAATATGAAAAAACTATCTATACTAATATTACTAATGTTGTGCCCATTAGTATCCTTAGCCAAAGGGCCTAATTGTTATACTTGGCCCATGAATATGACCGAGGTTTGGATGAAAAATGAAAAGATAGTGGATATTCAAGACTTGGATGAATCGAAAACCAAAATAACGCAATTGGCCTCAGAGGAGATAAAAAAAGGTTTGTATAAACAAATTTATCACTTTGTTTTTTATGATAAAAATGGTAATAGTTACGAAGTTATTACAAAAAGCCAAGCATCATACGAAGAATGTTCAATAAGTGATGTGAATAAATATCTAATATCCAAAAGCCAAGTTCATCAGTAGGTTATCTAATAATAGGTAAGTAAATCCAGTATTTTAGACTGTTTTTAGTCAACGATGAAAGTAATATAAGGTAAAAAAGAATAATTTAAGGTAATTATATGAAAAAGCTTTCTTTAGTAATATTGTTAATATTATGCCCGATTCTATCCTTTGCTAAAGGACCAGATTGCCATAATCATGCTTTGAATAAAGCTAAGGAGTGGTTAAAAAGTAGTAATATAGTGGAGATTGAAAACTTGATTCAATCAAAATTGAGAATAACACTTTTAGCATCTGAACAGAAAAGTAAGGATTTATATACGCAAATTTATCATTTTGTTTTTTATGATAATCAAAACAAAGCTTATGAAGTTATCACAAAAAGTGAAGCTTCTAATAAAGACTGTTCGATAGGTGAAGTTGATAGTTATCTAGTATCAAAACGCCAGATTGATTATTTTGATTAATGCGTAAAATTGTCAACGGTTTCAGACATGTTTAACCAAATCATATAATTGCTTTATCAATTAGCTAAATGAATACGGCAAGACAAAAATTAAAGGTTATAAAATGAAAAAATTTTTTTTAATTATTGGGCTAATAATGTGGCCTATAATCTCTTTTGCTAAAACACCTGATTGTGCAAATGCTTTCATGAACGATGCGGCTCGGTGGATGCAATATAATGGAGGAATCGTTGAGATGGCTGATTTAGATCCATCAAAAACAACAGTAACATTATTGGCATCAGAAAAAAAGAAAAATACAAATACTATGATAAAGAAAAAATATGTATATACCCAAATTTATCGCTTCGTTTTTTATGATGATAATGGCAATAGCTATCAAGTTATAACAAAAGGTGATGCTGTAGAGGTTAACGAAAATGATATTACTGAATTTTGTTCAACAGGGGGGAGCGATATTTATTTTGTATCGAAAGATAATTTAAAAGTAGATCGTAAATAGCTGGACTGACATAGGCTATGTTAATAGATGCAATTAAAGAACTCTATTAACTCAACTCCTTGGTCGCGTGGTGTTAACAACATGATAGATAATACAAAATTTTCTAGAGAATGGCTTCATTTAAAAGAATCTGAAACAAATCTATTTTCTTCTAAATATTATTTTAGAAAATCAAAATGTTTTTTTAAGCAATTACTATTAGCACTCAATACATTATCAGAACAAGGAACAGCATTAAGATTTATAAGAGATGATGATTTTAATGACGAAGAATTAGAAATATTAATCCCCATAATTATAAATATATCAATAGATGGCAATATTGATAATATTCCTATAGCTAGAGATATATTGATCAAGCTTAAAGAAAATAAAATCGTAAAAAATAAATTATCTAGTCTGTTAGATAATGGCCTTGATTCTTTCGATGACTTTATATTCCGAAGATTAGCTGAATTACTGCAATATTTAAATTTCTCAGACCTAAAAATCAAATTAATGGATAAATGCCAAAAGAGCGAAAATGAGAATTTAATTGAAATATATCAAGATTTCATTGAAAAATAAAGTTACGTGCATAACAAATTAGATTTATTTTATAAGAAATTTTTGTGAAATTTGTAGTTTATTTAGATGTTTAATCGACTTCTTTAGTGAAGAAAAAAGTTACAACACGGTAATGTTGTAACTTTCTATTTATGCAGAAACATCAAAAGCAAACTATTGCCCCATGCGGCGCGTTAATTCTATAACACGAATTTTTGCCAACGCTTTTGATAGCTCGGCAGAAGCTTGAGCAAATGACATATCATCGCTTGGGTGATTAATATGTTCTTGCGCTTGTCTTACTGCTTCTTGTGCTCTTGCTTCATCTAGATCTTCGCCACGGATAGCGGTATCCGCTAAGATGGTTACGATGTTAGGTTGAACTTCCAATATGCCACCAGATAGGTAGATGAACTCTTCTTTACCATCTGCTTTCACAATGCCAACCATACCGGGTTTTATGGTTGTCAGTAAAGGGGTATGACCAGGGTAAATCCCAAGTTCACCTTCTTTACCTGTGATTCTGATTCGCTGAACATCACCTGAAAACAGGTGAGATTCAGCACTAACAACTTCTAATTGATAGGAAGTTAGTGCCATAATACGATCTCCATTAAATACGATCTTCGTTCAATGAATCTCTTAGAGAGATTTTGCCTTCTCAATCGCTTCATCGATTGAACCAACCATATAGAATGCTTGTTCAGGAATGTGGTCATAATCACCGTTCATGATTCCTTTAAATGCGCTGATCGTGTCTTTCAAAGGTACATATTTTCCTGGTGAGCCAGTGAATACTTCTGCAACAAAGAATGGTTGAGATAAGAAGCGTTGAATTTTACGAGCACGAGCAACGATCAATTTATCATCTTCTGATAACTCATCCATACCAAGAATGGCAATAATGTCTTTCAATTCTTGATAACGTTGTAAAATTGACTGAACGCCACGGGCACAATCATAGTGCTCTTGACCAACAACTAAAGGATCTAATTGACGGCTAGTAGAATCTAATGGATCTACGGCCGGATAGATACCTAAAGAAGCAATTTGTCGACTTAATACGATTGTTGCATCTAAGTGAGCAAAGGTTGTTGCTGGTGATGGGTCAGTTAAGTCATCTGCTGGTACGTATACGGCTTGGATTGACGTTATCGAACCCGTTTTAGTCGATGTGATACGTTCTTGTAGTAAGCCCATTTCTTCGGCTAATGTTGGTTGATAACCTACCGCCGATGGCATACGACCTAATAGTGCAGATACTTCAGTACCGGCTAAGGTATAACGGTAAATATTATCGATAAATAATAAAACGTCTTTACCTTCATCACGGAATTTTTCAGCCATGGTTAAACCCGTTAACGCAACACGTAAACGGTTTCCAGGTGGCTCATTCATCTGACCATAAACTAACGATACTTTATCAAGTACGTTTGATTCTTTCATTTCGTGGTAAAAGTCATTACCTTCACGAGTACGTTCACCCACACCAGTAAACACAGAGTAGCCTGAGTGTTCGATAGCGATATTACGGATTAACTCCATCATGTTAACGGTTTTACCGACACCCGCACCACCGAATAGACCCACTTTACCACCTTTAGCAAATGGACAAATTAAGTCGATAACTTTAATACCGGTTTCAAGCAGTTCAGTTGAGTTTGCGAGTTCTTCATAGGTTGGCGCTGCACGGTGAATAGCCCAACGCTCTTCTTCACCAATTGGACCTGCTTTATCAACAGGATCGCCAAGCACGTTCATAATACGACCCAGTGTTTTAGTCCCCACTGGTACTTCAATGCCGTGACCTGTGTTTACAACTTTAAGTCCACGTCTTAAGCCATCAGATGATCCCATTGCGATACAACAAACAACGCCACCACCTAATTGTTGCTGAACTTCCAGAACTAATTTTTCAGTGCCTGTTTCCACTTCTAATGCATCATATACCTTTGGTACTGCATCTTCTGGGAATTCGACATCAACCACCGCACCGATGATCTGGACAATCTTTCCAGTAGCCATTTTTAATCCTCTACGTCTTTTTCTTAACTATAAGCCAATATTTAGCACTAACCTGAAACAGCGGCTGCACCGGATACAATATCAATCAATTCATTAGTGATAGCACCTTGACGTGCTTTGTTATACACAATTTGTAATTCATTAATTAGGTTTGCACCGTTATCTGTTGCCGCTTTCATGGCCACCATTCTTGCTGCTTGTTCACTCGCTAAATTATCAACCACTGCTTGATAGACTTGTGATTCAATATAGCGACGTAAAATCACGTCTAATAGTGATTTAGCATCAGGCTCATAAATATAATCCCATGATGAAGCTTTGAGTTCTTTATCTTCTGATGGTGGTAAAGGTAATAATTGCTGAATTGTTGGCTTTTGCGACATGGTATTAATAAATTTATTCGTCACAATATATAATTTATCAATTTTACCATTGTCATATGCCTCAAGCATTGTTTTTACCGGACCAATTAAATCGGATAAATTGGGTTCATCCCCTAAGTTAGTCACTTGAGTTAAGATGTTTGCTTTTATTGATGAGAAAAACGAAACACCACGAGAACCAACTAAAGCAACATCAGCTTCAACACCTTTTTCCTGCCATGCTGACATGTCAGCAATGACAGTTTTAAAAAGATTGATATTTAAACCACCACATAAACCACGATCGGTTGAAATAATAAGGTAGCCAACTCGCTTTACATCTCTTTCTTCTAAATAAGGATGTTTGGCGCCTATCTGAGCTAACGCTAAATGTCCAATTACTTCGCGGATCATTTCAGCATAAGGTCGACTAGCTGCCATTCTATCTTGCGTTTTACGCATTTTAGAATTGGCAACCATTTCCATTGCTTTTGTGATCTTTTGCGTACTTTGGATACTGGCAATTTTTGTTCTAATCTCTTTTGCATTAGCCATTTGTTACCTCACCCTTACCAAGTTTGAGTTGATTTAAAGCTTTCAAGTAATGCTTTTAGCTTACTTTCAATCTCATCATTGTAATTACCCGTCTCGTCGATTAATTTGACAAAATCGGCATATTGACTATGGGCATAAGCAAGTAGTGCTGTTTCAAATGATAATACTTTAGCCAGTTCTACATCTTCAAGATAACCACGTTCAGCAGCGTAAAGCACAATTGATTGTTCAGCAACAGTCATTGGAGAGTATTGCTTTTGCTTTAACAATTCGGTTACTTTTTCACCGTGGCTTAATTGGTTTCTTGTTGCTTCATCTAAATCTGATGCAAACTGAGAGAACGCGGCTAACTCACGATACTGTGCCAGTGCGGTACGAATACCACCTGATAATTTTTTCATGATCTTCGTTTGCGCAGCACCACCCACACGTGAAACCGAAATACCCGGGTTAACCGCAGGGCGGATACCTGAGTTAAATAGGCTAGTTTCGAGGAATATCTGACCATCAGTAATCGAAATTACGTTAGTTGGTACGAATGCCGAAACGTCACCAGCTTGAGTTTCAATAATTGGTAATGCTGTTAATGAACCTGTTTTGCCTTTAACTTCGCCTTTTGTGTACTGTTCAACATAAGCTTCGTTCACGCGCGCTGCACGTTCAAGTAAACGAGAGTGAAGATAAAATACATCACCTGGGTAAGCTTCACGTCCAGGTGGACGACGAAGTAGTAATGAAATTTGACGATAAGCAACGGCTTGTTTAGATAAATCATCATAAACAATTAATGCATCTTGACCACGGTCGCGGAAGTATTCACCCATTGCACAACCAGCATAAGGAGCTAAGTATTGTAACGCAGCTGATTCAGACGCTGATGCTACAACGACAATTGTGTTTTTAAGTGCACCATGGTCTTCCAGTTTACGCACAACATTAGCAATAGTTGATTGTTTTTGACCAATGGCAACATAAATACATTTTACCCCTGAGTCGCGTTGATTGATGATGGCATCGACAGCAAGCGCTGTTTTACCTGTTTGACGGTCACCAATGATAAGCTCACGTTGACCTCGTCCAATTGGAATCATTGAGTCAACGGCTTTATAACCGGTTTGTAATGCTTGGTCAACGGATTTACGATCGATAACACCTGGAGCAACCACTTCGACAGGTGAAAAACCATCATGTTGAAGTGAGCCTTTACCGTCAATTGGTTCGCCTAGCGTGTTAATTACGCGACCTAATAAACCTTCACCAACTGGTACTTGTAAAATACGACCAGTACATTGTACTTTCATACCTTCGGACAAGTCTTCGTATGGTCCCATGACTACCGCACCGACAGAGTCTCTTTCAAGGTTTAATGCCATTGCATATCGGTTGCCAGGTAATGCAATCATCTCACCTTGCATTACATCAGTTAATCCGTGGATTCGAAGAATACCATCACTTACAGATATGATAGTTCCTTCATTGTGAGCATCACTCACAATATTGAACTGAGCTATCCGCTCTTTAATTAGTTCACTTATTTCAGTTGAATTTAGCTGCATTATCAGTCCCCTTAAGACTGTAGAGCGTCATTTAAACGATTTAAACGCCCTCTGATACTACTATCAATAACCATATCGCCCGTACGAATAATAAAACCAGAAATGAGCGATTTATCTATATGACATTTTAGTTTTACTTTTCGTGATAAACGTTTTTCGACAGCGACAGAAATTTTATTAAGTTGTTCATTAGTTAGCTCACTGGCAGAAATAACATCTACATCTGCTTGTGCTTCTCTATCTAAACAATATTGTTCAAACAAGGTTAAGACTTCAGGAAGAAGTGATAATCGCTTGTTTTCAGCCATAATCTTAATAAAGTTAGTGCTAAACTCATCTAATACATCTTTACAGATGTTGATGAGTAAATTAGCCACCGAATCGGTTTTCATGTCTGATGTTAAAACACTTCTTATTTGAGCATCTTTACTCACTTCAGATGTTAACACTAACATGTTATGCCATGATTCGATGCTATTTCTTTCTACTGCAAAATCGAAAGCGGCTTTAGCATAAGGGCGAGCAATTGTAATTAAGTCAGCCATTGCTCTATTCTCCTTATAGTTCAGCTACGAGTTTATCAATGATGTCGCTATTTGCGGCTTCATTAACAGAACGTTGAATAATTTTTTCTGCACCAGCAATAGCAAGTGTAGCGACTTGTTGTTTGAGCTCTTCTTTAACTCGTTTGCGCTCGGCCTCTACTTCGGCAAGTCCTTGCGCAACAATTCGTTCTTTTTCGCGAGAAGCTTCTTGTTTTGCTTCTTCAAGAATGGCTGCTTTACGTTTGTTGGCTTGCTCAATAATTGCATTAGCCTCAACCTTAGCCTGTTGCATTATGTCAGATGTATTTGCTTTGGCTAATTCCAAATCTTTTTTTGCTGTTTCTGCTGAAGCAAGTCCTTCGGCGATCTCTTTTTGGCGTTTTTCAATTGCGCCAATAACAGGAGGCCAAACAAACTTCATACAGAACCAAACAAACAATACAAATGTAATTGCTTGGCCGAGGAGAGTTGCGTTCATATTCATGACACGATTCCTCTTAAATTTTTATTAACCTGCGACAGCAAAAATAACATAAAGTGCAATACCCACACAGATCATTGGGATCGCATCAACTAGGCCCATAACGATAAAGAATTGAGTACGTAACATAGGCATCAATTCTGGTTGACGAGCAGCACCTTCTAAAAATTTGCCACCTAATAAACCAATACCAACTGCACCACCAATTGCAGCTAATCCCATCATGATGCCTGCGGCTACAAATAACATACTATCCATTATATACTCCAGTTTATTATCAAAAAAATATTAAAATTAATGATCTTCCGTTGCCGACGCCATAGCTAAATAGACGATCGTCAACACCATAAAAATAAAAGCTTGTAACGTAATTATTAAAATATGGAAAATGGCCCATGGTAACGATAATACCCACTGTGACCACCAAGGTAATAATGCAGCAATTAGGATGAAGATAAGTTCACCTGCGTACATATTTCCAAAAAGTCGAAGTCCTAAAGAAACAGGTTTAGCTAATAGGCTAACTAATTCAAGTACTAAGTTGATAGGCGCAAATGCCCAGTGATTAAATGGATGTAAGGTATATTCTTTGATAAAACCTGAAATCCCTTTGTACTTAATTGAATAAATGATGATAAGTGCAAACACACCTAAAGACATTGACATGGTAATGCTAACATCTGCAGTTGGCACTACTCTTAAATGTGATAGACCCAAATATTGACCGGCATAAGGGAGAAAGTCAACCGGGATAAGATCCATTAAATTCATCAAGAAAACCCAAATAAATACCGTTAATGCTAACGGTGCAATGAGTTTATTTTGACCGGTGAACATGTCTTTAACGGTATTGTTGACAAACTCAAAGATCATTTCTACTGCACATTGTAGTTTACTTGGTACGCCGCTGGTTGCTTTTCGGGCAACACGATGAAAAATCCACAAAAAGATAATACCAAGTAGAATCGAAAAGAACAACGAGTCAAGATTAAAGGTCCAAAAACCTGAACCTACTTGCAAGTTCTCAAGATGGTGCTTGATATAAGCTTGTGGTGAAGCTGGAGAGGAAACTGACATATAACCCTCTTAACCTATTTCTAAAAAATAAAAATATTGCTCATGTTTTCATTTGAAAGATATAAGCAATCGCTGTAATAATCCGAAGTTGCTATTTTAAACCTAATTGCCTATATTAAGTCAACCTTTGATTAACAAAATTAAGAATTTAGACACTTTTTACTAATTTTGCGTAAATTAATACAACTTTGTGCATTATTTTGAATCGAATTTAGCTCAATTTATGGCTGAACTAATGGCGTAAATGAGGCTATTTCTAAGCTTTAACTGCAATTGCGATAGTTTCGGCTAAGTTTTGCACTTCATGTTCATTGCTTCCCTCTACCATGACACGAATTAGCGGTTCAGTTCCTGATTTACGAATCAAAACACGCCCATGATGAGCAAGTTGTTTTTCTGCTTGCGCAATAGCCAATTTTACCTCAGCGCTATTGAGTGGATCGTGTTCACCGGCAAATCGAACATTAATTAATACTTGTGGCAACATTGTCATGCCACTGCATAAATCAGCTAATGACATATCATTACGTACCATTGCGGCTAGTACTTGTAAGCCAGCAACAATCCCATCACCGGTGGTGGTTTTGTCTAATAATAACACGTGTCCTGAATTTTCAGCACCTAAGCGCCAATTTTTCTCGACTAATTTTTCCAATACATAACGATCGCCAACCTTGGCACGGACAAAAGGAATACCAAGCTTTTTAAGTGCTATCTCAAGCCCCATATTACTCATTAATGTGCCGACTACGCCGCCTTTTAGTTGACCTTGTCTTAATGCTTCACGTGCAATGATATAGATAATTAAATCACCATCAATTTTACGGCCTTCATGATCAACCATGATGATGCGATCGCCATCGCCATCTAATGCAAAACCTAGATTGGCCTTTTCGTCAATTACACATTTGGCTAGTGCTTTTACATCAGTTGCGCCACAATTTTCATTAATATTAACGCCATTAGGTTCACATCCCATTTTTATTACTTGTGCTCCAAGTTCTCGTAATACTTTAGGGGCGATATGGTAAGTTGCACCATTAGCACAATCGACAACAATTTTTAAACCAGCCAAACTTAAATCATGATCGAATGTACTTTTACAAAATTCGATATAACGACCGGCAGCATCGGTAATACGGCTTGCTCGACCAAGTTGTTTGGACTCTACGCAATCGATCTCTTTTTCAAGTTCGGCTTCGATTTCTAGTTCGATTGTATCATCAAGCTTTTTCCCTTCGGTCGAAAAGAATTTAATGCCATTATCATAAAAAGGGTTGTGTGAGGCAGAAATAACTACACCGGCATCGGCTCGGAAAGTACGGGTTAAATAGGCAATTGCAGGGGTTGGCATGGGGCCTGTAAAAGCAGCTGCAACGCCGGCTGAAGCAAATCCTGCTTCGAGTGCTGATTCAAGCATATAGCCTGAAATGCGAGTATCTTTACCGATTAATACTTTTTTCACGCCATCTTTGGCAAGCACACGACCTGCTGCCCAGCCTAATTTAAGCGCAAAATCTGGTGTGATAGGATACTCCCCAACTTTACCGCGAATCCCATCGGTACCAAAATATTTTCGATTAGACATTTTATTTCCTCACACTAAATTATTTTTGATAAACGCATATTTTTATTTGTAAAAAACTTTCAGGAAAGTATACCGCTTAGTATAAAGTTACTCTCGATTATCATTGGCAAATTTTAATAATACTTGGCTCTCTTTAATAAAGCGCTCTGCGTAAGAGCCAAACCAAGCGGTTACTTCATTAAAATTTTTGATAAATTTTGCTTTGTCTCGCTGTTCAATTAATTTAACCATTTGTCCAAAGCGTTCGTAGTAGCGTTTAATTAATTCGATATTATCATCTGATGCCATGATGATATCGGCATAAAGCTCAGGATCTTGAGCAAACAAGCGCCCAACCATCATCAGTTCAAGACGATAAATAGGCGAGGAGAGCGCAATTAATTGTTCTAAATCAGCCTGTTCACGTTGCAAATTAACGCCATATGAAAAAGAAGTAAAATGGCGCAGAGCTTGGATGAACGACATGCATTTGTCATGTTCTTTGGCATCAATTGCGCATAAATTAGCGCCCCATATACGCATTTGCTCAATTAGCCATTGATATTTTGGTTGATCGCGTCCATCGCAATAAACAATGATTTGTTTTGCTAAATTAGGGACGTCGGGACCAAACATTGGGTGTAACCCGACTACTGGACCTTGATGTTTATCAAGCATGGCTTGGAGTGGCTTGACTTTTATGGATGTGAAATCTGTTAAAATACAATCTTTAGGTAATGGTGGTAATTGTTTGATGATTTCACAAGTTTTGTTTATTGGCACTGTCACAATCACAGCCGCTGCATCGGCAACCACCTCGGCTGCTTGATGCATCGTTTTGGAACCCAATGTTTTAACCTGATAGCCAGATAAGGTAAATAATCGAGTAAATAACCGACCCATTTGTCCATTACCACCAACGATGACTATCGAGCCTTGACCGTGATAAATTTTTTTAAAGCCTTTATCATTTTCGCTAATATAAGATTCACGCATTAAACGACGTAAAATATCCTCAATCAAAGCGGGCGATAAGCCTGCTTTTTCAGCCTCTTGTCGTCTTTTGGCTAGCATATCTGCTTCACGCTTAGGATCATAAATCGGAATACCGTGTTTACTCTTTACTTCGCCGACTTCGGCAACTAATGCTAATCGCTTGGTAATTAAAGATAAAATAGATTTATCAACTTCATCGATTTTATCGCGCAAGGCAAGTAATTCCGTAGACATATTTGGTGATTCCTTTTATCACAAATGATAACTGTTTCTGTAATAGCTTAACAGTATAACGTATTTTTGGTAGGATTGGACAACTGCAACACTAAATCTAACGCAATAAAATAATTATGAAAGTTATCTCGTTTAATATTAATAGCCTTCGCGCGCGCATTCATCAGTTAGCCGCAATTATTGACACTCACCAACCAGACATTATTGGTTTACAAGAAACTAAAGTTCATAACGATCAATTTCCCGTTGAGGAATTAGCTCAGTTTGGTTATCACCTACATTACCACGGACAAAAAAGCCACTATGGAGTGGCGTTATTAACCAAACAAAAGCCTTTATCAGTACAATGTGGCTTTCCAACCGATAGTGATGATGCGCAATGTCGTTTGATCATAGCTGAGTTACCAACTAGTCAAGGCAAGTTAACAGTAATTAATGGTTATTTTCCTCAAGGTGAAAGTTTACATCATGAAATTAAATACCCAGCTAAACGTAAATTTTATCAGGATTTAGTAACCTATATTAATCAGCAGCAATTAAGTAGTCAGTTATCTTTAATTATGGGGGATATGAATATTTGCCCAACTGATTTAGATATTGGCATTTCACAAGAGAGCCGTAAACGTTGGCTACGCACGGGTAAATGTTCATTTTTGCCCGAGGAACGTGAATGGATGAACAGGGTAATGTCACTTGGTTTTATTGATACTTATCGCAATGTTCACCCAACAGAGCTTGAGTATTCTTGGTTTGACTATCGTTCAAAAGGTTTTGATACGCATACCGGGTTACGAATCGATTTAATATTAGCTAGCCAAAAAATGCTGGCGCATTGCAAGCAAGCGGGTATTGATTATGATATTCGTGCAATGGAAAAGGCATCTGATCATGCGCCAATTTGGGCTCAATTTGATATAGTATAAACTTGTATAGTTATAATTGTAATAAGGATAATCGCATGCAAAACAGTTCGATTTTATCGGTCAAAGATCTTAATCAAATGGTTAAAGAGCTGCTTTGTGATGCTATCGGTCAGATTTGGTTAATGGGTGAAATTTCAAACTTTTCACGCCCTTCATCTGGTCATTGGTATTTTTCATTAAAAGATGATAGTGCACAAGTACGCTGTGCTATGTTTCGCAATAGTAATTTTCGTGCTGGTTTTACGCCACAAAATGGGCAGCAGGTTTTAGTTAGAGCAACTGTTACACTGTATGAGGCACGTGGTGAATATCAACTGGTTATTGATAAAATTCAACCCGCAGGTGCGGGACTATTGCAGCAAAAGTTTGAACTGTTAAAACAAAAACTGTTTGACGAAGGGTTATTTGATCCTATTTATAAACAGCCATTGCCTGAAAACATTCGCACAGTTGGGATTATTACTTCTTCAACGGGAGCTGCACTGCATGATATTTGCCAAATATTAAAACGCCGTGATCCGAGTTTGCATTTGATTATCTACCCAACGCAAGTACAAGGCAGCGAAGCTGCGGGGCAAATTGCTAAAATGATTCAAATTGCCAATTTTCGTCAAGAGTGTGATGTATTAATTGTTGGGCGCGGTGGTGGCTCGCTTGAAGATTTATGGTCATTTAATGAAGAGGTGGTAGCAAGGGCTATTTTTGCTAGTCAATTACCCATCGTCAGTGCGGTTGGGCATGAAATTGATTTTACCATTGCCGATTTTGTGGCTGATGTTAGAGCAGCAACACCATCTGCTGCGGCAGAATTAGTAAGTCACGATAATTTGGATCAAATAAAACGTATTGAAGCAAAACAACAGCATTTATCTATGGCTATGGATTATTATTTAATACAGTGCCGAGAAAAACTCAATAAATGGCATCATCAATTGCAGACCCAACATCCACAAACAAAACTAGAAAAACAATTGAATCAACTTTTAATTTATCGCCATTTATTATATGACAATATTCAGCAATATTTACTCAAGCAGTCAAATCGTCATAATTTTCTAGATAAACGGCTATTACGCGTATCGCCACAAAATAACATGACTTATTTAAGGCAAGAGGTTCGACAAAAACAGCAACAGATCATTAATTTAATTGAGCAGAAGTTAACAAAGTCACAGCATCAATTTGTGTTACAAACTTCGCAACTGCATAGTGTCAGCCCGCTGGCTACACTTGAACGAGGTTACTGTGTTACCACAGACCAAAACAATACAGTGGTTCGTCGCTGTGAGCAGGTGACTGTTGGGGAATTTATCGTTACAAAATTAAAAAAAGGCAAACTGGTTAGTCAAATTAAGGAAATTAACGAATAAACTTATCATCTTTAAAGAACATGCATAGACTTTTTTTACCGTTTTTTAACATCATTTTTGCAATTAAAGTGATCAATAGTATATAATCTAAACAATAGTGAATTATTATATTATTCAGAAAGTTTATGCATTATCCAATCGGTATTGATTTAGGCACTACAAACAGTTTAATTTGTGTTTGGCACGATGGTCAGCCAGTCCTTATTCCGAATTCAATTGGTGAAGTTGTTACACCATCTGCAGTAAGTGTTGATGAAGACGATTCTATTTTAGTCGGACACGCGGCATTGTCCCGTTTAACCACGCATCCCAATCGTAGCGCAGCCGCTTTTAAACGCTTTTTAGGTTCAAACAAAGTCTTCGAATTAGGCGACAAAAAATTTACGCCAACCGAACTTTCAGCCATAATTTTGAAATCACTAAAGGCAGATGCCGAAGCATTTTTAAAACAAGAAATTCGTGATGTGGTCATTTCGGTTCCTGCTTATTTTAATGATGAACAACGCAAGCAGACCCGGTTTGCTGCTGAGTTAGCTGGATTAAATGCTGTACGCTTAATTAATGAGCCAACAGCCGCTGCCATGGCATATGGATTACACGAAGAGCAATCGGGTAATACTTTAGTATTTGATTTAGGTGGTGGCACGTTTGATGTGACCGTGCTTGAATATTCGATGCCAATTATTGAAGTGCATGCTTCGGCAGGTGATAACTATTTAGGTGGTGAAGATTTTACTCAAGAGCTTGTTAAAGCTTGCTTAAGTGAATGGAATCTTAAACAACAAGATATTCCGACCCATGATTATGCTCGCCTGTTAGATTTAGCTGAGCAACTAAAATGTAAATTAAATGGTGAAGAATCACACACGTTAACTTGGTTTTGGCAAGATAAGCAGTGGCAATTTTCCTTGAACGAAAGCCGAGCTAAAACGTTATGGTTACCACTACTTAATCGACTACGAGCACCAATTGAACAGGCATTAAGTGATGCACGATTAAAACCTAATCAGCTTGAACATATCGTATTAGTCGGTGGGTCATCGCAATTAGGTATTGTACGTGAGCTGGTGACCAAATTATTTGGTAAATTACCGTATCGCCATATCAATCCGATTACTATCGTGGCTCAAGGTGCCGCAGTTCAAGCGGCTTGTCGATTACGTAATGTTGATGTTGAAGAAGTCATTCTTACTGATGTGTGTCCTTATACTCTAGGTATTGAAAGCTGTTCAAATAATGTCAGTGGAGTGTTTTCACCCATTATTGAACGTAACACCATTGTACCAACATCAAAAGTAAAAACATTTTACACAACGTATCCTCAACAAAAGGTGATATGTATTTCGGTTTATCAAGGTGAAAACCCTCGTGTTGAAAATAATGTTTTAATTGATGAGTTTGAAGTGCTCCTAACACCAATGGAAAGAGCACAAGGAATTGATGTCCGCTTTAGTTATGATCTAAATGGTTTATTAGAAGTTGATGTGGTTTTGCTTGAAACAGGTAAGCAACATGGCAAAGTGATTGATCATAGTCCAATAGGTTTAACAGACAAACAAAAACAAGACAGTCATGAACGCTTAAAATCACTTAAGATTCATCCACGTGACGAAATGCCAAATCGTACCTTATTAGCTAGATTAGAACGGGCATGGGCACAATCATTGGGTGATGAACGACTATTAATTGGATCATATATCGAAGTTTTTATGGAAGTACTAAATAGACAAAATTCTGAAGAAATTAACGAAATTCGTTGTGAAATTGAATCTAATTTACAAGATCTAAATCGATAACCAATAAAATTTTAAAAATATAAAAAGTCCTCTTTTTTAGAGATAAAAAAGAGGACTTTATTTTGTTCACTTTTCCTTTTCTTTGGCTGTTTTTTCTACTGGTGGTCCAAAACGGTTAGTGTGTTTGATGCCAGAAACCCAAAATGGCGCAAAAAATAAGGAAAAAACCAATATTTCGGCCACAAAACCGATGAGCGGTTCACCTCTATCGATATCATTAAAACGTCGTTTTAATGCAAAAACCGTATTGGCTACAGCAATAGAATAACAAATCATAGAGAAAGTAGGACTATTCAATTCAAAATTGTTGTTAAGCACGGTCATCAATCCTAACACAATGAAGCTACAACATAATTGTATAATAAAACCTTTTATATTAGTTCGTCCTTTCCAACGCCAAAACTGCCACCATTTATTTTTAGGTAATGGCTGTGATTCCAGTTTTTGTTGATTTTCACGATTTTTTGCCATAAGCAATGCCGCACAAAGCCGTAAGACTAAATCATTGTCACAGCTGTTTTTTAACTCGTCTAACATTTCAAGTTCATTGTTATCACATATACCGTAATAGTTAGACAAACAACGTTCAGCAAGTGTCTTTATTGTATCAACTTGTTTGGTATAATTGTATTTTTTTTTGCTATCAGAAGATGGTGTAATCCACTTATCTTGCAAATTTTTGGCTATTTTTATTAACTCTTTATTATCACCAGTAATATCTTGTAAAATTGTATCTAATTTGTTTTTTTGCTCAGGTTTATTTAATACAATTATGTATAACAGCATTAAATAAATTGGATTTCTATTCGCCAGTTTTTGTGTCCATGTGTGCTCCATTTTTTGCTCAATATCGTCAAAATCAATAAGGTGAGGCTCATAAATAAACCATTCAATCGAATTTGGATAATTAATTAAAACATTATTATTTAACACACTATCATTATTAATTAGGTTATACAGCTCGGTTTCATTTTGCCAGTTACCATGCTTAAATATCTCTATTAATGGTTTAAATGGGTTATTTTCATCAATAATAAAAGTATTATTTTCTTGTCGAAGAAATTTTGCAGTTTCTGTTGGTTCACAATAAATTGCGATGACTAATAAATAACAACGATACCATTGCCAATAAGCTTCTTTATTATTAGCAATAACCGAAAGATCTGGAGATTTTGGTAGTTGATAATAATCATTACATTTTAAATACGTAACCCAATCAAACATTTTCATATTTGAATAAGAAAAACTTTGATATAAATGTGATTTAGCAATATCAGGAATATCGTTGAATCTATCTAGCCATAAACTGGCATATAAAGCTAGCTTGCCATTCTCATCGGGATCAAATTGGGGTGGAAGTTGGGCATTTTCATTATTATCAAATAACCATGTTTTAAATTCTTGCACGGGTGGAAGTTCTGTAAGCCATGCAAGATGTTGTCGTGCTTGGCGTTGTAAATGTTGCAAAATAAATTGTTCAAATGGATCATCACTTTGCTCATCTAAAATTTCTTGTAATAATCTTTCGTTACCATGGCGCAACATAATGGCATGTCGATATAAACGATATAATCGATTATTACCATCATCACGTAACAATATTGATAAGACTTGTTTATAATTCCAGTTTGTATTTAAAGCCCAATTAACAAAGTCGACAATTTCTTTTGGATATTCATCAATATCTTCTAATCCTGCTAATCGTGCTGTTGTGGTTACCGTTATTTGTGGAATAGTATGCAAATAATTTTCCGTTTTATCGACAGCGACACAATAACTATTATTCAACGCCATAACTAATAATGGGAAGTAATTTTTTTCAAAATAAACACACCAACCTGCTATCCAGCTTTCTGCTTTTTGTTGATAATGGCCTGAATAATACAATTCTAACCAAGCCTGTAAGGCATTTTGTTTATATTCGAGCAAAGTATATTGGATAGCGGCAATATATTTCCACTCGATAATAATATTTTCGTCTTCATCGCCTTCGGCAATACATTTTAAAGCATAATCCAAAATAGATTGATTTTTTAGGCTTGCAGTACTATACCAATGAGAAAACTCGAGCATAAATTTTTTATCATTAGGAAGGTAAATAACGGTATCTTGAGATAAAAATGCATAAACATCTTCTGATCTACGCTCCCAAAATAACCATTTGGTATAATAGATATAATCGATAGTTGTATTTTGCAGTATTTTATTTGTTGTCGGTAAGCATGTGTAATCAAAGACATCGCCACGATCAATGTGATTTAAATAATTATCATATTTTTCAAATTCATCAGTAAATTGTGTCATCAATTGCTGACGCCAGCGCAAATTATCGGCTAAAATTTTGACACATGATTCAGATATATTTGTTGTTTCGTAACTTAACTCTAATAGTCGCCATTTTACCGAATCAATAACTGTCATGGGATAGTCATAGAATGAGCCGATAAATTTTTGCCATTCATCAATGTTATAGCAACGCAGTGGATCTTCTAATAGGGCTTGATAAGCATCGCAAATTTCATTCGCTTTAATTTGCTCTTCTGTTAATGGTGGCGCTTCTTTTTCTTCTGATTTCTGCGCAGTTTCGTCAACGGCTGTTTTGGGCGAATTTGCATAATTCATTGCCGATTCGTAAGCTTCGCGCAATGCTTTAAACCCGTCAGGATCCGTTTCAGGATGATATGAGGGTAATTTTGCACGATAGGCTTGACGAATAACCGTTGTATCTGTTGTTTTTTCGATGCCCAGTAATTGCCAAAAATTTGTACTCATGACCAATCATACTCCGTTAGTGATTCAGGCTTTTCTAGTTCATCAATCTCAATATACCAAGGCAGGCGATTGCAAGGAGAATCCTTGTCGCTAATTAATATCTTCATGGTATTTGTTTGTGATGCTCGGGTTAATTCACAGCGTAATACTTCAAGATCTTCTTTATTGTTAAGTGATTCCCAAAATTGAAAACCAACCGACCAACTCGCAAAGTAGTTATGCCAAGATTCATAAAAATATTGAGAACGAGCAGCAATTCTTGAAAAAATCCATAGCGCTTCTTCTTCGGTAATATATTTATTGGTCGTGCCATTGCGTAGCACATATCCCATACGTGCATAATCCCAACTACGAATGCCACCATAGCCACATACGCAAAAAGTTTGTTCAACAAACTCTAGTAATATTTTTTGATAATCATCTTGTGCTTGGCAATAATCACGCCATTCAGATTCAGAAAATCGAGAATAGATTGAATAATATCTAGATAATAAAGGTGCATGCCCATCATCAACCATATCAAACACACGGTTTAGTAATGTTTGGCGAGAACCTATTCCCCAATCATCTTCCATATCAACAAAAGTTCTGTCGGGGAAAAAAAATGGCGAAGTATAACTTGCACCATATCTTTTATTTAAAGCAACCATTGGTGCAGACAAGCCATATAACCAATCAATAACATCTTGATTCATATTTTTATTCCAATCACCTGATTTATTTTTTATCAAAAGATAGCAGATTTTACACTAAAATAAAAATTGAAATTCAAGGCGGGAATTTATGGTGTGACGAAGTTATAATGAAATATAAATACCGCTATAAGCCTGCATAAATCATAAAATCATTTTGCAAATCAATATCTACAAGGCATAATAATGACAAATTTATTGGAATTTGATTATTACTAAGTAATAAGTCATAAGGAGTGATAATGAAAAAAATTACCTTAATGATAATGTTAATATTTTGTACATTAACATTACAAGGTTGTGTTGCTGCAGTTATTGGTGTTGGTGCAGGAGCAACAGCAAAAGTTGCCACAGATCCTCGTACCACTGGTACTCAAGTTGATGACACAACGCTCAGTTCACGCATGGGTATAAAAATTAAAGACCATGGACCTTTGTTTATTGGCTCACGTATTGTTTCGAGTGCTTATGGTGGTAATATCCTTTTAGTTGGACAAGCAAATAGTGATCAAGTTGAACAAGCAGAAAAGCTTGCTTATCAAGTTGAAGGGGTAAAAAAAGTCTATAACCAAATTCGTATTGGTGAACCCGTTGGCGCAGGTACAATTACCAATGATGCTTGGATAACGACTCAAGTTAAATCGCAATTAATTTTAAATGCGCAAACAAAAGCACGCAACATTAAAGTTGTTACTGAAAATAACGAAGTATTTTTAATCGGTATTGTTACACCAGAAGAAGGTAAAGCAGCAGCTGAGGTTGCAAGTAAAGTCAGTGGTGTAAAAAAAGTTATCACACTATTTACTTATACTGAAAAATAGACAGTAGCTATAAAAGGTAGGGGCGGTGTATTAGCCCCTTTTTTATGCAACCGATTTTATGCGTTCAATTAATTTGGCAAGCCCTTGCAACCGTGATTGGCTTAGCTCATCAGAAATTTTTAACTGACTTAATAGTGATGAAAAATCGATAGCCGTAATTTCTTGCGCAGTTTTATTATTGGCAATCATAATTAAAATTGCTAATAACCCTTTCACTATTCGACCTTCACTATCGCCACTAAAAATATAGGTATTATCTGCTTGTTTTTGATAAGTTAGCCAAACTTGGTTTTCGCAACCATTCACTTGATTTTGCGCTATTTTTTGCTGTTCAGGAAAATCAGGTAATTGCTTTGCTAACATTATTAACTGTCGATAACGATCTTGCCAAGTATGTTGCTTTGCAAATAACTCGGTTAAATTTTGCAGTGATAGCATAATATTGACCTATTTATGGTTGACTATTTTGTAAAAAACTTTCAGAAGTCTATCATTTGATATATAAAACTATTTTTCGGTAGTTTTAATTTAACAGGATAAAGTTAGGTGGTAAACTAAGTCGTTCAAAAATGGATCAACGTACAGTATTGATAACAACAATATGAAAAAATTGTATTACCTAAATAAACAATTTATGATGTGGTATGCTGAAAATAAAAGCATATTTAGGTTATATGCCATAAAGTGCTAGCTTAGTTGTACCTTTGTTGACGCAAAAATAAGGATTAAATAGTATTATGATACGTCAAAATAACAGACCCTATTTTAGATATAACATTGAACAATTACAAAATCTTGCCGAAGAAAATAATAATAATCTTGAAATCTTAAATCTGATTGTGATGGAATTAGAATGCCGTTCAACCAAGAAAGCTATGATTTTATTAGAAAAAACTAGTAGTTATCTGTCAAAAAATAAAAATATTGTATCGTTAAAAGAAAAAGTGAACAATCAGAATTCTGATAGTCAACATTTTAGTGAAAAGATAATAAACAACAAACAAGCAATAGAAAAAGATTCACAATTTCAGTGTTGTGTACAGGTAGAAAAAGTAAACGACAATAAGATTATTTTAAAAGACGTGGATGTAAATCGTCATCTTGACTATCAACATGCGACTCAAACGGTCGAGCAATCTAGCCACACAGCGGAGTGTATGCATAAAGTTCAGACTTACTCTCAATTACCAGAAATAAAAAGAATAAACGAACAAGTGAATAGTCTTAGAATAGATAGAAACAACGATCCATTATCGATTCTCTCAAGTTGGAGTGCGTTAGAAGCTTTGGCGCCTCAAACTTACAAAAAACCAGAAGATTTAGCTAATGGTGATCGTAGTAATATTATCAATACAACTCATACGGGTTTGCCGTGGTTACAGCAGCAAAAAAGCAGACCTAATTATAAGGTCTATTATCAGGTGTGCTTAGGTTCAATTTCTATGTCAGAAGCAATCAAAGATCTTATTAAAGTATTTGGTCGAGATGAGGAACTAAACCAAAGAACTACAGAACACGCTGTTATCGGTTCATTACTGGTCGATAATAATGGTGTTTTACTAGAAGAAAACGGTATTGCAATTTCTAGTTTTGCTTGGGCTTTACCTTTAACATTAAATAAACAATTAAATGGACTTAATCAATGGGTAAACATTGAACGCACCATTCTGGCGCATCTTCAAAAATTATTACGTAAAACCAATGAGCAAGGTCAACTGATACCATTAAATGAAACAATGATAATTAATGCTTTTTATTGGTTAGTTAATCAGTTTGAACTACCCGATCATCTTGTTCACCCACCTGAGTATATTATTCGTACGTACCACCATTTCAAAGCGAAAACGCCTCCAGAACTACCACTATTAAATTCATTCTATTTTAATGATCTACTTAAAATCACTCAACAAGTAGAAAACAAAACAGCTAATAAAGGAATTAAAGCCTATTTGGGTATAACAGAAATAAAAAATGTGAATGATTTATTGACTAATCACGTGCTTTTAGAACAAGTTTTGGCTCCAAAGAATATAAGTTTATCCCGTTGGCCTTCGCCAGGTGGACATCCGTTGGTTACTTTGCAACAAGCGGCTGTCAATTTAACGAGAATGGAATTGAGGGATAATGGTGGCATTATTGCTGTAAATGGCCCTCCTGGAACGGGTAAAACAACATTGCTAAGGGACATTGTGGCTTCGGCTGTTGTTGATCGTGCTCTGGCAATGTGTGCCTTTGATGAACCCGAGAAAGCTTTTATACCTGTTGGGGGTAAAATTCCCGCAGGAAAAGGATTTTATCAGCTTTATCAACTAGATGCTTGCTTAAAAGGGCATGAAATAGTTGTGGCTTCAAGTAATAATAAAGCGGTCGAAAACATCAGTAAAGAGTTACCAGCAAGTAAAGCTATTGGTTATTCGGTTGATGAATTTAACTATTTTAGTGCAATAAGTAATCATGTTTATAATTTATCGATTGATGATAATAAGCAAACCGATAATTCAAATTTACCATTGAATGAAACTTGGGGCATGATGGCTGCTGTGCTTGGCAATAGCAAAAATCGGGCAATTTTTCAAAAAACGTTTTGGTGGAATGAAGAGTATGGTTTTCGCATTTATTTAAAAGCTGCTAAAGGTGATGATGTTACAAAAGAGATTACAGATGAGCAAGGTAACGTTATTGCGCGTAAAATACCAGAAATTGTCTCAATAGAGCGACCAACGACAACACTTCAACAAGCTGTAAGCTTATGGCAAGCAAAAAAAAATGAATTCTTGACACTTAAATCAGAAATTGAAGCTGCATTAAAGACATTAGAACAACTACGACAAGCTTGTTTAAATAAGCAAAAAATTAGTCAGAAAGTTACTGAACAATATACTGTTCAACAAAATTATCAACAAAAGAAACAAGAACTAGATTTACAATTAGCGCAGCAACAAGCGGAATATCAGTCATATGAAGCATTGTATGAGAAATCTAAATATATTGAAAACCTAAGTAAGAAAAAAAAGCCGGGATTGTTTGCTCGTTTATTTCGTACTCAGGCTTGGATACAATGGTCACATAAACATAAAGAATTACAACAATCATTATACTCTAGAAAAAAACTTTTTCTTAATGCGCAAGCAGTTGTAGAACAACTTTTATCTGAAAAACAAAAATTAGAACAAAAACAATCGAATATACAACAATCCCAAATTAAACAGCAAAATGAGCTAGCGCGATTAAACCAATATATTGATTCTTATCGCACTAAACTCGGTAATCGTCTTATTGAGGATAAAACTTTTTTTGCTGATCATCAGCTTTACAATCTAAATTCCCCTTGGTTACCAAATGAATTACATAAAAAACGAGAACGGCTGTTCATGCTAGCTATGGATCTTCACAAAGCCTTTATAAATGCTAGTGCTCAAAAAATCCTACATAATTTAAGTATTTTTATGATGCCTGGTGCGCTAAAAGAACAAGACAAAAAACAATTTTTATCTGATTTATGGTCAACGCTGTTTCTTGCCGTGCCTGTTATATCAACAACATTTGCTTCTTTTGAACGTATGATGGGAGATCTAAATCAAGATTCAATTGGCTGGCTATTAATTGATGAAGCAGGACAAGCATTGCCTCAAGCTGCTGTGGGTGCTATAGCTCGTGCCAAAAGAACCATTGTTGTTGGTGATCCATTACAAATTCCGCCCGTTACTTCTATTCCATTACGTTTAAACGAAGAGATATGTCGATTTTTTAACGTAAATAAAACACTTTGGAGCGCACCTGATGCTTCTGTTCAAACACTAGCTGATAGAGCTTCTTGTTACCAATCTTCTTTTAGGAATGATACCGGAGGACGTAATGTCGGGATCCCATTATTAGTGCATCGACGCTGTTGTGAGCCAATGTTTAGCATTTCTAATCATATTGCTTATGATGGACAAATGGTTTATGCAGCAGGTCACCACCAACCAGGCGTGATTGGTAATATATTGGGTTCTTCTTGTTGGTTTGATTTAAATGGTCAAGCGGATACAAAATGGTGTCCTGATGAAGGAAAAATAGTGATTGAGCTTTTAAATAAAATTGCCCATCAAGGCATTACCGAGCCCGATTTATTTATTATTACGCCATTTAAGATAGTAGCTAACGAATTAAGAAACTGTTTAAGAAAAGAAAAAGACCTTTTTGAAAAACTTAATATTGATTTAAATCAATGGATAATTGACCGAATTGGAACTATTCATACAGTTCAAGGGCGGGAAGCAGATAGCGTGATATTAGTGCTAGGAGCTCCAGAAAATAAACATAATGGAGCGCGTCTATGGGCGGCTGGTACACCTAATATTATTAACGTTGCGGCATCAAGAGCTAAACAGAACTTTTATGTTATTGGCTCTTATGCTTCTTGGTCAGGAGTAGGGCATTGTCGAATAATGGCGCAGTATTTACCAGTGAAATAATTATCGATAAATAAAAATTTAACTGTTAGGGGCTGTTGACCTTTGCTGTACATAAATTACTCAACAATACATTGGCAGCCACATTAACATAAATGCCAGTGATACCATACTGGCATAATTCCTTT
>NZ_WTEV01000001.1 GCF_009795885.1 Gilliamella sp. Pas-s25 | reverse complement strand
TTCTCTTTCTGTAAATCAAAACGAATTCGTCTTGTACCATAAGACTGATAGCTCTGATTAAATAGCGTCACGATTTTATTGGCGTAGGGTCCTACTGATTTTTGTCTATTCAATTTACACTGATAATAAGCGTAATGTCTTGATAATCCTAAATATTGACATAGTTTTGTTATGCTATAACGATGTCGATTTGCTTTTAGGATAGCGATTTTCGTCCTATTATCAGTGCTGCTTGCTTTAAAATATCGTTTTCCATACGGAGTTGTTTAAGCTCTTTACGCAACGCGATTAACTCTTGTTCTTGTGGACTGCGATTATCTTTTGTTTTAAATGAACCGCTTTGGCTTGATTGCGTTATCCAACGGTCCAATGCTGATGGTGTCAAATCATATTCTGCAACGATTTCACTACGTGATTTACCATGTTGATAAAGACTGACCATTTGGTGTTTAAAATCATCTGTGAATGTTCGTCTTTTGCGTTTAATCTTATTCATATTTGTTCCTTTTTTAGTGGTGATAAGTTTACCTTACCCCTTAAAAAAGTTGTATGAATTAGTGTAGCCGATCCAGATAAACCTCCTGCTGATATGAGACCATTGCCAAAAAGGAAAAATTAATATGAATAAATGTGACATATATAAAGAAATGTTAGACTTTGCATTATCGTATATTAGAAATGTTCAGTCTCAAAATGCGATTAGAAAGGCGAAAGATATATCATGTTTTTATGAAGCTGAATTAGTTCATAATATTATGATTAGTATTTTAGAAACAGATTTTAAAGAACATGATATATGGTTTTTAAATAATCAAGCTAAGTTTTATTATGATAATTGTAATGAAGACATATCCCCAAATTATCGGGGGCATATAGAAAGAATAAAGAAATTATTTGAATTGGTTCCTTATCAGCTAAGAAATAAATTAATATGGAGTGGTCCTCAATAAGGAACAAATCCTATGTATTCGCATTACATCCTAAATTTCGTGTATTTGCTAATTAAATGTGAAAATTGATTCTATCAACCAAATTAAAAGGGATAGCGTTGGATCGACGAATAGATCGTCCAGTTATGAGTTTTTCTATCAGCTGGGCAGCCATTAATCGGTATGCTTTATGATAACGCAGGACGTGAATGTAAGCGTCGTCAAGGTAATGGACTGGTTAATTATGATATCAGCACACAGACCTCACTGTAAATATCCCAAACTTAGTACAAGATTCAAGTAGAAAATCATGCTGCTTGTTTTAGTGTTTTATACTCAATCGGTGTCATGTTATTTAACGCCTCATGCGGTCTTTCGGTATTATAAATCGTTAACCATTCTTCGGTTATTCTCCTTGCTTGCACTAAGTTGTTAAAAAGATATAAATCGAGTACTTCAGTACGATAGGTACGATTAAATCGTTCAATATAGCCATTTTGATAAGGACTACTGGGCTGGATATAATCAATGGCTATATCATGTGATTTAGCCCAGTTTATAAAAGTTTTTCCTGTAAATTCTGGCCCATTATCGACTCGTATTTTTAATGGATACCCATGATATTCAGCCAATTTATCTAAGTAACGGGTAACTCTCCCTGCCGGTAAGCTTACTGCAATATCAATGCCTAGCGCCTCACGATTAAAGTCATCGATGACATTGAACGTTCTAAACCGGCGTTGATTACGACTGCTGTCACTCATAAAATCCATTGACCAGCATTCACCTTGTTTATTAGGAACCAATAGCTTTTCTGGTGTTCGTGGGGGGGGATACATTTTTTACGCTTTACCCTGAGATTAAGCTTTAATTCACAATACACCCGATACACCCGTTTATGATTCCATTTATAGCCGAGCTTTTTGATACGATTAAAGCATTTAGGAAAGCCCCAGCGTAAATGCCGGTCTGTGATAGCATTCAACACCGAAACAATCACCGAATCATCCGGTAACTTAGGTTGATAATAGTAAGCACAACGGCTTAAGCCAACAATGGCACAACTCATAGCAATAGTAACAGAATGATTTTGTTGTAGTTGCTGTGCCCACGTTTTACGTGCCTTTGTGGGCACTAAAGCTTTTTTATGATTTCTTCCTGAAGCTGGGATTTTAAGCTCAGTTCGGCAAACATCTGTTTAAGCTTACGGTTTTCAGCCTCCAGCTCCTTTAAGCGTTTGATGTCCGAAGTTTCCATTCCGCCATATTTTTCCCGCCATTTATAGAAAGTTGAGTTAGTTATAGAAAAAATGTTAAAAGAAAACGTCACTATAAAAGAACTTTAGCTACAAAATATATCTATTTGTCAAATCATATTGTAAATTTGGATATAGAGACACATAGTAATTATGCATAAATTTTAGAAAAATTACTATTTTGTATAATAGGATTATCCTATTATACAAAATGCTGCCTAACGGGAATCTTGCCGAAATCACGGGGCATCAGCCACGTCGTTATCGTTTGTTTAAACCAAGCAAGACTAGTTGATGAATGTTGATATTAATCGTTTTGGCGATAATTTGTTACTTTGCATTACACCGGCGCCAATAAATTGCTGGTCTTGATAAATTCGCACTAAGGTTTCAACTTGCGTAGTATTTTCAAGTTCAATGGTTCGTCCTAACAATATATCTTTACCTTGTGCATCAGTCAGCGTGATTTTTGGACGATCTTGTAATGGGCTGTCAACTGGCATAAGTAAGTCATCTTTTTGGTCGATATTTTGTAACTGTTCTAACGTTACCATGTTTTCAATCGGGTAATTGGAAACTTGCAAACGCCTTAAATAAATAACATGTGCCCCACAACCCAGTAATTCGCCTAAATCATCAATAATTGTGCGAATATAAGTGCCTTTAGAGCAGTGTATTTCTAGGGTTAATTCGTTTTTTATGGCATCAAATTGGATAAATTGATTGTCGTAAACGGTAATAGGTCTAGCTTCACGTTCAATGACGATACCTTGGCGAGCATATTCGTAAAGAGGTTTTCCTTGATGTTTTAAAGCCGAAAACATGGTTGGAACTTGTAAAATATTACCTCGAAAATGCGTTAAAGCTTGGTTAATTTGCGATTCGTTCACTTTCACAGGTTTGGTACAAATAATTTGACCATCCGCATCAGAGGTATCTGTACGTTCACCAAGTTTGGCAATCACTCGGTAGCGCTTATCTGAATCTAATAAATACTGTGAAAATTTGGTCGCTTCACCAAAACAGATAGGCAACATACCTGTCGCTAATGGATCAAGAGCCCCTGTGTGACCCGCTTTTTTAGCATTAAATAACCATTTCACTTTTTGCAGCGCATCGTTAGATGTCATGCCTTGGGGTTTGTCTAGTAACAAAACGCCGTGAAGATCACGGCGAGTTCTTTTTATATTCATCATTTATTTTATACTGAAACGCATAGTTACCTGAAACTTTTTAACAAAATTCAGGGCTAATTTTAATATTAATCTTTATGACGCTCATTATCATGCTTGATAACATCCGCCACCAAACTCGACATCTGCATACCTTTAACTAACGATTCGTCGTAAAAGAATTTGATTTCGGGAATAATTCGCAGACGCATCGCTTTGCCAATTAACGTGCGAATATAGCCTTTAGCGTCATTAAGTACCGCTAAACCTTGTTCAATTACTTGCGGATCATCGTCATTTAAAAAAGTGACAAAAACCTTGGCATACGAAAGATCGCGCGAGATATCAACGCCCGAAACAGTGACCATGCCAAGACGAGGATCTTTGATTTCTCGCTGTAAGATAATTGCAATTTCTTTTTGTAGTTCATGCCCTACTCGAGATGAACGGTTAAATGTTTTTGCCATATCTATTTTCCTTAAAAAATGAATAAGCAAGGCCTAAACCTTGCTTATAACATATTGCGTAATAATTAGATAGTACGCTTGATTTCGATGGTTTCAAAAACTTCGATCGTATCGCCAACACGAACATCGTTGTAGTTACGTACACCAATACCACATTCGGTTCCATTACGGACTTCATTAACATCATCTTTAAAGCGACGTAATGATTCAAGTTCGCCTTCATAGATAACTACATTATCACGTAGAACACGAATTGGATTGTGACGTTTAACCACACCTTCGGTTACCATACAACCAGCAATTGCACCAAATTTAGGTGATTTAAATACATCACGCACTTCAGCAAGACCAATGATTTCTTGTTTGTATTCTGGTGCGAGCATACCGCTCATTGCTTGTTTAACTTCATCAATTAAGTCATAAATAACAGAATAGTAACGTAGATCTAAGTTTTCTGATTCGATCACTTTACGTGCTGATGCATCGGCACGAACGTTGAAACCTAAAATAATCGCATTCGATGCTGCAGCAAGCGATGCATCAGTTTCAGTGATACCACCCACACCTGATCCAATAATTTTAACTTTAACTTCGTCTGTTGACAGTTTAAGTAATGAATCAGAAATTGCTTCAGCCGAACCTTGAACATCCGCTTTTAATACGATATTAAGCTCAGAAACATCGCCTTCTGTCATATTAGTAAACATGTTTTCAAGTTTCGCTTTTTGCTGACGAGCAAGTTTCACATCACGGAATTTACCTTGTCGATAAAGGGCAACTTCACGTGCTTTCTTTTCATCACGCACAACGGTGGCTTCGTCACCTGCTGATGGCACACCAGACAAACCAAGGATTTCAACTGGTATTGATGGACCCGCTTCTGTCACTTCTTTGCCAAGTTCGTTACGCATTGCACGAATACGTCCATATTCAAATCCACAAAGAACGATGTCGCCTTTACGCAGTGTACCTGATTGCACAAGAACAGTAGCTACCGAACCACGACCTTTATCAAGGAATGATTCAATCACCACACCACTTGCCATACCGGTTTCGTATGCAGTAAGCTCAAGCACTTCCGCTTGTAATAAAATAGCTTCAAGGAGTTGATCAATACCGGTTCCCGCTTTTGCTGAAACATGAACAAACTGCGTATCACCACCCCAATCTTCTGACATTACACCATATTGAGCAAGTTCACCTTTTACGCGCTCTGGATCGGCTTCTGGTTTATCAATTTTGTTTACCGCAACCACCATCGGCACATTTGCTGCTTTAGCATGTTGAATTGCTTCAATGGTTTGTGGCATCACGCCATCATCAGCAGCAACAACAAGTACCACAATATCTGTTGCTTTAGCACCACGCGCACGCATTGAAGTAAATGCCGCATGACCCGGAGTATCTAAGAATGTAATTTCACCGCTTGCGGTTTTAACATGATAAGCACCGATGTGCTGAGTAATACCACCGGCTTCACCTGATGCCACTTTCGCTTTACGGATATAGTCAAGTAATGAGGTTTTACCATGGTCAACATGTCCCATAATAGTGACAACTGGCGCGCGTGCAACTTTTTCTGCACCGGTATCACGGTCGCTCATAAGTGATTCTTCAAGCTCATTTTCGCGACGTAATACCACTTTATGTCCCATCTCTTCAGCAACAAGTTGTGCCGTTTCTTGATCGATAACCTGATTAATAGTTGCCATTGCGCCCATTTTCATCATGGTTTTGATTACTTCAGAGCCTTTTACGGCCATTTTATTAGCCAATTCGGCAACAGTAATGGTCTCGCCAATAACCACATCGCGGTTAACTGCTTGTACAGGTTTATTAAAGCCTTGTTGTAAGGTACTTTTACCTTTCTTTTTATGACCACTACGTGTCGCTGCGCGAGCTTCTTCTCGTTCTGCTTTGCCTTCAGATAGTTTGCTGCCTTTTTTCTGCTTAGTCTGTTTACCACTACGACCTCGCCCTCGAGCACTTTCAACTTCCCGATCGGTATCATCCTCTGCGGCTCTCGCATATTTAGAGGTGGTCACATGATAATCTTCATCTTCTACATGCTGCTCACTATCATCAACTTTATTATATTGTTCAGCTAGTTTACGTGCTTCCTCAGCCATGCGTTTAGCATCTTCCTCTAGTTTTCGGCGACTTTCTTCTTCAGCTTTACGTTTAATTTCGTTCGCTTCAGCTTCTAATCGTGCTTTTTCCTCTTGTGCTTTTTTTACTTTAGGATCGGCTGAGTGTTCTTGCGCCGCTTTCGCTTTTTCTTCTTGAGCACGTTTTTTGGCTTCTTGCGCCGCTTTCTTTTCTTGTTCTTCAGCTTCTTTGCGCGCTTTTAATTCGGCTTCTTCTTTCGCTTTTTGCTCTGCTTCAAGGCGTGCCTTTTCTTGTTCAGCGGCAATTTCAGCTGGATCACGTTTAACAAAAGTTCGTTTTTTACGCACTTCTACTTTAATTTCTTTGCTTTTGCCACCACCGCTTGACACATTCAAGGTTGAGTGCGTTTTACGTTGCAATGTTAACTTTGTTGGGCCTTGCTGAGGTTTTAAGTGAGCAAGCAAAGCTTCTTTTTCCTTTTGTGTAACAGTATCAGATGCGGTTTTCTTCATACCTGCATCGGCAAACTGTTGCAAAAGTGTTTGCACTGGAGTGTTTATCTCTTGAGCCAGTGTTTCGATTGATACTTTGGTCATGTATTACTTTTCCTCAATTATTCATCTGCAAACCAACAAATATTACGTGCAGCCATAATAAAATCGCCAGCTTGTTCGCTTGTTAAGCCTTCAATATCGTTTAGATCCTCGGTACCTTGTTCAGCTAAATCTTCCAAAGTAATGATGTCATGTTGCACAAATTGATAGGCTAACTCTTGTGTCATACCTGGCAGTTCAAGTAACTCTTGAGCAGGTTGTTTATCGCCACTATTTGCTAGTGCCATTGTGGTTAATGCGTCTTTTGCTCGACTTCTTAAAGCTTGAACCAAATCTTCATCCAGTTCTTCAATTTCAAGTAATTCGTCAACTGGCACATAGGCAAGTTCCTCTAGTGAGGTAAAGCCTTCTTCAACTAATAGCTGAGCAAGACCTTCATCAATATCAAGATGTTTAACCAAATTATTGATTGCTGCAAAAGATTCTGCATGGTGTTTTTCTTGCAAATCTTCAGTGCTCATCACATTTAATGTCCAACCAGTAAGCTGAGACGCTAAACGGATATTTTGACCATTTCGACCAATAGCTTGTGGTAAGGTTTCAGCATTGACAGCTACATCCATGGTATGTTTATCTTCATCAACAACGATGGAAACAACATCTGCTGGTGCCATAGCATTAATTACATATTGAGCAGGATTATCATCCCATAATACAATATCAATACGTTCGCCACCAAATTCATTCGATACAGCTTGTACACGCGCACCTCGCATACCAACACATGCACCAACAGGATCAATACGACGGTCATTACTGCTAACTGCAATTTTAGCGCGTGAACCAGGATCACGAGCTACGCCTTTGATATCGATCATCTCTTCGCCAATTTCAGGGACTTCAATGCGGAATAACTCTTCCATCATTTCAGGATTTGAACGGCTAATGCAAAGTTGCGCCGGTTTATTATTTTGTTCAACTAGATATAAAATACCACGAACACGGTCACCAATACGGAAATTTTCACGCGGTAACATATCATGACGTGACATCATTGCATCAGCATTGTTGCCTAAGTCAAGAATGACACTGTCGCGATTGGTTTTTTTGACAATACCTGTCACAATATCACCAATACGATTTCTAAACATGTCAATTACCATGGCACGCTCAGCTTCACGTACTTTCTGCACAATAACTTGTTTGGCCGTTTGTGTAGTAATACGGTCAAAAGCAACCGATTCAATTTGTTCTTCAATATAATCGCCAAGTTGCACTGATGGGTCTTCATATTGTGCTGCATCTAACGTTATTTCTTTCGTTGGTTGGGAGACTTCATTAACCACTTGCCAACGACGGAATGTATCATAATCACCAGTTTTATGATCGATTTTTACTATAACATCAATATCAACAGCATGTTTCTTTTTAGTGGCCGTTGCTAATGCAGTTTCTAACGCTTCGAAAATTTTATCGCGCGTAAGCGCTTTTTCGTTTGATACCGCTTCAACAACAGCTAAAATTTCTTTATTCATCCTTTATACCCGTACTCTATTTAAGGTTAAAATTAGGTACAATGTTTGCCTTTTGAATATTGCTAAAAGCAAACACTTCATCACTATCATCCACAGTTAATGTAATCATTTCATTATCGATAGACTTAATTCGCCCTTTCCATTTGCGTCGGTTAGCAACAGGAATACGTAAACTAATTGCGACTTCTTCACCAATAAAACGTTGATAGTGTTCAATCGTGAATAAAGGTCTATCCATACCAGGCGATGAAACTTCAAGATTGTAAGCATCTTTGATAGGGTCTTCGACATCAAGCACCGAGCTAATTTGTCGACTAACATCAGCACAATCATCAACAGTTATACCATTTTCACTATCAATATAAACTCGTAACACAGGATAACGGCCACGAATGTATTCAACGCCAACTAACTCAAAACCTAGTGCATTCACTGGCTCTTGAATAATATCGGTCAATTGCTGTTCTATATTAGCCAAACAAACCTCCACTGCAGAAAATAAAAAAGGGCATATAGCCCAACATCACTTTTAAACTCACGCTTAAATCAAAACACGAAAAAAAACCTCGACATGCGAGGCTTACATTCAAAAAATAACTATAATGAAGCCACTTCATTCGAACTTTCAAACAATAACAGGATAGATTGGTTTATGAATGAAAATTTAAGTGGTTGCGGGGGCTGGATTTGAACCAACGACCTTCGGGTTATGAGCCCGACGAGCTACCAAGCTGCTCCACCCCGCGATAGATGAGTGAGAATTATACGGCATTTTCAATAAAATGCAACTGCAAATCACTGTAGTTTTATTCATATGCCTAAAATTGTGAAAAAACATTACACGCTAATTCTAGCGTGTTTAATAATAAAACAAGGCATAACTGATGAATTTATATCAGCACAATAATTCATATTTCAATGCAACTATTTGTACCGATAATTCAGTGCGTTAAATTACTTATGAGTTGCCTTTTTCATGGTTTTAACAAAATTTGCTAACTGGCTAAGCATTTGTTCTGGATTATTGAGATTTTCTTCAATAATTTTAACAGTTGCAGATCCACTAATTGCCCCAGCCGCACCTGATTTAATCACTTCGCTAACTTGAGTTGGCTCGGAAATACCAAACCCTTGTAAAGCAGCAGGCGCTCCAAACTCAATTAATTTTTTTAACAAATGAGTAAGTGGTTTATTCGCGCGATTTTCAGCACCCGTAACACCGGCACGAGATACCAAATAGGTATAACCTTTACCATACTTAGCAATATTTTTAATGACTTCATCATCAGCATTAGGTGGACAAATAAAAATGGGTGCGATATTGTATTTTTCCGCTGCAACTGTAAATTCTTGTGCATATTCAACAGGTAAATCAGCAATCAATACCGAATCAACTCCCGCTTTGGCGCACTTGGCATAAAAATTGTCGATACCATTTTTGAACACTAAATTAGCATAAATAAGTAACCCAATTGGAATATCAGCATGTTGCGCTCTCACATTAGTTAAAATCTCAAAACACTTTTCAACAGTTATTCCCCCTTTAAATGCACGAATATTAGCATTTTGGATAGTTGGACCATCGGCCATCGGGTCTGAAAATGGTATGCCTAACTCTAACGCATCGGCACCAGATTTGATCAATGTTTGAATAATGTTAAAAGACAGTTCTGGCGTTGGATCGCCAACTGGAACAAAAGGAACAAAGGCACCTCGTTTTTCGGCTGTTAATGTGGCAAACAGTTTTTTATAACGGCTCATTCGACTTCTCCTTTTGCTTTTAAAATGTCGTATACGGTAAAGATATCTTTATCGCCACGCCCTGAGAGATTAACAATTAATAGCTGTTCTTTCGTGGGATTTTCTTTGATCATTTTCATAGCATAGGCTAATGCATGTGATGACTCTAGTGCAGGAATAATGCCCTCATGTCGCGATAAAGCCTTAAAGGCATCAAGCGCTTCATCATCGGTAATGGAGACATAATCAGCGCGCCCAATGCTATCTAAGTAAGCGTGCTGTGGCCCAACTGATGGGAAGTCAAGTCCTGCTGATATTGAATATGATTCTTCAATTTGCCCTTCATCTGTTTGCATCATGGGTGATTTCATCCCAAAATAGATACCTAGTTTACCATGTTTAAGCGAAGCTCCATGTTCACCGGATTCAATACCATGACCACCAGGCTCAACGCCAATTAATCTGACGGATGTATCATCGATAAAATTAGCAAACATGCCAATAGCATTTGAACCACCACCAACACAAGCAATCACCGCATCTGGCAAACGCCCTTCTTTTTCAAGGATTTGTTGTTTTGCTTCACTGCTGATCATTTGCTGAAATTCACGCACAATGGTTGGGAATGGATGAGGGCCTGCTGCCGTACCAAGCATATAATGGGCTTTTTCATAGCTTCCAGACCAATCACGTAATGCCTCGTTACAGGCATCTTTTAACGTCGCTGAACCTGTTTCAACTGGGATCACCGTTGCCCCCATCAGTCGCATTCTAAACACATTCGGTGCTTGGCGTTTAACATCTTTTGCGCCCATATAAATTCGGCATTTTAAACCAAGTAGTGCACAAGCTAACGCTGAAGCAACACCGTGTTGCCCTGCCCCTGTTTCGGCGATAATTTCGGTTTTCCCCATTCTTTTAGCAAGTAACGCTTGCCCTAAAACTTGGTTCGTTTTGTGCGCACCGCCATGGACTAAATCTTCTCGTTTTAAATAAAGCTTGGTTTTCGTGCCAGCAGTTAGATTTTTGCATAAAGTTAATGCAGTTGGTCTGCCAGCATAGTTGACTAATAAATCGTTAAATTCTTTTTGAAAGTTGGGATCGTTGATAGCTGAAATAAAGGCGTCCTCGAGTTGCTCAAGTACAGGCATTAATATTTGGGGAACATATTGCCCACCAAATTCGCCAAAATAAGGGTTTAATTTAGACATAACCATTCCTTTTTTTTAATTAAAAATTAAATTTGCTCAAATACAGCTTGAATTTTCTGTTTATCTTTAATTCCTGGTGAAACTTCAACTCCTGAATTAAGATCAACCCCCATCACGCCTGTCGCTAACGCTGCCTTTATATTTTTTGGGTTGATACCACCTGCTAAAATAACATTATTTAAATTGTGATTAGCAAGCATTGTCCAATCAAAACATTTACCCGTGCCACCCGCCCCGTTATCAAATAGATAGCGTGAAACTAATGGATTGTCATGTTTAGGGATGGTGCTTCCAATACTTAGTGCTTTCCAAATTTGGCAAGTTTTAGGTAATTCTTGTCGCAATGTTTCGATATAGTTTTCATCTTCATCACCATGCAGTTGGACAGCATACAAGGATAACTGTTTTGCGATTTGGCATACGGTGTCAATCTCTTCATTTCGAAAAACACCAACCCAATTCAGTGGTGCCGAGGCAATAACCGATCGTGCCTTAATTGGCTGTATATAACGCGCTGAATTTGGCACAAAAATCAAACCACCATAAACAGCACCCGCTTGATAAGCATTTACTGCGTCTTCGGCGCGTGTTAAGCCACAGACTTTATTTTCGCCTAACATTACTTGGCGAATTGCCAACGTTAAGTTTGGCTCAGACATTAACGCACTACCAATTAAAAAGCCATGAGCGTAATGGCTTAATTGTTTAACTTGATTATGAGTATAAATACCTGACTCACTAATAATAATGCGATCGTCAGGAATTGATTTAGATAAAACTTTTACTCGATTTAGATCAACCGTTAGATCCCTTAAATTACGATTATTAATACCGATTACTTTTGCACCCAATTGAATGGCTCTTTCAACTTCGCTTTCAGTACTAGCTTCAGTCAGTATCCCCATATTAAGTTGATGAGCAATTTTACTTAGATGACGATATTCATCATCGTTCAATACAGATAACATTAATAGTATCGCATCAGCTTGATAATAACGCGCTAAATAGATTTGATATTCGTCGATAATAAAATCTTTACAAAGCACGGGTTGTGTCACTTCATTGCGAACTATCGGTAAAAATTCAAAGCTACCTTGGAAATATTTTTCGTCAGTTAGCACCGAAATTACCGAAGCATAATCATTATAAACCTTAGCAATACTAGCGGGATTAAAGTCATCTCGAATTAATCCTTTTGACGGTGATGCTTTTTTACACTCTAAAATAAAGACAGTTTTAGGTTGATTTAGCGCTTGATAAAAATTGCGATCACTTGGGGTTACCGCGGATTGAAAAGTCGCTAGTGGCTTTACAGCCTGCTGCTGAGTTAACCAAATTTGCTTATCTTCAATGATCTTTTTTAATACTGTTGCCATTTCAACATTTTTTACTAATGCTGCAATTGCCATGTTATTCTCCATTTATTATCTTGCTGCTAATTGTTGTAATAGCGCATAGGCTTTACCACTACGCATCATATCAATTGCACGTTGCGCATTTTGTTTTAAATCTAGTTCACCAAATAAGCTCATTAACATCGCAACATTGGCTGCAATAGCGGCCTGATGAGCCGCTTTACCATGACCTTGTAAAATGGCAAGCAGCATATCACGATTCTGCTCAGGCGTACCGCCTTCAATATCTTTTAAGGTAAATGTTGGTAAGCCAAAATCATCAGGCGTCAGAGTAAAGTATCGGATTTCGCCATTTTTCACTTCAGCAACGTAAGTTTCGCCATGAATAGCGACCTCGTCCATTCCTGCACCATGCACCACATAAGCATGGGTATAATTCAGCATGTTTAATGTTTCGGCAATCGGTTTAATTAAATCAGGATGATACACACCTAATAAAATACGTTTAGGGCGAGATGGATTGATCAACGGTCCAAGAACATTAAAGATAGTGCGTGTTTTTAACTGCTGACGAACCGACGCCGCATGACGGAAGCCTGAATGATATTGCTGCGCAAACAAAAAACACACGCCAAGCTCATCTAATGCTTGGCGGGAAGCTTGTGCCGACATATTTAATTTAATGCCTAATGCAGAAAGCACATCCGAAGAACCTGACTTACTCGATACACCACGATTACCATGTTTGGCCACTTTATAACCCAATGCTGCAGCCACAAAGGCACTGGCGGTTGAGATATTAATGCTATTAGTGCCATCACCACCGGTGCCGACAATATCGGTAAAATCATAATCGGGAATATCAAAAGCATCTGCATTTTCAAGTAAAGCCTGAGCGGCACCTGCAATCTCATCAGGTTTTTCGCCTCGAACTTTCATACTAATAATTGCACTGGCCAATATCGTTGGTTCAATTTTTCCTTGAATAATTAAATTAAATAATACTTTGCTTTCTTCTTGGCTTAATGTTTGTCCTAAATACAATTTATTTAGTGTTGGTTGAATATTGTACTCTTGCTTATCAACAATAGCTTCTTGTTTTGGTTGTTCTTTCTGTGCTGGTGGATTAAGTGCCCACGCAATTGTTTGCTCTAATAGTTTTACCCCTTGAATGGTTAGAATTGATTCAGGGTGAAACTGAAAGCCACAAACACGATCTTCATCATTACGCACCGCCATAACAACATTGTTGCAAAGCGCATTAATAGTGAGTGTTTTGGGAATATTTTCGCCTTTTAAAGAGTGATAACGCGCAACCGGTAGCGGATTGGGCAATCCTTTAAACATCGCTTGCTGATCATGTTCAATCAGCGAGGCTTTACCATGCAAAATATCGCCGGCTGGTACAATTGTTCCACCATAAGATTCAACAATCGCTTGATGACCAAGGCAAATACCAATAATAGGTAATTTACCTTTTAAGCGTTTAAGCAATTCAGGCATACAGCCCGCTTCGCTCGGTGCGCCAGGACCAGGTGATAACATTAAAATAGGATTTTGCATTTGTGACAATTTTTCAATAATAACATCGGCAGGAATGGTATTTCGATAAATAGTCACACAATGCTTGCTATTACGTAATTGATCAACCAAGTTGTAAGTAAAGGAATCAATATTATCAATAAATAAGATATTAGCCATTAGAATTCACCTTCTACATGATGTGCTGCCATAATCGCGTGAATGACAGCTCGCGCTTTATTACGCGATTCATCAGATTCAGATTGTGGTTCAGAATCCAAAACCACACCAGCACCAGCTTGTACTGTTGCAACACCCTCTTCTACGTACGCACTACGAATTACAATACAGGTATCCAAATCACCATTCGCGGTAAAATAACCAACAGCACCACCATAGCTACCCCGTTTAACTTTTTCAGATTCGGCAATTAATTGCATAGCACGAACCTTGGGAGCACCAGTTAATGTGCCCATATTCATGGTGGCTTGATAAGCATGCAGCGCATCTAAATCACTACGTAACTGACCAACTACACGCGAAACCAAATGCATCACAAACGAGTAACGATCCACTTTTAATAACTCTTTAGTGTAACGAGTACCTGGTTGACAAATGCGGGCTAAATCGTTACGCGCTAAATCCACTAACATCAAGTGTTCAGCCAGCTCTTTTTTATCAGTACGCATTTCAAGCTCTAACCGGCTATCTAAGTCATAATCTATTTCACCCTTGGCGGTTAATCCACGTGGACGGGTGCCCGCAATAGGGTAGATTTCAACTTGATTGGTTGCTTTAGTGTATTTAAGTGCACTTTCAGGCGATGCGCCAAATAATATAAAATCGTTATCTTGCATATAAAACATATAAGGACTTGGATTATTGTTTTTTAATACCTGATAAGCCGATAACGGATTAGGACAAGGTAAAGTAAAACGCCGTGAAGGCACAGCTTGGAAAATTTCTCCCTGCTCAATCGCATCTTGCATCTTTTTGACAATCGTATTGAAATCATCATCACTTTTATTACAGGTGACCTTGATATTTACCAGCGACTGGGGTTGGATGGCTTTTATTGGTTGATTTAAAGTTGCTTCTAACTCGGCTAATGTTAATGTTAAGCGTTCTATTTCTAGCGCGTCTGACGTAAACGCCGTTGCTTTTAAAATGGATACATGATCTTTATGATTTATCTCTAATAATGTTTCAGCCAAATAAAAACAGAAATCATCACAACGCTGATCAGAAGATAACATAGGCAGATTTTCAAAACCGGCAACAAGATCGTAACAAAATAGCCCACCAACAAAAACCGCATCTTGACCGCATTGCTTAGGAATATTCACAATAGTTAACAATGTGCGTAATGCATCAAAGACTGAGAGTGACTTTAATCGCGAATCTTCATCTTGCAGACTATCAATAGCCGGAAAAACCAATTTAAGGGTTTGTTTATCTATTTGTGTATTGACTAACTTGTCTAAAAAAGCCTGTTGCAATAAAGGTAATAGTTTTTCACCATTTGTAGTCAGTGCCTTAAAAGTGACTTCATTGTTTATTGCCGAAATACGTAATGCACTATCGACAATCATAACACTTTTAATACCTTGCTTATTATCAATTTCAGCCGATTCAAGCAGTAATGTTGCCGGCCGGTTATTACATAATTGACAAAACACTTGAGTCGGATCTTGATAATAACCAATGGTTTTGGTTATCTGTGTTAATGTTGGCTTGTTCATTGTTGACTCTCTATCTATGTTTAATTTTTATTCACACCAATTCTTTGACCTACTAGAAACGACAAAACCCGCACTAAGCGGGTTTTATAAGAAAAGACAATACGTCATCACATCACCCGCCAAAAGCAATGCACCACCAACCAAAAATAGTATTTTGACGAATGTGAGTTAGAAAATATTGTCGTTTCATTATTTTTAATCTGTTTAATATAAATTATGTACTATTAAACTAGTTCATTAGTTTATTGTCAAGAAAATATTGTATAAATAATTATCAAATTTTCATTCACGCATTTAAGAAGCAATAATTCGTGATTCTCTTAAAAATTAAACTGAAAAAGAATATAGAATCAGCTATTCTTCAATTTTTTTATCGAACCTAGAATATCCCATTCCTCTTTTCAAGTAAGCCTCTTTAACTTGACTGCAAGGATAGCCATCTTTAATTGAAAGTTCTAATTTATTTTTTTCCTGCCAATCCAACTCTTGAGATTTAATTTCTTGTAGCTTATTAACACATGAATTATAAGTATTAATAAATTCTGCATTATTTTCTATATATAACTTTACAAATTTGTTGCTTTCATTTTCCCAAGCCTTTTCCCAACTACTTCTACAAACGGATAATTGAGCTATATCGTCTGCACAATATAGAGATTTTTTTGCTTCAATTGTCTGAATATCAGCATTAGTTAATTCATCAGCGGCTTTTTCTTCTAATGCTTTTTGAGCAATACTACAATTAGAATTTGTTCTTTTATCTAATTTACAAAGAGACTGCATTTTTAGCTTTAGTTCATCAAAAGATAGTTGTTTTAACTCTTTTATGCCCTCATCTACTTTTTCATTATAAATCGTTTTCCACGCTTCACATTTAGGGTTTTCTCTTTGCGTGAATGTTAATCTATTCTGACATTCTTCAACCTTTAAATATTCATTAACAGAATCATTCCATGACAAACCCATAAGTTGTTTATTAATAGTGGACATCTCTGATTCTATTGCTTGTTTTTTTTCTTCTTCTTTTCGTTTCTTTTCTAATTCGTATTTTAATTTTTTATCTTTTTTAATTGCAGTCTCCGCAGCACGGCATTCTGTATCTTCCTCTACTTTTTTGATACCTTTTTCATCATTTGCCATAAATGCTTTATTAAAGGCCTTATTACATTGTTCCATTTTTTTATTAGCTGCATCTATGTTATTTAAAAAGTACTCTTCATTTTTTTTATCACAACCAACCAAAACTAAGGTGGTTGTTAATACGAATACAACAGCCTTTAAAGCTTTCATTTTTTCTCCTATTTAAATAAAATTAAAATTTTCCATAAAGTTAAATAATATTTTAGTCATTATTAGTAGATATTAGCCGACTAATCTAACATTTTCAGCAAATTATCTGATATTTAATGAACAAAATTAGAGCGAGATAATTCTAATAATTTTAAAATTATATACAACATAAATTTATATAATTACAAAACATATCCTATTGTATGTGTAAGAACTTATAAAAGAGTATTAGCATTATGGTACAAAAAAACAATGAAATAGATAAATAATAAACTTTATTATAAAAATCAATTATAACTAGTCAAATATTGAAATTATGCTTAGAATAACTAAACATTTTTATTATAAAAAATTATAAGGATTTTTGAACTATGCCAGTATTTTATATCGTCATTGGTGTTATTGTTTTACTTGCTTTAATTACTGTCTTAAAAGCCATTACGATTGTTCCCCAAGGTTACCAATATACCATTGAGCGTTTTGGTAAATATACCCATACGCTTGAACCTGGTTTAAATATTATTATTCCATTTATGGATGGTATTGGTCGTAAGATTAATATGATGGAACAGGTACTTGATATTCCATCACAAGAAGTCATTTCAAAAGATAATGCCAACGTACAAATTGATGCGGTGTGTTTTATTCAAGTACAAGAAGCAGCAAGAGCGGCATATCAAGTAAATCAATTAGAACGTGCTGTGATTAATTTAATGATGACTAATATCCGTACTGTTTTAGGTAGCATGGAGTTGGACGAAATGTTATCACAACGTGATCACATTAACTCTAAGTTGTTAAGTATTGTCGATGATGCAACTAGCCCATGGGGAATTAAAATTACCCGTATTGAAATTCGAGACGTTCGTCCACCAGCAGAACTTATTGCTGCAATGAATGCGCAAATGAAAGCAGAACGTAATAAACGTGCTGAAATCCTTGAAGCAGAAGGTGTTCGCCAAGCTGCAATTTTACGTTCAGAAGGTGAAAAACAATCTGAAATATTAAAAGCTGAAGGTGAAAAACAAGCTGCATTTTTACAAGCAGAAGCGCGCGAACGTGCAGCCGAAGCAGAAGCAAGAGCAACTCAAATGGTATCTGATGCTATTGCTGCGGGTAATATTAATGCGATTAACTACTTTGTTGCGCAAAAATATACTGAAGCGCTACAACAAATTGGCTCATCTGATAATAGTAAAGTAATTATGATGCCACTTGATGCGTCCAGTTTAATGGGCAGCATTGGCGGTATTGCTGAATTGATTAAAAACACGAAATAAAAAATCAAATTTTATACTTAAACATAGTGTTTCCTGAAACTTTTTGACAAAATCTATCAACACTATGTTTAAGATTTTTACTGAATAGATTTTAAAGGTAATTGATGATGACTGATTTTTTTATGGTTTTTTATAACTCTCCTCATTGGGTGTTTATTGCTTTAGGTGGAATTTTGCTAATTGCAGAATTACTAGGCACTGGTGGATACGGGCTTTGGAGTGGGATTGCAGCCATTATTGTAGGTTTAATTGCTTGTGTTTTATCGCTTTCTTGGCCAATTTTGTGGATCTTATTTGCAATACTAACGCTTGTATCTGCTTACCTTTGGTGGCTTTGGCTCAAAAAGCAAGGTAAAGATAAATCAGCTAAAGGCGCAATCAATCAACCACAACAAGACTTAATTGGTATTAAAACAGTTGTCACTGATGCTATTATTAATGGTTCAGGCCGTGTAAAAATCAAAGACGGTACATGGTCAGCAAGATGCGATCAAGATCTTAACGTTGGTCAACGTGTTGAAGTTATCTCTGTTGACGATTTGATTTTAAATGTACTTCCCATAAATCATTAATAACATAAATTAATTCTATTTGATTGTCAGAATAAAAATACGCATTAACAATGCGTATTTTTTGTTATAAAAGCGAAAAATGAATAACGAAAAAATGTTTTTCATTTGGATAAATATCAGAAATCACCTTTTTCAAATCACTTAACGTCATGTTCTCTTGTTTTGCATGTTCTTCAGTTAACTGTTCAAGCGTAACCGGTGTAACACTGATTATTTTTATAGTACAAAAATATTCGTCAGTTTCAAAAGTACCAACACGAAGCTTATCGCCAACTTTAAAATGTGACTCTTTATTATCGCGAATAGTAATAACTTTTAAACCAGCTAAAATATCAGACTTAAAACGTTGATAAAAAGTAATATCATTTTGCATAGTAATTATCCTGCATAAGTAATCAGCCAATTTACTTATTGGCTGATTACTTATAATTATAAATTAACAAATAATAAGTATTAAGGTTCAATGCCTATGACTTTCCAATTATGATTAGACTCATCAGTAATTTTTCCTTTTTTCACTTCGATTATATATTTTATTGTCATATTACGTATAGTACCGTCTTCATCACCAAAAGCAGTACGAGAATTCCAAATTGATTCAACTCTGCGTCCTTCTAATGGTCCCCCTTTTTTAACCAGCATTTCATAGCGATAAGCATTCATGCCAAGTTTAATTTTCATATCATCAGTAACAGGTTTACCATTAAGTAATGTTAACTCTTTAATTCTTTGACCAACAGGTTGTCTTAGATCAATGATATACTTTACACCACCAAACATATCATAAGTCATATATTTTGATGCGCCGCGAATAGAATCATATTGGTAATTATTATCTGTCGGTTTTACTTGAGCAAAATAAGCCGCAGACCATTCCATATAATCCTTTAGATCTCTACCGGTAACTTCAAAAATACTCGTTTCGCCAGCTGTGTATTGATAATTATTGGCAATATCTTTACGTGCTATTTTCCCCTTATTGAGTATAGCTTTTTTATTATCAACTAATACCGATGTCACATCAGCACCGCTATAATAAAGTTGCACTGAGTTCAATAAATTAGTTAATCCTGACTCTTCTAAATAAACAGCGGGAATACCATGAATCAATTGTTGTGGAACTAAATCACTATCGGTTTCACCAATAACTTGATTTGAAATTTCTCTTAGCTGTTGATGATACGGCGCATATATTTCTTCAATTACTGGATCGGCAGGGTAGGTTTTAACTGGCAATGTTTCTGATTTTTTATGCTCTAGCGTTTTTCTATCTGCTTGAATATCAAAAGTTAGATCCACAACCGACACCACTGTGCCATAACGATGCGGTTCAGTAATTACAACATTATTAATTACTTCTTCACTAATATTTTGATGATTATGCCCGGCAATAATTACATCGATATCCGGCACTTGTTTTGCTATATCGGCAACACCAGTACCGGGTTTATTATTTTCATTATCTAATCCCATATGAGCAATTAGAACAATTGCATCAACAGATTGTTGTTTTAGCTGATCAACTTGCTTTTTAATTTCTGGAACAGGCATTGTAAATTCCATCTGATCAACATAACCTGTTTTATTTTCATATTCAGGTACAAATGGCGTCGTTGCACCTATAAACCCAATTTTAATGCCCTCTTTTTCAATAATCGTTGACGCCGGAAGGTAAGGCTTTCCTGAATTTTTGTAAAAAATATTGGCGGCTAGCGTTTTACCATTGAACTGCGAAATAATTTTATCAACAACTGGCATCCCAAAATTAAATTCATGATTACCTAAGACCATAATGTCATAGTTCATTGCATTTAGAGCAGCCATGGCAGGGTGTTGTTTAACATCGTAAAAACGTTCGATTTGATTATCTTGAATAATATCCCCAGCATCAACCAAAATAACATTAGCATGAGCATTGCGATACTCTTTAATAAACGATGAAATTTGTGCATAAGAGCCTGAAGTATCAGTTTTATCTGTACCATAATTCCAAGGTACCATTCTACCGTGAACATCGGATGTAGCTAAAATGGATACATTAACTTCTTTAGCCAAAGCTTGAAATGAACAACTTAACACTAAAATGTTACATAATGACAATAATTTTTTGGTAATGGGCATCTTTATCTCCTATAAAAATGACACGATTTTTTATTTTAATAAATAAACAAAAGTAATAATGTGATTTTTTTCACATTTTGAATATTCATATTTTAGTTAAGTTACATTATCAAGATAACTGTGAGATATTTACTGTTAAAACAAAGTATCATTTATAAAAATGCCCAACAATATTCATATTATTGGGCAAGCGATAATTTGATTAAAATCTGATAAAGACAATAAGATGCTGAACTAACCCCAGCACCCTATTACATAAAACCTAGTGCGACATCGATGTTTTTACACCGCCCTCAGGAATTGGCACATAAGCCGTTTCTTTATCTGTTCTGTGTTTATTATTACGTACTTTTAGTGCAGTTTTAATACCAAAGAAGATGATACCGTAAACAACCAATAGGAATAAGATACTTAAACCAGCATTGGTATAGTTATTAATAACAATGTGGTGCATATTATCGATTTGTTGCGCAGTTAAATCGCTTCCTTCTGCAATGCGACGATTATATTCATTCGCTAAATAGAAGAATCCTTCTAATTGAGGATCTTGACTAAATAACTTTAATGCTAATGCCCAAGTTGTACAAATTAAAAGCCATATAGCTGGAATGATAGTTACCCAAACATATTGAGCACGTTTCATTTTGATTAATACAACTGTTGCTAAGACTAACGCAACCGCCGCTAGCATTTGATTAGAGATACCAAATAATGGCCATAAGCTCTTAACACCGCCTAGTGGATCGACAACACCTTGATAAAGTAAGTAGCCCCATAAACCAACACAACCAATTGTGCCAATAAAACCAGCAACAATTGAATCTGTTTTTTTCAAAAATGGCACAAAATTACCCAATAAATCTTGTAGCATAAAGCGACCAGATCGAGTCCCTGCATCAAGGGCAGTTAAAATAAATAGCGCTTCAAATAAAATACCAAAATGGTACCAAAATCCCATATTTGCACCGGGTAAAATTTGGTGGAACACATGCGCAATACCGACCGCTAATGTTGGCGCACCGCCGGCACGATTTAAGACTGATGGTTCACCAATGTCTTTTGCGGTTTGGATAATTTGCTCAGGCGAAATAACAAATCCCCAAGTACTTACTGTTGCCGCAGCATGGGCTGTTACCTCTTGTAATTGAGCCATAATCATTGGTGCATCTTCAGTACCAAGTCGATGTAGATCTGGCATAGTAACGCCTAACGCCGCAGGTGGCGTATTCATCGCAAAATAAAGGCCAGGCTCAATAATTGAGGCGGCAACTAAAGCCATCATTGCAACAAATGATTCCATCAACATTGCGCCATAACCAATAAAACGCGCATCGTTTTCATTGGCAAGTAATTTCGGCGTTGTACCTGATGAAATTAAGGCGTGGAAACCAGAAACTGCGCCACAAGCGATGGTAATAAATAAGAATGGGAATAATGCACCTTTCCAAACTGGTCCTGTACCATCAACGTATTGTGTAATTGCTGGCATTTTTAAATCAGGGTTTAAAATAACAATACCAATAGCTAAACCTACAATCACCCCAATTTTTAGGAACGTGGCTAAATAGTCTCGTGGCGCTAAGATTAACCATACAGGTAACATTGCTGAAACCAGCGCATAGCCAACCAATACATAAGTGATGGTCGTTGCTTTGAAGGTTAAAGCCGGTCCCCAATAGGCATCATGAGCAATAACCCCACCAAACCAGATAGATAAAACAAGTAGCACAATACCGATGATCGATACTTCTGCTACTCGACCTGGCCGAATAAATCGCATATAGATCCCCATAAATAGAGCAATCGGCACGGTTGAACAAACAGTAAAGACACCCCATGGACTTTCAGCCAAAGCTTTAACAACGATTAGCGCTAATACAGCTAAAATAATCAACATAATTAAGAAGCAACCAAACAGTGCAATGGTTCCCGGTATTAGTCCCATTTCTCCTTTGATCATTTCACCTAAAGATGAACCATTACGGCGGGAAGATAAAAAAAGCACCATAAAGTCTTGCACCGCACCAGCAAAAACCACACCAGCAAGTAGCCAAAGTGTACCGGGTAAATAACCAACTTGTGCTGCAAGTACGGGACCGACTAAAGGACCAGCACCTGCAATTGCCGCAAAATGATGCCCAAATAATACATATTTATTTGTTGGAACATAATTTAAACCATCATTATTAATGACTGCTGGGGTTGCACGAGTCGGATCTAATTGCATCACTCGATTAGCAATATATAAGCTATAATATCGATATGCGACCAAATAAATTGAAACCGCTGCTGCCACAATCCAAAGTGCACTAATATGTTCACCTCGCCGCAGCGCTATAACTGCTAAGCAGCATGCACCAACTAAAGCTAAGATAAACCATGGAATATGTTTACATACTTTATTATTCATAATGATTCTCTTTGTGATTTATAGATTAATTTGATACTTAATGCCATATCGCATATTGCTACAAACCTAATGGCTTACGATAAATTAAAAACTAGCATGTTATCATTATCAATAGATGGTTCATTTTTATATAGCTTTAAGGCATTAAGTACCTGCTAAAGGTCTTTTTATGTTCAAGCTTATAGTAAATTTTTACTTTTAAGAATGATAATAGTATTTAGGTTATAGGTTAAATTAAGAAGATGAGTGGTTAAAATTAGCGAGTTAGCGGTAAAGAAACTCGCTATAAAGCAAATAGCTATCTAAATTTTTACAATCCTAATATCTCTTTAAGTGATTTTAAGTAACGACGACTAACCGGTACAGAAACGTCATTGATAAGAATCACATCAACACCACCAGCTTGATTAAAACGAATTTCTTTAAGTTTTTTTAGATTAATTAGATATTGCCGATGACACCGAACAAGGCAGGTTTTATCTTCAAGTGTTTTTAAAGTTAATTCAGTTAAATACTCATTATTTGTTTGATTAAATACATAAATACCACTTATTTTAGAAGCTATATAAAAAACATCTTCAAGATTTAATAAATAAATTCGGTTATGTCCAACACATGGAATATATTTTAGCTTTTGATTGACACCGTCTAATTGATTAATATTTCCCGAAAAACAATGATTATGCAGACGATACAATGTTTTATTTAACCTTTCTTGCTCTATGGGTTTGAGTAAGTAATCAAATGCTTGTTCTTCAAAAGCTTTAATCGCAAATTCGCCATAAGCAGTTAAAAATACAATTCTTGGCATCGTTTCAGGGTCAAGCATCGATAGCATTTCAATACCGTTTATTTTGGGCATTTGGATATCTAAAAACACGGCATCGGGTTGAAGTCGATGAATCTCACGAATCGCTTCCATGGCATTATTACATTCAGCAACAATACAAATTTTGGGATCAGTTTCTAGCAAGCAGCGTAGATTTTCGCGTGCTGGCAATTCATCATCAACAATAATAACGTTTAACATTGAATACTTATATCCTCTTGCAAAGGTAATATTAGCATTACTTTAGTATACTCATCGGGTTTACATGCGATCTTTATACCATATTTTTCGCCATAACGAATCTTAATTCGCTTATCGACTAAATTAAGCCCTAAACCTTTAGTGTCTTTTTTATGTTCGCGGTAATGGCCAGCATTATCAATCACTTCTAAAACTAACAATTGATCTTGCTTATACGCAAAAATAGTTACATTGCCGCTATCAAGCAACTGGGATGTACCATGTTTAATGGCGTTTTCAACAATAGGTTGTAACGTAAAAGCCGGTAGTTTTATATATTCTAATTCAGAGGGAATATCGATATTAATCGTTAACTGATCCATAAACCGCATTTTTTCAATTTGTAGGTAAGCATTAACGTGTTCTATTTCATCTTTTAGGGTGACAATTTCTTCCGTTCGCTTTAAATTTTTGCGGAAAAAAGTGGAAAGGTTTTGCACAAGTTGTGATGCTTGTGTTTTATCTCGACGAATAACAGCCAGTAACGTATTTAAGGCATTAAATAAAAAGTGAGGATTAACTTGTGCATGTAGCAGTTTAATTTCGGTTTTAGATAACAGCTGCTTATAGTGCTCATTTTGCCCAGCCAAAATTTGTGCAGATAATAAACTAGCAATACCTTCGCCAAGCGTGCGATTAATTGAACTAAATAACGTATTTTTTGCCTCATAAAGCTTAATTGTACCTACAACCGTATTGTTTTCTCCCCTCAGCGGAATAACGAGTGTTGAACCTAAACGACAACTTTTATTTATTGAACATTGATAAGGATCATGAGCCCCATCAAGGTATTGTACTTCATTCTTTTCGATCGCATCTAAAGTACTATTAGATGTGATTAGTGTTCCTGGCAAATGATGATCATCACCAACACCTATAAAAGCCAATATCTTTTCGCGATCGGTAATTGAAACGGCGCCAATATCAAGTTCTCGATAAATAATTTCAGCCACTTTAGTACTATTTTGTTGATTAAAACCATCACGTAACAAACCTTCTGTACTGACCGCAATTTTTAATGCTTTAGCAGAAAAGGCGGAAGTATATCGTTCAAAGATCGCCCGTCTATCAAGCAAAATTCGCATAAACATCGCAGCACCAATGCTATTGGCAACAATCATTGGCGCAGCAATGCTTCTGACCGCATGCAACACTACATCAAAAGGCCTTGAAATCATTAACACTAAAATCATTTCGAGTGATTCAACCAACAAACCTAGCATACCGACTAAAAGCGGGTTATAAATAAGATCGACTCTCCCCCTTTTCATTAGCAAATAATGCAGTAATCCACTAATCAATCCAATTAAAATAGTGGATAACATACAACTATCAGCGGTAATACCGCCTAAAGTATATCTATGAAGCCCACCTGTGACACCCACTAAAAGCCCAACTACTGGTCCGCCAAGTAAACCACCTAAGATAGCGCCAATGGCTCGTGTATTGGCGATGGTGTCTTCAATATGCAATCCAAAATAACTGCCCATAATACAAAATAATGAAAAAATGCAATAACAAATTAATTTGTGAGGCAAATGAACCGTTACTTGCATCAGTGGAATAACGATCGGCGTTTTACTTAGTAAATAAGCAATCACTAAATAAACGCACATTTGTTGAAGAAGCTGTAGGACAAGATCAAATTCAAACATAATAATGACCACAGAAGCACAACCGTCGACAAAAGTCGACGGAAAATGAGAAATTTACTTATCAAGCAAAGTAAACGTTTGCTTATCTTGGGTAGTAGAATCGCTACCTATAAACACATTAAATTTACCTGGTTCTGCAACGTATTGCATTTTGTTATTCCAAAATTTTAACATATCATAGTTAATAACAAATTTTACTTCACCTTTTGATTGGGGTTTTAAGGTAATATTTTCAAAACCAATCAATTCCTTAACGGGACGACTAACTGACGCTGTAACATCTTGCAAATAGAGTTGAACTGTTTGCATGCCTTCTGTCTTACCAATATTTTCAACATTAACGGTAACAACAATTTCACCCTCTTTGTTCATTTCAGTACTAGATAAAGAAAAATCCATCGCAAAGTTGGTATAACTTAAACCAAAACCGAATGGGAATAATGGTTCGTTTGGACTATCAAAATACGAGGTGGTATATTTACCCATATTTTCAGTTCCATGTGGACGCCCTGTGTTTAAATGACTGTAATAAACAGGGATTTGACCGACATTATCAGGAAAAGACATTGGCAACTTACCAGAGGGGTTATACTGACCAAATAACACATCGGCAATGGCATTGCCACCTTCAGTGCCTAAAAACCAGGTTTCAAGCATAGCATCGGCTTGAGCATATTCTTCAGATAATGTTAATGGACGACCATTCATTAATGCAATAACTAAAGGTTTACCGGTTGCTTTTAGCGCTTTCAGCAAGCGTTTTTGACTTGCAGGTAAAGAAAGATCAGTTCGGCTTGATGATTCATGAGCCATACCTTCGGCCTCACCAACAAAGGCAATGACAACATCCGATTTTTGGGCTATTTTAACCGCTTCAGCAATCATTTTATCCGCTGGTCTATTATCAAACTTAGTTGTTTCGCCATATAAATTTAAAAATCGATATAAATTTGCATCATCAGAAAGGTTGGCACCAAAGGCGTAATTAACCAATTTTGAATTCTTAACTGCGTTTTTAATACCTTCTAATGGCGTTACCGCCAAATTAGCGCGTCCAGCCCCCGCCCAACTGCCCAAAATATCACGTTTAGAATCAGCCAATGGACCAATCACCGCAATTTTCTTATTTTTAGCTAGAGGCAAAATCCCATTTTCATTTTTTAATAACACAATACTACGGCGCGCCACATCACGGGCTTCTTCACGATGCAATCGATTATCAGCAAACATTGTATCAATATCTAATTTTGGGTCTAAATTACGATTAGGATCACTAAATAACCCCATATCATATTTAAGCTCCAGAATACGGCGACATGCTTGATTGACTTCATCTTCTGTAATAGCACCTTCATTAACCAATTCAGGCAAAAATTGTAAGAAATATTCATCATTCATACTCATATCAATGCCAGCTTTAATGGCAACTCGAACAGCATCTTTCGGATCACTCGCCACGCCATGATTAATCAGCTCACGAATAGCACCATGATCACTGACCACAACGCCATCAAAATGCCACTGATTGCGTAATACTTCGGTTAATAACCAATGATTAGCCGTTGCCGGAATACCATTGACACTCACAAGTGACACCATGACTGCACGACTTCCGGCATCAATTGCCGCTTTATAAGGCACAAGATATTCTTGGAACATTTTACGTTCGCTCATATCGGTACTGTTATATTCACGCCCACCTTCAACCGCACCATAAAGCGCAAAATGTTTTACCGCAGTAACCAGCGACTTTTTATCGGTAAGCGATTGCTTTTGCATCTTTTGAACAAAAATGCGTCCAGCTTCTGATGTTAAATAAGGATCTTCACCAAATCCTTCTGACACACGCCCCCATCTTGGATCGCGTGTAATATCAACCATAGGAGCCCAAGTTATATTTAATCCGTCCGATGTCGCTTCGTCGGCGGACACTTCAGCCGCTTTTGCTATCGCGCCACGATCCCAAGTTGATGCAATACCTAAATTAATCGGAAACACAGTTCGATGACCATGAATGATATCAAAGCCAAAAAACAGTGGAATTTTATTGGCAGATTTTAAAGCACGTTCTTGCATTCGAAAAAGGTCAGGTTCGACAACGGTATTAAAAATACCACCAATTTCACCTGCTCCGATTTGATCAAGCACTTTATCTAATGTTAGATCACCACCAACGCTAATCAAACGTAATTGCCCCGCTTTTTCTTGGAGCGTCATTTTTGATAATAGATTATCAATAAAAGTTTGCTTTTCATCCTTTACGTTTTTAGCATCTTTGACATCCTTAAAGTCGTCAACGTTTTGAACTTCGTTTTCTTTTTTTATTTCGATATTAGGATTTTGTGCAAACAAGTATCCAGAAAAGACAAGAAAAAATAAAAATAGCGCTAATTTTTTTATCATAATAAATATTGTTATAATTAAGAGGATAGACAAGTAAATAGCATAACGTATTCATAAAAAAAAATCTCATTCTTTACGCTACTTACATTTACGTTTAAGGCAGCATAGCAGTTGTTGGATAAACACCCAGCCCCAAATGTAGAGGTTTCTAAAATTCCTTATAAAGATAAATAATAATGGTTAAAGGATAATATTGCCGACACTTATCGGCAATATTAACGCATAACAAATTAGTCTCTAAAGTTAGTAAACTGAAACGGTTGACCAAATTCACCATTTCGAACTAATGCCATAGTTGCTTGTAAATCATCGCGCGATTTACCTGTCACGCGAACCTGTTCACCTTGCACTTGAGCTTGCACTTTAATTTTGCTGTCTTTAATTGCTTTTACAATCTTTTTGGCTAACTCTTTATCAATGCCCTGCTTAAGTTTAACAGTAATGCTATAAAGTTTACCGCTATGATCCATTTCTTCAGGGATCTCAAGTGCACCACCGTCAATACCGCGCTTGGCTAACTTGTCACGTAAAATATCCAATAATTGTTGTACTTGGAAATCAGATTGGCTTGTTGCTTTAATCGTTTCATTTTTTTCATTTAATTCAAACGATGCTTCAACGTTTTTAAAATCCCAACGGGTAGTTAATTCTCGAGTCGCATTTTCAACACCATTTTTAACTTCAGGCATTTGAATTTCTGAAACGATATCAAAAGAAGGCATAAGTTCTCCTCTTCTAATGGTTATAAAATATAAATAAATTTATTAAGGCAAGTGAACTGTATTTGCTGCCTGATAATTTAGGCAGCATTTAAATTTATACTTATTGATTACAATTAATCAATCGTTCGAAGTAATTCGTTAATACCCACTTTACCTAAAGTTTTGGCATCTACTTTTTTAACAATGACTGCACAATACAAACTATATTTACCATCTTTCGTTGGTAAGTTGCCAGAAACAACCACCGAACCTGCTGGTACACGACCATAATGCACTTCGCCTGTTGCACGATCATAAATTTTAGTGCTTTGACCAATAAATACGCCCATTGAAATGACGCTGCCTTCTTCAACAATAACGCCCTCAACAATTTCACTGCGAGCACCGATAAAACAGTTATCTTCAATGATGGTTGGATTAGCTTGTAATGGTTCTAAAACGCCGCCAATACCAACGCCCCCCGATAGGTGAACATTTTTACCAATTTGTGCACAAGAACCAACTGTTACCCATGTATCAACCATAGTACCTTCATCAACATAAGCACCAATATTGACATAAGATGGCATCAATACGGTATTACGAGCAACATAGGCACCTTTACGCGCAATAGCTGATGGAACAACACGGAAACCTTCTTGTTGGAATCTTGCTTGATCATATTCAGCAAATTTTAATGGCACTTTGTCATAATAATTAGTCGGCCCGCCATCGATCAGCTGGTTTTCGTTAATACGGAAAGAGAGCAGAACAGCCTTTTTTAACCATTGATGAGTCACCCAATCGCCATTGATTTTTTCAGCGACACGCATTTTACCGCTATCTAATAAAGCGATACATTGATTAATTGCATCACGTGTAACCGTATCTACATTTGATGGTGTAATTTCAGCACGACGTTCAAATGCTGCTTCAATAATTGTTTGTAATTGTTGCATCTCAAGTTTCCTTTAACCTATAAGTCCGTTAGCAAATAATAAATGGATAAACAGTATAATATAATCTGCTTTGCTTTTTAAGTGGTTTAATCAGATCATCTAAATCAATCTTGCCCCCCTCTTTTTTATGATGATAATTAACTCTTCAGCAAAAAAATAAAAAACACCAAAATAAAAAATATAATTTATTTGGATAGTACATCACAAATTAAGCTCAACAAATAACTCATTATTTTATTTAAAGCTACACTAGCGCTATCACAATATAAAAAAGACAATATTATGCAAGATTGGGGATTTTCACTACTGGAATTGTTAATAGCCATCTGCATTAGTGCCATTTTAACCACTATTGGTATTGCACATTGGAAAGAGCAACAACGGCGTAATGAATTAGCCGATACAACCAAACAGCTGGCTTATTTTTTATATGAAGTTCAAATAAAAGCGTCAAGCAGAAACGAGAATTACATCATTCACCAATTTACATCACCTTGGTGCATTGCCATTACTCACAATGAAAAACCCACCTTGTGCAGTGCAGGCATACTTTATTTTATGAAACCAGATAATTCTGTTGAAATTAGTGAGTTAACAAATAATAAAACTGCTTTTATTTTAGGGCGCCGCAATATGGCACAAACAATCTCTTTTCAATTAAAAAATAAGATAGGTACCAGCAGAGTTTTAATTTCTTTAATTGGACGCATTCGTTTCTGTGCAGAAAACAGTTATATAACAGGTTTACCGCCATGTTAAAAGCATCTGGATATTCCCTATTTGAAATGCTCATTGGCATGATATTATCAAGCTTAATTGTGCTGGGAATGACCTCTTTTTACATTCAATTACAAGCAAGCATCATACAATATTATCAAAAAACACGTTTGCAACAGGCGATCGAATTGGGATTAGCCGGCATGAAGAAAGACATAAAACGCGCCGGTTTTATTGCTAATGATCCAAACAAAATGACCGCTAAAGCAATTGAAATCAATAAACAGTCCAAATGTATTATTCTGCGATATGATAGTGAGATTCGCAATTCATGGGTTTGGGATAGATTCAACCCAATGAGTTCAGATGTTTTTACCTATCGCTATAAAGAAAACAACATCGCCTATAGAACAGGATCAATAGATTGTGTTGGCAGCAAATGGGAAAACTTGTTCGATTCAAACGAAATTAAAGTAACCGACTTTACAATAAAACAGCTACCCTATGCTATAAGCCTATCAGTTACTGCTGAATTAAGAAAAAACAAACAGATTAAATATCATAGAACTGAAATAATCAAAAATGAAAACCGATTTTAAACAACATTATGTGTCGCATGGTTTTAGCACTATTTTAATGGTGATTATTTTAATGGTTGTGGGTTTGGTTATATTGATCGGCTTTAATTTGCTTATTGCCTCATGGCAAAAAGCGATATTAATGGAATGCCAATACTATCAGCGATTTAATCAAGCCAGTTCATCGTTAACGTGGGCAATTAGTCAAAATTGGCAAGCGCCTAAGGCTCATTGGCATTGTATGACCGAACCAACTTATCAACTAAAGGCCTGTATAAAACAGTCTTTATTAAAAGTCGATGAATATGTATTAGTCCGTGGCGAAGCCAAAGACGAAGATATTTATTTATATACACTTGCACATTTTGATAAAAATCGATTAATTGTCGAAAAAGGCCATTGGCTCGATTATTGCCCAGAAAAAAAGGCTATTCATTGTGAATAATAAAGATATAGCTGGCTTTAGTTTGATTGAAGTCATGATAGCAACGTTACTATTTTCAATTATTATGCTGGGATTTATTAACTATCAACAAGCGTTGCTCAATAAACATCGCTACTTTGCAAACTATTTGCGCGCCAATAAAATTGCTTTTCAGCTACTTGATAGCTATCCTTATACACCCAATGAAATTATCCCTTCTGGTTGGCGTTATACGATCACCAGTAAAAGATATAATGCCCAGTGTAAAATGGTGGTAATAACAGTTAGTGCACCCAACAAACAAGTCGTCAAACAGCAGCGTTTTTTTTGTGATTCACATTGATATTTAACAGTTAAATATTATTTAATCACCTAACCAGTTATGTAAAAGTTGTAAAACTTGCTGCGTTTTTTCAAAATGAACATTATGCCCTGCCCCTTCAACCACTTCAATTTTTGCATTCGGAAATTGCTCAAAAATAGCTTGATAAGCCTGATCGGTGATATAAGGTGAATTGCCACCGCGTATAAATAACGTCGGTTTTAACCAAGGTGAAATCGTTTGCCAATCGCAAATATGACCATACTGTTCGTTAATAGCCTGAATATTAAATAACCAATGTTCATTTTTAAACGATTTTAATAAAAAAAGAATGATTGCATCACTAATACCCTCTTGTCTCATTAAATCCATGATCTGTTTTTTGTCGGTAATCTTCTTTGCAAGGCAATAAGTTAATACTCTTAGAATGATAGCATTGGCTGAGCGCTGATATTTTATGGGAGCAATATCAATAGCAACTATTTTTTGGATAGTATCTGAGAGCACCTGTGACAATTGTAAAGCTACCTTGCCCCCCATTGAATGACCAATTAATATTATATCTTTTAATTGTAAATCATAACAAAGTTCAGCCACATCTTCGGCCATGGCTTGATAGTCCATCTTATCAGACCACGGCGAATGCCCATGGTTACGCAAATCAACTTGCACTGTTTGATAATGCTTTGCAAAATCTTTCGCAAGCATATTTAAATTATCTAAACTACCAAATACCCCATGCAAAAATACAATCGGCTGTCCATCGCCCTGCAATTTATAATTTAATTTCATACTGTAATTCGACCAATAATTTTAAGTAGCGTTATTATACGTCTATTTTCAACGTCATCACCGATTAATTCAATAACCACAATTTGCATAAATATGATAGAATTTAATACTAACTTTTTAACTAGTGTTAAGCCATATGTTTCAAAATAACCCTCTACTTGCACAATTAAAACAAGCACTCCATGAACAAACGCCTCGCGTTGAAGGTATTGTTAGAGCTCATGAAAAAGGATTTGGTTTTTTAGATGTAGATAATAAAAAAAGTTATTTCATCCCTGTCGCTAAGATGAAAACAGTCTGTAATGGCGATAAAGTTTCAGGAACAGTAATAAGTCATAACGATAAAGAGTCTTTCGAACCTGAATCATTAATTGAAGGTGCATTGCAACAATTTATCGGCAAAATTGGTTTTCAAGATCGTTCGATGGTGATCTACCCTGAAAATATGCCCACAAATTTCGCCATTTGCTGCAAAATAAACAAACAAGTTAGCGAAAAACTACAAGAAGGAGATTGGGTGGTTGCAACGCTTATTTCTCATCCTTTGCAAGAACAAAATAACCATTTCCTTGCTGAAGTTATTCGTTTTGTTTCAGAAAGCTGCTCACCTTATCAACTTTGGCTAAAAACATTAGCCCGTTACGATTTAGAAACGCACGCGCCACAAACCGAAACATTGACAATTAGCGAGGGTGAGCTAGTTAACCGTCAAGATTTAACCGATGTTCACTTTTTTACCATCGATAGCGAAGAGACTGAAGATATGGATGATGCCATTGCGGTTTCTAAAGATGAACAGGGGCATTATCAATTAATGGTTGCCATTGCTGACCCTACCGCATATGTATTACAAAATAGCGAATTAGATAATATTGCCAAAGTTAGAAATTTCACAACTTATTTACCTGATTTTAATATCCCTATGTTACCTGCAGATCTTGCCAATGAACTATGCTCATTAAAAGCAAATCAAAAACGCCCAGCAATGATATGTAAGATGAGTGTTGACCAAGCGGGCAATATTATTCCCGATGATATTTCCTTTATTCCAGCTTGGATTGAATCAAAGGCTAAACTAGCTTATAACCATGTCTCTAACTTTTTAGAAAATAATGACGAATTAACCACCAATAACCCAATTATTGTACAGCAATTAAACTGGTTAGCTGATTTAGCTAAAATTCGCATAACATGGCGACAAACTCATGCATTAGTCTTTAAAGATAATGGTGATTATCGCTTTAAACTTAATGAAAATCGTCAAGTTCAATCCATAATTAAAGAGACTCGTCGAATTGCTAATCATATTGTTGAAGAAGTCATGGTTCTTGCCAACCAAGCTTTAACATTACAATTACAACATAAAATTGGCTTTGGGATTTTTAATATTCATTCGGGCTTTGATAATAAATATATTGAACAAGTGGTAAATTTTTTAAATGATAACGGGATTACAGAGTTTGATAAAGAATCACTCTTATCTTTCGATGGATATGTAAAGTTACGACGTATAATCGACAATAATCCATTTTTGGCCACCAAGCTCCGCAAATTCCAAAGTCCTGCAGATTTTTCAACTGAGCCACAACCGCATTTTGGTTTAGGATTTGACGCCTATGCTACATGGACTTCACCAATACGTAAATACGGCGATATGGTCAATCATCGACTAATCAAAGCGTATATCCGCTCACAAGAATTAACCCCGCCAGATAAAGAGCAATTAAAAAGTATGAATGAAAGACGCAAAATATTACGCTTTGCTGAACGCGATATGGCTGAAAATCTTTATGCTCAATACTTATCAGATAAAATCGGCGAAAATTACTCAGCTGAAATTATTGATATTAATCGTGGTGGCGCTCGGGTTCGCTTATGTGATATAGGTGCTTTTGCATTTGTGCCGCTGTCAATGATTCACCCAGTCAAAGAAGAAATTATTCCATTACCCGATGAAGGCATCATCAAAATTAAAGGTGAAACTTGCTATAAACTAGCTGACACTATCTCGATTGTTATTCATCAAGTTAAAAGAGAAAATCAAACAATCATCGCCAAATTATCCATGAATAAAGAATAAAAATAACGTTACACTTTATTCAATGTTTTGCCACCGTCGCTCTTACTTTTCCCCTGATATACATCAGGGGAATCAGCAAAAGAAATTTATGATATTTTTAATATTTAACCTCTTTTTTTTACTGGTAATATCTGCTATCTTTCACTGCTCGAAACGTTGAGTTTCATGACTTAAATGAACAACAACTTAGGAGGCTATAATGTCAATTCACGGACATAAAGTTTTGCATATGATGGATGGGAATAACTACACAGAATCTTCCTTACTTAATGCCATCAAAGACAAATTTGGCGCAAATGCAAAGTTTCATACTTGTTCTCAATTTGATATGAATGCCGAGCAACTTATCACTTTTTTCAAATCAAAGGGTAAATTTAAACCTTCTGTTGTTCATGAATCTGTGTTTACAGTTGATAATAAAAAAATATGTAAACATTAGAAAAAACGGCTATATCGCTATATAGCAGGTTCTTTTATAAATTTAATTTAATCTGCTAGTGTTTTTAAAACAATAAGAGTATATAATTTTGCGCTACAATAATAATCGTTATCGGTAACGGTTGTTACTAATAACAGGATTAAATGGATAGCAAATTTGTTCACTTTGAAATTATACTCAAGAATATATTCATGGAATTTGATAAATGAAAGTAAGTAACATCCTTATATGCGCCATTGTCTCTATTCTTGTCGCAAGTTGTGCCCAAAAAGTTTCACCAAAAAAAAATAAAGAAACGATTTCACAAGCAGATCAGCTATTTCTATTAAAACAACAAACTGAAACTAATGACCCTTATGTCGTTGATGCTAAAAATCAATTAATTCAGATTGTTGGTGATAAAAACTTCGACAACTATATTACCAAACATGGCATTTTAAATTGCAAAGATGATAGTAACCAGTCATCATGTGTGTTGAGTTTTTATTTGAACGAAAATTATAAATTAAAGTATGGTATGCAACTCAAAAAAGTAGTTGAAGAAAACCAAGCTGAACATGATATTGAATTAAGCAAAATAAAAGCAACTGACACCAATATTAAAAATTATTGTCAGGATTCGGCCGATTTTGTTGCTGCAATTTATACAAAAGATACCGCTAAAATAACCCAATATTTTCAACCACAATTTAGAATGTCTGAACAAGATATATTATCCTTAAAAGCAAAGATTGCTAAAGATGACTATTCTCACTTCCTGATTGATGAAAATCCGAGCATCATTCAAGAAATAAAAGTAGATTATGTCGAAAAATGCTTGGGTGCCCCAAAAGATAATATTATCAACTACTTCAATATTTTTAGATAATAATGCGAGCCTTTATGTACAATTTTTTACCCAATAATCCTTTTAGTCAAACACTAATTAGCAAGGTGCTTTGCATGGCTTGTGTTTCTTGCATTAGTTTTTCTTCGTGGGCCTTTTCGTTTGATGATGTGGTTGCAAAAGCCGAAAAATCATCCCAAAAAGCTTATGTTCAGCCATCTAAAAATATACCAAACGAATTAGCATCTTTACAATTTGCTGATTATCAAAAAATTCTATTTAATCATCAAAAGGCCTATTGGGGTGATCGAAAAAGCCGTTTTAAACTTGAGTTTTATCATGAAGGTATGTACTTTGACGTTCCAATAAAAATCAATGAAATTGTTGATAATCAAGTTAATCCAATTAAATATGATCCTAGCTATTTTGATTTAAGCCAAATCAAACTTGATAAACTAGACAATAAAAATCTTGGTTTTGCTGGCTTTAAAGTTCATTATCCAATTAATACGCCAACAAAAACTGATGATGAAATATTCTCAGCACTTGGTGGCAGTTATTTTCGTGCAGTAGGAAAAGATCAGCGATATGGCCTTTCAGCTAGAGGTCTGGCTATTGACACAGGAGAAATGTCCGGAGAAGAGTTTCCACGTTTTAAAGAGTATTGGATTGAAAGGCCTGAACCAAACCAAAAGCATTTAGTTATCTATGCATTACTCGATTCACCAAGTGTTACTGGCGCTTATAAAATTACACTCGTACCAAGTGTTGATACTACTATCACCGTGCAAGCGAAAATATTCTTCCGTAATTCAGTAAAAAAATTAGGCATAGCGCCATTAACCAGTATGTTTTTATTTGGACCTAATCAACCATCACCATTGCTAAATTACCGTCCAGCAATGCATGATTCAAATGGGCTTTCTATATTAGCTAATAATAATGAATGGATTTGGCGTCCATTAAATAATCCAAAGCGTTTATCGTTTTCATCTTATAGTTTAGAAAACCCAAAAGCATTCGGTTTAATTCAGCGTGATAAAGGTTTTGATGATTATCAAGATCTTGATGATCACTATGAAAAACGACCAAGTGTTTGGACTGAAATTTTAGGTGATTGGCACAAAGGACGCGTTGAATTAGTCGAAATTCCAACATCTGATGAAACTAACGACAATATTGTTACTTTTTGGGTACCCGAAAAACAATACAAAGCGGGAGATGCACTTGATATCAAATATCGATTACATTATTCATTAAACGAAAAACAACGTTATCCCAATAATGTAGCAAAAGCAGTTAGCACACGCTTATCACTAGGTGATATAAAACAAGCTAATTTAATTCGTAAACTTGATGGTTCTAATGCATATGTGATTGACTTCGCCGGTTCAACATTATCAGAAAATGAGCCAGTCAAAGTGATTTCAAGTATTAACAATGGTTCTATCGTAAGTTGTGACAAGCAATACAATCCAGTAATTAAAGGCTGGCGAGTAATTGTTCGATTCAACGTTGAAGACAGTAAAAAAGCAACTGATATTCGCATACAACTCGCTTCGCAAGCAACTAATGAAGTGATTTCCGAAACTTGGAGTGGGCAATATCCCGCACAATAATTATTATATTATTATGATAAAAATATGAAAAAAGATTACTTTGCCCATCTTTCTGACGCTGAAGTTTGGCATCAGAAATGTGAAAACAATGCAACGCCACCTGACGATGTCGAGTTTTTAAAATATCGTTTAAACCAAGTTGGTGATACATCTTCCTTTATTGATGACCGAAGGCAACAACCGAGTTATCCTAAAGTTGATCGCGTTTCAATTCAACCACAGATATGGAACCAACGCTATACGGCCAAAGCGAAATTTGGCATTAATGTCCTAGCTATAATCCGTCGCTTTATTATGTTTGTACTCATTACTGTACAAACCTATTACGGAACCACTTACCTATCGTCTTTACTGCCTTATCAAAGTTGGCAAAAAATCAATTTTATGGCAAATTGGGATATCAATCCTGAATTAGCCATTTACAGTATAATCCCTTATATTATCCAAGGTGCGATTATTACCTTATTTGCTATTTTGTTTTTCTGGATTTCGATTGGTTTTTGGACCAGCATTATGGGGCTAATATTGGCTGTTATGGGAAAAGATCGTTACACTATCCCTATTCCTAATGACCCTGCATCGCATATTGATGCTAAGCATCGAACTGCACTTGTTATGCCAATTTGTAATGAAGATGTTGCTCGGGTATTTGCTGGATTACAGGCAACTTATCAGTCCCTTGTTGAAACAGGTCACGCCGCTTGCTGTGATTTTTTTATCTTAAGTGATACTAACGATCCCGATCTATATGTCAACGAACTTAAAGCTTGGGCGGAATTTAATGCGACAAAACCAAACAACGGTTGTAATATTTTTTATCGTCACCGCAAACGTCGAGTGAAACGTAAAAGCGGTAATATTGATGATTTTTGCCGCCGTTGGGGTCATCAATACGAATACATGATGATCCTTGATGCCGACAGTATTATGACCGGTGATTGTATCTTAAAAATGATTGCCATGATGGAAATGACTCCTAAAGCAGGCATTTTACAATCCCCGCCAAAATCCGTCAGAATGACAACGCTTTACGGACGTATTCAACAATTTGCTAACCAAATTTACAGCGATATCTTCTGTTCTGGCACACATTTTTGGCAACTAAGCGAAGCCCAATATTGGGGACACAATGCCATGATTCGCTTAAAACCTTTTATAGAACATTGCATATTATCGCCACTTCAAAAACGTAAAGGAACAATTCATATCTTATCGCATGATCTGGTTGAAGCAACACTTATGCGTCGTGCCGGCTATGGCGTTTGGATTGCTTATAATATGAACGGCAGTTATGAAGAGCTACCCGGTAATATGATTGAAGATCTAAAACGCGATAATCGTTGGTGTATGGGCAACTTAATTAACCTAAGGTTAATTTTCAAAAGCGGTATTAAATTAACACACCGCATCATGTTTGCAACTAGTGGTATGGCTTATATCTCTTCATTATTGTGGTTAGTGTTTTTAATATTTTCAACACTATTATTATTGGTGTTTAATATTTCTGAACCCCAATACTTCTTCCAACCTAACCAATTTTATCCAACTTGGCCAAGGTGGGATGAGCAATTGGCCATACAACTACTCTCAACCACGATGGTTTTACTATTTGCACCTAAATTTTTCAGCTATGGCATTATTATAGCCAGAACAGGGGCAAAAGATGTTGGTGGTATATTTAAATTAACCTTATCAATACTAATTGAAATGGTTTGGTCGATGATCCTTGCGCCAATACGCATGATCTTCCATAGTAAATTTGTACTTAGAGCATGGATGGGTAGCAAAATTCAATGGAAGTCACCTTCCCGAAGTGACGATGCGTTAACATGGGGAGAATCATTTTATTTTTGTTGGCCACTGTCGCTATTAGGCATTGTATGGCTAGGGATAATAATCTGGCTGAATCCACAATTTACTTATTGGTATATAGCAATATTAATACCTTTAACCATTTCGCCTTTAGTAATTAGGGTATCGGGGCTTTCTAGCATTGGTATGAAAGCAAAAAAAGTAGGGTTATTTTTAACACCAGAAGAAACCCACCCTGCAAAAGCAATCACACTTACAGGTGAATATTTAGTTAAAACTGAAGCGGCATTTATTGAAAATGGCTTTGTTATGGCGTTGGTCGATCCTATCTATAATGCGCTAGCTTGCGCTTTATCAACGTCACGACATCAAGTGAATAATAAAAACCAACAAAAACGTGATGAACTTATTGCTCAGTATCAACACATAGATTTAGAAAAAATGAGTAAAGAAAAACAGTTAGCAATTTTAGAAGATCCTATTATTCTTTCCGCATTACATCGTCATATTTGGCAGCAACAAGAAAAATACGACAATTTGTTCTCATTATGGCAAAATGAACGCCAACAATAAGAAATAGGGCTTTTGCCCTACTTCACTTCTTTTAGTAACTAATCAAAAACCCATGGATATTTTTATGACTTGGCAACCTTCTGCATCTATCAATAATTTACTTAAGCGCGCAAAAATTGTTTCTCAAGTACGCCAATTTTTTGCTGATCGCTGTATTTTAGAGGTTGAAACACCGACCTTAAGCCAATATGCAGTAACAGACGTGCATTTAAGTTCTTTTCACACTAAATTCTTAAAACCAGGGGAGCACGAAGAACAACAAGGGCAACAAATGTCATTAATTACCAGCCCTGAATATCATATGAAGCGCTTACTAGCCGCTGGCAGTGGTCCTATTTATCAAATGTGTAAATGTTTTCGTAATCATGAAGAAGTTAGTCGTTATCATAACCCTGAGTTCACCATGCTCGAATGGTATCGCATCCAATTTGATATGATGCAAATGATCAATGAAGTCGATGACTTACTGCAAACTGTTTTAGATTGTGAACCGGCTGAACGTATTTCTTATCAAAAGGTATTTCAACGTCATCTTAATATTGACCCTTTAGAAGCTGATCACGCAACCTTAGTTAATGCCGCAAACCAACTTGATATTGGACTTAATACTGACAATTATGATAAAGATGGATTACTCCAATGCTTGTTCACTTTTGGTGTTGAACCGCATATTGGGCAAGATAAACCTATTGCAGTATTCAACTTTCCAGCATCACAAGCAGCATTAGCTGCCATTAGTTCAGAGGATCACCGAGTAGCGAGCCGTTTTGAGTTCTATTACAAAGGTGTTGAACTTGCTAATGGTTTTAAAGAACTCACCAATGCTCAAGAACAACGAATGCGTTTTGAACAAAATAATTTAGATCGCACAAATCAAAACCTACCAGCACAAAATATTGACATTGAGTTACTCGCTGCCATGGAAGCTGGCCTACCTGACTGTGCGGGTGTTGCGGTAGGATTAGATCGTTTAATTATGCTTGCACTAGAGTGCAAAAATTTAGATGAAGTGATGTCATTTACTTTTGAAAGGGCTTAATTATGTTCAATAATTTAGGATTAGCCGAATGGATTGCGATTATTATTGGTATTGCCGCCCTAATTTTATTGGTGTTAACAGTAAAATCGCACCTAACAATTAATAATTTACATCAACTATTTGATCTGCAACTGATCCAAAAAAAGGAAGAAAACCAATCTTTAACAATTCAAGTAAGACAGCTGGAGCATCAATTAGATCAGTATCGACAACAAAATCTAGCGCAAAATGTCAAAATTAGTGAACTCAAAACACGTTTAGAAGAAACGTTAAGTGCTACCCAAGAACGGCAAACGATATTAGAACAAAGTGAACAACGGCTCACGACCCAATTTGAAAACCTTGCCAATCGTATTTTTGAACAAAGTGGCAAAAAGATTGAGCAACAAAATAAACAAAGCCTTGATTTTTTACTTTCACCACTCAAAGAACAGCTAGAAGGTTTCAAAAAACAAGTACAAGATAGTTTTGGTCAAGAGGCTAAAGAACGCCACACACTCACGCATGAAATTCGTAACTTGCAACAGCTAAATGAGCAAATGAGCAAAGAAGCAACCAACTTAACCAATGCGCTAAAGGGCAATAACAAAACCCAAGGGAACTGGGGCGAATTTATCCTAAGCCAAATTCTAGATAATTCAGGATTACGTTCAGGTTATGAATATGAAACTCAAGTCAATTTAACGAACGAAAGTAATCAGCGATTACAACCCGATGTTATTGTTCACTTACCGCAAGGCGGGGACGTGGTTATTGATTCAAAAGTAACATTAGTTGCCTATGAGCGTCATTTTAATAGTGATGACGAAACAATTAAAGCGAAAGCGATGACCGAACATTTAGCAGCTGTTCGTAACCACTTAAAGCAACTGAGCCAAAAAGATTATCATAAACTCATTGGTATTAATTCATTAGATTATATTTTGATGTTTATCCCTGTCGAGCCAGCATTTTTAAGTGCGATCGATAATGATCCTGCATTAATCAATGATGCTTTAAAAAATAATATTATGATAGTCAGCCCAACCACATTGTTAGTGGCATTACGAACTATTCATAATTTATGGCGATTTGAATATCAAAATCGTAATGCCCAGCTGATTGCTGATAGAGCAAGTAAACTGTACGACAAAATGCGCGGCTTTGTTGAAGATATGGAAAACCTAGGCAGTTGTTTAGACAAAGCACAACAGACTTATCAAAATTCCATGAACAAATTATCAAAAGGTCGTGGTAACGTAATTGGGCAAATTGAACGATTCCGTGAAATGGGTATTGAAGTTAAAAAACCGATTAATCCAAATATTACCTTATTAGCAATGGAAGAGTCTAATTACGAAGATGAGAGCAAATCAACAAATTAGCTAATCGTTAAATCAAAGGTTAACAAGCATTAATATCGCTTGCGCAGTGATAAATAAGCAAACGCCGTGATTCACGATTATTTGAAATAAGTGTATACTCATCAAACGTAAAGAGGAATTGAAAATGGCAAAAAAACAAGACAAAGAAGTAAGTTTCGAACAGACACTTAAACAGCTCGAAACCATTGTATCTCAACTAGAAAACGGCGATTTACCATTAGATGAAGCGCTAACTGAGTTCGAAAAAGGAATTAAATTAGCAAAAGCAGGACAAAAACAGTTACAGCAAGCCGAGCAACGCATTCAGATTTTATTATCTGAAAATAGTGATGCCGAACTGTCAGAGTTCTCAAATGATAATAATGAATAGTTTAAAACCATTACAAGAACGAATTGACTCGTTTTTAACTACCTGTATTTCACAAATTAAGCCATCCACACTTCAACAAGCAATGCGTTACAGCTTGCTGGCTGGTGGCAAACGGATTCGACCTATTTTAGTCTATTTAACAGGCAAAATGTTCAATTGCCCGCTTTCTAAATTAGACGAAGTGGCTGCCGCCATTGAATTAATTCATACCTATTCATTGATTCATGACGACCTACCCGCCATGGATAATGACGATTTACGCCGAGGCAAACCAACCTGCCATATCCAATTTGGTGAAGCACAAGCAATATTGGCTGGTGATGCCTTGCAAAGCTTAGCTTTTTCATTATTAGCAGGCAGTGAGTTAATCGATGCAGATGCTAAAATCAAAATGATAGCTGAGCTTGCCCATGCCAGTGGTGTTACCGGTATGTGCCTTGGTCAATCGCTCGATTTACAAGCCACACATCAGTCAATTAACCTTGAACATTTGCAAAAAATCCATTGTTATAAAACTGGCGCTTTAATCAAAGCAGCTATTCGTTTAGGTGCTTTTGCTTGTGATGATATAGCAAAACCATACCTTATAACACTCGATCACTATGCCGAAGCAATTGGACTGGCATTTCAAATTCAAGATGATATTTTAGACATCATTGGTGAGCAATCTATTATGGGTAAACCGCAAGGTTCAGATCTGGCTCATGAAAAAAGCACATACCCTGCATTAATTGGACTTGATAACGCAATAAAACTCACTGAGCAACTTTATCAGCAAGCTATCGATAGTCTAAAGCCAATACCTTATAATAGCCAGCCATTGCAGGATCTTGCTGGTTTTATTATTAATCGTAATAGTTAACAACTAACTAAAATATAGCATTACATAATGAATTTAGATAATTACCCATTGTTAAAACAGATAGATTCGCCCGAGGATCTAAGAGGTTTTCCTCAGTCACAGTTATCGGCGATTTGCCACGAGCTTAGGCAATATTTACTAGCATGTGTTAGCCAATCAAGTGGTCATTTAGCATCGGGGCTAGGCGTGGTTGAATTAACCACAGCACTGCATTATGTCTATCATACACCTTTTGATAAAATTATTTGGGATGTTGGTCATCAAGCCTATCCTCATAAAATTTTGACTGGTCGTCGCGATCAAATGCTCACTATTCGCCAAAAAGGAGGGCTTCATCCATTTCCTCATCGTAATGAGAGCGAATATGATGTACTAACCACAGGGCATTCTTCGACTTCAATTAGTGCTGCGCTTGGAATTGCAATTAGTGAACAAAAAAAACAATCAGGTAAAAAAGTTGCCGCTATCATTGGCGATGGTGCATTAACGGCTGGTATGGCATTTGAAGCGATGAATCATGCTGGTCATGTTAAGCCCGATATGCTAGTGATAGTTAACGACAATGACATGTCGATTTCAGCAAATACCGGCGCACTAAGCCAACATCTTACTCAAATCTTATCAAGTAGAGCCTATACCTCTTTTCGGGAAAGTGGCAAACGTGTATTAGCAAATATTCCGCCATTAAAAGAACTGATTAAAAAGACTGAAGAACACTTAAAAGGATTAATCACACCAGCCGTCTTATTTGAAGAACTAGGTTTTAATTATATAGGTCCTGTTGACGGGCATGATGTTGATGGTCTAGTGACAACTTTACAAAAAGTTCGCCAACTAAAAGGCCCACAACTGCTGCATGTGATTACACAAAAAGGCAAAGGTTATGCGCCAGCTGAAAAAGATCCGACTTTATGGCACGGCGTACCAAAATTTAATCCTAATGAAGGCATCTTACCTATCGCCACAAAAGCAATCCCAACATATTCGCAAGTTTTTGGCGATTGGCTATGCGAAATGGCGCAAAATGATAAACGTTTAATGGCAATAACCCCTGCAATGAGCGAAGGTTCAGGTATGACAAAATTTGCCAATTGTTATCCAGACCAATTTTTTGATGTTGCAATAGCTGAACAACATGCTGTTACCCTAGCTGCTGGGTTTGCAATTAGTGACTTAAAGCCTGTTGTAGCTATTTACTCAACTTTTTTACAACGCGCATATGATCAAGTTATTCATGATGTTGCCATTCAAAACCTACCTGTATTATTTGCCATCGATCGTGCTGGCATCGTTGGCGCCGACGGTGAAACTCACCAAGGTGCATTTGACTTAAGTTATCTACGCTGTGTACCTAATATGGTCATTATGACACCGAGTGATGAAAACGAATGTCGGCAAATGCTGTACACAGGCTATTTACATAATGGACCTGCGGCAGTGCGTTATCCTCGAGGGGAAGGCACTGGTACACAATTAACACCATTAACCGTAATTCCTTTAGGGCAATCTAAATTATACCGACAAGGTAAGAATATTGCTTTACTTAATTTTGGCACTTTGCTTACCGAAGTTTTACAAGCAGCTGAGCAAATCAATGCTACAGTCATTGATATGCGTTTTGTTAAACCATTAGATGAAAAAGTCCTTTTGCACATTAGCCAAACTCATAATATACTTGTCACTATTGAAGAAAATAGTATTAAAGGCGGTGCCGGTAGCGGTGTCGGTGAATATTTATTATCGAAAAAAATAAAATGTGATGTTTTAAATATTGGACTCCCTGATAAGTTTATTTCTCAAGGAGCGCAAAGCGAAATTAGACAAGAGATGGGATTAGACCAAAAGCACATTATCGATAAAATTAATAATTTTATGAATCAATAGGTTAAATATGGAAACTCAAGCTGTCACTATTCAAATTTTTGGACGAACATTAAAATTTAATTGTCCGGTTGATGAAGTCGACGCACTTAATTGTGCAGCAAAGGATCTTGATGCGCGCTTAACAAATTTACGAGAAAAGTCTCCACAAGTTGGTAGCGATCAACTTATTATGACTGCCGCGCTAAACATTTCTTATGAATTAACCAAAGAAAAAGAAAAAAGCAATGAGTTTGGTAATCGGCTTAAAATGTTACAGCAATTACTTGATTCTGCCTTAAATCCCAACAATTAACCATTTAAATTGTAAATTTAATACAAATGGTATTGTATGATCCGTTAAATTTTGTATTATGGTATCCATCTCTGAGATGATCGCGATGCGGGTTAGTCCCCTGAGCCGATATTCTTAACTTAAGAACGGAGTGACTTTTAGTTGGTGTGTATGCCTTACTTGTAAGGAAACCTAAAAATTAAAACACGATGTTCACCTTGAACCTTGGGTTCAAGGGTTACGACCCTAACGACATCTTGGAGTGTTCTTTCGAACTTGCAGCAACAGTGAAAACTGATGAATATTAGGCAAATTATCCGTCAAAAAAGACGACAATTATCTCCCGATGAACGTGAGATTGCACAACAAGCTATATATCAAAAAATTGCCCGTCACCAAGCGATTAATGCTGCAAAAAATATTGCTATATTTTTATCATTTGATGGCGAAGTCGAAACCCAACCTATAATTAATTATTTATGGCAACAAAATAAATCTGTTTATTTACCTATTATTCACCCATTTTCCTCCAAACATTTACTCTTCTTAAAATATACTAGCCAAACTCAACTTATAAAAAATAAATTTGGTATATTAGAACCAGAATTAAATAGATTAAATGTGCTTCCTTCCCGCCAACTGGATATTGTTTTCACCCCGCTGGTTGCTTTTGATCAACGAGGTTATCGTATGGGAATGGGTGGCGGATTTTATGACCGATTACTAGCAGATTATCAAACCCAACAAATTTTACCTATTGGGCTTGCATTTGCTTGCCAAAAAGTACAACAGCTAGATAACAAACCATGGGATGTTCAATTACCTGAAATCATCTATGCTTAAATTGTTTTATTTTTTATTGAAACTATAAATTACAATTATTCTTATTATAAAGAATAAATTGTAACAGTTTTACCTTCATATCTAGAAATTCTGCCTAGATATAAAAATTAGTTTATTAGGAAAACGAAGATTCAAAATAAAAAGACTTGCCATAATTAGACACCTAAAATAAATAGAATAACCGTTGTTTAAGCAAATTTAATGGCTCATGGTTTAAACTGGAAACCATATTTTTGTTTATATAAGGCATCTTTTTGTCACTAAAAAGTTTGATTAAACAATAAGCCGATCATAATTATGAGAGTAGGACATAGAGATTACCCGTATAAAAACATCTAAAATATAGGATTAAAAGTAATACCCCATATGCTGGCTTATTACTTTAACTCCATAACAAAATTAATAATTTTATTGATTCAAGCTGTTATTTTCTTTTGGCAATAAAGTGAAAATTTTTGGATTTTTACCTAATAATTGCTTCGCTAAATGATTGATATCCTCCAATGCGATAGCTTCAATGATATTTGGTTGTGTCTTTAACTCATCAAAACGATCTCCATCAGCAGCTATTTGTGCCATAGCTGTTAACCAATAAGTAGAACTTGTCACCTTTTCTTGATGATCGAGTAACCATGATTTTTTCGCCTGCTCTAGTTCATCTAAGGTAATACCATCATGTGCTACTGATTGAATCACTTTATCAGCCAGTAAAGTTAAAGCGTTAACCTTATCTGGTGCCGTGGTGAAATTTAACCTAGCCAAATAATAAGGAGTCGGATATTTAATCAATTGTTGAGAAAAAATAATCGTATAAACACCAGAAGCTTGTTCCCTTACATAATGACGTAGCCTTAAATTAACAATATAATCAAGTAATTCAAGTTTCAGTTGATCACTAAGCTGCCATGATTTTTGCTCAGAATAAAGTATGCTGACCATCGATTTATCACTGCTAGCCATTGGATAGGCTTTTTGCATTGAATGATGAATTGGTGTGATACCATTATCTATCCATGTAGTTTTCCTATCAACAACAGGTAAACCTGCAAACCAACATTCCACTAAGGGCTTAATGTCATCAATATTAAAACGTCCAGAAATAATAATATTAGCTGATAGCGGTAAGCTAAACGTTTGTGAATAGAATTGTTTAAGTTGATCAGCAGTAAAATTGATCCAAGGTCCTTTTGGCGAAACGAGTAAACGCTCGCCATGGTTAAAAGCATTTTTATTGATTAAATCTAAAAATTGTCTTTCAACAGGTTGTTTTGCGTAAGCCAAGCCCAATTGTTGTTTGGTCTTAGCTAATCTTTCTGGGTCAAAATTAGCCGCTGTTAATTTCAAATAGAATAATTTAAATAATGATGCTAATTGATCATTGGGGGCTTTTCCACGTAAACCATGATAAAGTAATTCTGCATAAGGGTAAACGCTAACTTGATGTTGCCGTTCAAATTGGTTTAATTTTGCTGCACTATAAGATCCATATCCACTGGCTTCAGCCAATCTTTGAGACCAACGCATAATACCTAATTGTTGATAGGTATCTAGGGATAATCCTCCTGGAATTTGTAATAATATTTCAATATCACTTGATAAAGTATTATCAGGACGAGCAATAACACGAAGTCCATTGCTTAATTGCCACTCATATGCTTTTATTTCGCTGATGTTACGGGTTGTTTTAATCTTTCCTTGCTCTAACGGTACTATATCAAGGTTAACATCCACCTTTTTAAAAGAAAAGTCACCTAGCTGAGTTTGCCTAATAGATTGCCATAATTGTTTGATTTGAGATATATTAATAGCTTTTTCATCACTATCAGGTCCAATAATAGCAATCCGTAAATCAGCACTATTTAACCTTTCAGCCACCATTGTTTGCAATTGTTCTGGATTAACATTTTTTAAAATCTTTTCTGTTTGTGTTAATTGTTGCTGTTTATTTTGTATGGGCAAACTATTGGTGATGTTGTTAACTAATTGATTAGCTAAATAATCATTTTGATAATTACTTTCATTTTCTGATTGTTGTTTTAATTTTGTCAAGATTTGCGTTTTTACCTGCTGCAATTCAATTTCAGATACACGATTGGTTGACATCCGCTGTAATTCAGTAAAAAGATGCTTTATTACATCTAAATACTGTTGATCTTTTGGCTGTGCAAAAATAAGATATTGCATACGTTTATCATCAAATAAGATCCCTTGTTGATTAACTTGAGAATTAGGCAATATCTGATTTTCTACCAATAACGATAACCGTTGATTAAGTAGTGTTAACCAGACTAGATCAAAAACGTCTTCTTTTATGCCTTGTGGTGTATTTAAGGTTGTTGGCAAATTACGTTGTAATGCTAATTGTATTAGCCTTTGCCCTTGTTCACGATCAAGAATAATCTTAACTAATGGCTCACTCTGCGATGCAAAAGCCCTTAATTGAGGAACATCAACAGGTGCATTACCTCGAGGACGTTGACCAAAAAACTTAGCAATCCACTGTTTTGCGACTTTAGTATCAAAGTTTCCTACAACAACTAGGCTCATTCTTTGAGGTTGATACCAATTGGAATAAAAGGTTTTCGCCTCTTCTACAGGCGCATTTTTTATAATATCTAACGAACCAATCGGTGCTCGATCAGCATATAAGCTACCATGATAACGTAATTCATCTAAGATAGTATTAATACGATAAGCCACACCTTGTCGTAAACGCCATTCTTCGATAATAACATCGCGTTCACTTTCATAATCTTTCGATTCAAAAGAAATATGATAAGCCCAATCAGATAATACCATTAATCCCTTTTCTACCTGTTGATCTGTACTAGTTGGTAACGACAAACGGTATACAGTAGAATTAAAGCTGGTCGCAGCATTTATATGGCTACCTAAATGAATACCATGCTCTTCTAGCGACTTAAAACTTGATTTATCTGGGAAATTTTTTGTTCCTTTAAATGCCATATGTTCAACAAAATGCGCTAAACCTAGTTGCTTTTCATTTTCTTGCAAGGAACCACTGTGCACAATTAACCTTAATTCTAATCCTGCTTTTGGGCGTGGTTGTAGATAAACGGTTAAACCATTCTCTAATTGGTAAGTTTCTATTGCTGGATCAGTGTCAATTGGCGTTATTGCCCAACATAAATGAGGAAAATTTAGCAATAAAATAAATAAAGTACGATATAAATAATTTTTTAACATAGTATTTAAACCTTAGATACAAACACATTATCAACAATACTGTTCAGTTTAGCTAATTCTTGACTTGACGGATTAACATTAGTATCTAAATTGATCATGTATTTAACATAATTTTGTATCGGCTGATGAGAAACAAAGATCACTGCGCTTTCAGGCAGTTTTTCTTGTAATAACGAAATAAGTTGATAAACGCTTGGTAAATCCAATGCGGAAGTTACTTCATCTAATAATATCAGATCGGGTTTATTAAGTAATAATCGAGCAAACATTAAGCGTTGCTGTTCCCCACCCGATAGACGGTTGCTCCAATCATCTTCCGTTTCTAATTCACTATTTAATTTATCTAAACCCACCAATGACAACGTTTCAATTAGTGCATCTCGAGCAAAACTTTGCGGACACGCTGGATAAGTCAATAAATTATCTAATCTATCATAGCTAAGCCAAATTTTTTGTGGGATCCACAGATAATTATCTGTGCGTTGAATGACACCTTGATAGTTTGCCCAAAAACCACTAATGGCTTTTAATAGTGTCGATTTGCCTATACCAGAAAGCCCTTGAAGTAATAGAGTATCTCCCTTAGCTAACTCAATATTAGTTGATAATAATACCTGCTGATTATCCGCACTTCGTAATACTACTTGTGCATCGAGTAACTTATCCTTATTGGTAGATGGGATAATAGTGTTTTCAGGTAGCTCATCTAAAAGTCGAATAAAATGATAAAGCCGAGTTACCGTTGCTTGCCAAATAGCAATATCTCGGTATGCATAAATAAACCAACTTAATGCCGATGAAACCTGCATAAAGGCTTGCCTAATCTGCATTAAGCCACCTAAATTAATTAAGCCAGCAATAAATGCCGGTAAGGCAAAAAAAATGGGGGCTAAAGAAGAAACTTGTTGATAACCTACACTAAAAAATGAAAGATTTCTTTCATTATTCATCAAATTTTGCCAATTATGAATAATAGCAGTAAATTTGTTTTGTAATCTAGCTGTTTCTTGTTTTTCACCATGTTGACCAGCAATTGCTTCGCTAGATTGATGACAATAAATCAAGGCTGCACGATAATCAGCTTCACTTCTTTGTTTTTCCACATTAATCTTATGTAATGGTTTGCCTATAGCATGCGTACAAATAACGCCTAATAATGTATAAATAAGACAGACAAAAACCATATAACCTGGAATATAAATATCCATCGATAGCAAAGTAAAGGAAATAGCACCAGATAGTGTCCAAAGAATGGCAGTGAAAGAGATTAACGTCATACATGAACGCAAAAATGAAAGCAATAAATCCAATGATTGTTTGATTAGTAAATAAACATCTTCCGCAATACGTTGATCGGGATTATCTAGTTTATCTTGCCTACATTTAAGGTGATAGTGGTGAGAATGTTTAGATAACCATTGCTTAGTTACCTTTTCTGTCATGTGGTGACGCCAAATTATTAACAATTTCTTTTGTAAATAATCAGCGTACACAACAACCAAAATCATAATAACAATAAGAACTATAAAATCGCCTAATAAACGATAAAGAATTTGCCCATTTAAAGTCTGTAAAGCATTATAAAAATCACCATTCCATTGATTTAATTTAACATTAAACCATACAGTAGATAAGCTTAATACGATAACAGAGAGTAATAATAACCAAGCCACCTTTGATGCTGATGAACACCAAAATGGCTTTACTAAATATAAAAATTGTTTAATTTTTTGCATATTTATGCGGTACTAAAATTTATATTATTTTGACAAAAGTATAACGTTTTATGTAAATTAGAAGTCATAACCAACTTGAATCCAAAACTGACGACCTGGTGCATAAGCATTGACAACTCTATCATTACCAACCTTATCAGCACCATAAACATAACGATCGATAACATTTTTTTTATTTAAAATATTATTAACTTCTACCGAAAAATTAGCTCCTTTAGCAAAACTTGGTGTCCAACCGAGTTTAGTATCCCACCGAAAAGTACTGGCAAAGCGTTCTTTTTCGTATTTTGCCATTTTATTACCCGTAGTAGGATCTATGTAATATTGGTTACTATAGCGAACAGCTTGATGCCGTGAACTTTGCCATTGCACTAAATTATAAAGAGTTAAATCATATTCAGGGATCTTACTTGTGAGCTCAACATTGACTTTAACAGGGATATTAAAATCGGTTGCGGGTAAATCCGATGCATTAATTATTTTACCGTTATACCAAACTTTATCATGGCGAACGTTATTTGCTGGATCATAATGCGCATACCCTAATTCTTTAGGTGAATTACTTTTGCTTTGCTGCCATGAAATAGATGCTGATGCTGTATGTTCAGCATGATAAAACTCAATAGGTAGCCTATTTTTTACCGTTAGTGAAACAGTATCATGCTTACTACGCCCAGAATTATCAAAGGTTCGAACATTTGATCTACCATTATTATATTTAGGACGACTGCGAACTTCATCATAGCTTTCGCGATGCACATATTGTAATTGCCATAAACTATTATCTACGATCTGCTCAATGCCTAAGCTAATTTCGTCATTGTAAGGCGTAGAAAGTGAATCTAACCCCTCAAAATCACTTGAACTTATCCAATCTTCATCAACTTGTCCAGGAGTACAAAAATAATAACAGTTCTTTAATCCTGCATTTTGTGCACCATATAAAGCATAAGCCATCATAGTACGACCATAATAACGGTTAAACCCCGTAGTTAAGACAGTATTACCGTTACCAAAAGCATCAAAACTAGTCACTAATCTTGGGGCCAGATTGGCATCTTTAATAAAACTATCATAATCAATTCGTATCCCTGGACGAACAGTTAAGCGACCATATTGCATTGTATCATCAGCAAATAGTGTGTAATTATCATAGCTTGCTTGATAATGACCTGCTTGGAAAACTGAAGCATGATCAGCAAAAGAGAGCCAAGGAAGAGAATCCCATGTACCAGTATAGGTATAACGATAAAAATCTTCATTGCGAATATAGCGAGCTTTGGTTTTTGTCAATTCAAACCCCATAGAGGGCTCATGCGTTACATTCAACCAATTAATAGGCATAAACTCAAGCTTTGATTTAAATCCCCAATTATTTTGTTTAGTGGTTAAATTACCAACGCCTCCCGAATGATATTGCACGGGATTTCGCCAATCAGAATAATCAACTAACGTAACAAAATAATTTTGATCATTGGTTCTTTTATCTTCTAGCATTTGATAACTAGTGGTCACATCTAATTTGGCAAAATCAAACTCATGCATTAGTTGCAACGCCATACTTAACCCATTGTGCTTAGTATCATAGCCAGAATTAGCTACAGTTGCAGCAAAGGAATAATTATCATACTTAGAATAATTGGCCGAAAGATTGACGATTGTTTGGTCAGTAGCATACCAAGTAAATTTAGATGAAAAATTATCTGAAACGCGTGTTTGGTTTTTCATGCCACCGTTTTTTCGAATTTCAATCAAATCATCTCCTTCTAATAATAATGAAGGGCCTTGATAAGTGACTGAAGAAATATCCGATTCTCTTCTAGATGCAGCAAACATCAAACCTAGATTGTCGGTAATCCCCGTTTCAAACCAACCACCAAAATTTTGTTTACTATATTTAGGTTGAAATCGACTCGGATGACTTGCATCATTTGCTGAACTATCAAAATTAATTGCTGGATCAACATGTGTCTTATTCCATGAAGAGTGAGTTTTACGATAAAAAATACTACCATTAGTCTCATGATTCCAATGACGACTAATCACATCCACAACACCACCTGTAAACCCACCATATTCAACAGGAATATTATTGTCATATAATTTAATTTCATTGATTAGACGACTATCAATGTAAAGACCTTGTTCATCACTATCGACACGGGTATTGGTTACCCCTAATCCAGGATCAACCGGATCGACATCATTATTAAAACTAATGCCGTCTAACTGATAATTGTTCTGATAACTAGTATTGCCATGAATTGAGATATCGGCTGGTTTAATCTCTCCTTGAGTCATACCATTATAACTACTATTAGACATTTGTACTGCTGGTGACGTCTTTAATAGATCGGTGATGTTACCATCACCTGTATTCATTTGCGTTATTTGAGCAGAATCAACCGATTGTGGCTTCGATATTTTAGGAATAGGTGATGTCACAACAATAACATCATCTTTATTTTTGACTTCATCATCACTATTTTCGACGATAGTTTGACTGATTTGATTTTGCTTGGCGAAAACTGCAGGATTATAACTAACTAACAACAAAGGTAAAGCCGATATTACTACTTTTTTCATGTAAAAAATCCATCCACAAATATAATAACGATGCATTCATCGTTAAATTTTCACTTTATAATAATAATGATAATCATTCTTAATAATATTTCATCATAAAATTTATATTTGTCAATCGGAAAGAATAAATTTGTTATCAAATGGAGATAAATAGAACAATAACAATTAATTAATAACATTATAATTTTTATATTATTTTAATTAATTGAACGTTTTCAAAGCTTATTTAGTTTTAGTTTTGTTATTTAAATGGAGCATTTCTATATACACATAGGGGCCTTACCATCGTTACACAATAGGAGCTAATCACTAGTTGGTGCCCCCTTGTATTAATGTTTAGATGTAACCAAAAATCATTTCTGTTAAACTCTCTATGTTTTTATACTGAAACGGTATAGACTCCTGAATATTTTTAACAAGAGTTGATCTATTTAGAACCAATAACCAATAAAATAGGTGATAACCCCCATATAAATGAAAAATTCACTCAACCTGCTAGCCCAGCAACGAATAAGAAAACAGAAAAATTAATATGCACTTTGATGATGATATGGCATCAACCGGCAAATATTTAGCGATTCAAAAAATAGAAAACAGAAGTTTCAGCGATTTTGGATAAAATACCTTATAGTTTCCTAGAGGATTATTTTAAGCATATAATGTAAACAGTTCGACGTTTCTAATAGATTATGTTGGTTGAACAGGTGTGAAGTAATTATTAAAGGTTTTATTGAAACAACTTAATGTTTTACAAACCAATATTTGTAATATCTTCAAATCAAAAATATTCTACTTGAAAAGTAAAATATATTTTTTTAAAGTAGGTAAGATCAATTTAAAAATGATCTTTTTTATCACGCTCTACAAGTCCCAAACAAAGTCTCTGGGACACAATATTCAAAAAACGATTGAGTATTTATCCCTCAAGGCTTTTTTAATATCATATAAAGGAGTGTTGCAATGTCAGAAAAAAAAGAACTAACCAATAATAACGGTGCCCCAATAGCCGATAATCAAAACTCTCGAACTGCCGGTCCCCAAGGTCCTGTGTTGATAGATGATTTTCAGCTTATCGAAAAACTTGCTCATTTCAACCGTGAAAATATCCCTGAACGACGAGTTCACGCCAAAGGTTCTGGCGCACATGGTACTTTTACTGTCACTAATGATATCACCCAATATTCTTACGCCAGTCTATTTGCCAGTGTTGGTAAACAAACTCCAATTTTTGCTCGATTTTCATTGGTAGGAGGAGAGAGAGGCTCATCTGATACAGCACGGGATCCACGTGGGTTTTCAGTCAAGTTTTATACCGACCAAGGTAATTGGGATATCGTAGGCAATAATACCCCGGTATTTTTTATTCGTGATCCACTCAAATTTCCTGACTTTATTCATACGCAAAAGCGTGATCCCAAAACTAATTTAAAAGATCCACAAATGATGTGGGATTTTTGGTCTTTATCGCCAGAATCACTTCATCAAGTCACTATTTTATTTTCGGATCGTGGTATTCCTGATGGTTATCGTCATATGCACGGTTATGGTAGCCATACCTATAGCTTAATTAATAAAGATGGTATACGAACTTGGGTTAAATGGCATTTTCGAACCGAACAGGGGATCAAAAATATCCATCCTAAAAAAGCAACGGAAATAGATGGAACCAATCCAGATTCTGCACAAGAAGATCTGTTCAAAGCCATTGAGCGAGGAGACTATCCAAAATGGCGGCTTTATATACAAGTTATGACTGAAGAGCAAGCCAATAACCATCCTGAAAATCCGTTTGATGTCACAAAAGTGTGGTCACAAAAACAATATCCATTAATCGAAGTCGGCGTGATGGAACTCAATCGTAATCCAGAAAACTATTTTACGGAAGTTGAACAATCTGCCTTTGAACCAAGTAATGTGGTGCCTGGAACAGGTTTATCCCCAGATAAGATGCTACAAGGTCGAATTTTTGCTTATGCCGATGCACACCGCTATCGTATTGGTACTAATTATCAACAATTGCCGATCAATGCTCCAAAATGTCCTGTGCATAATTATCAACGCGATGGTGCAATGCGTTATTACAACCCTGATAATGCCCCTAACTATGAGCCTAATAGCGTAGATAGTGCACCAAAACAGCAACCACAATATGCCGAACCGCCAATGCATGTACCTGCTGGGACAATGGATAGGCATGATCATCGTGTGGATGGCGATTATTACTCACAGCCACGTGCATTATTTAATTTAATGAATCCCGATCAAAAACAACTGCTTATTGATAATATCGTTGGATCTATGAAAAACGTAAATCGAGACATTCAAATTAGGCAGCTCACACACTTCTACAAAGTGCATCCTGATTATGGTTCTGGAATTGCCAAAGGACTAGGGATCGATGTTGACCTAATAAAAAGCTAGTACTTAAAATAACAATGCCGACTAAAATTGGTCGGCATTTTCATTTTGATAATGGCACTATTTATAACTTAACTATTTGCTTCAACTCATTCAATAATCTTGAGTAATCTACTTTAGTAAAGTCAGTGACATCAACTTGAATCAAGTTACCTAAAACAAATTGATCATACTGCCGCATTTGGCAAACTTGATAGAATTGATCCTTAGTGATTAAATCATCAGCAAGATTTCGATTTTCTAACGTATCGCCATAATGATAATGTTGCATAATATGGCATAAATGGCGCTCAGGTGAACGATCACGCAGGTAACGACGTTGCCATATCACATCAAAATCAGCAACTAAGCGAATGGTTATCACTTGATAGTGATATTGCTCAGCAAATTCACTCAGTTGCCTTTTTTGCTTATCACTAAATGGATATTCAGAAATAATCACCCTTTTACCTGCATCCATATACAGTTGTAAAACACCGTAATAAAATTGCCAAACTTTGTGTTCTAACGCTTCCTTTTCAGCTTTACAATTAAAGCCAATAGACTCAGCATATAAAATTTTGGCTTCATCGGGTGTGATAACAAAGCTATCTTTAAATTGCTGTTGCAATTGATTAACTAGATAGGTTTTTCCCGTACATGGACAGCCTGCCAGTAAAATTAAATATTTCTGCATGCTTACATACCTTAGTTAATACGACTATTAACGTTAAGAAACAAACTCATTTTATGTTTGACAATTTCTTTAACCGCTTGATTAGCGGGAATAATATTGTGCCGTAATGATTTATTCACTTCAGTATCAGCAAACTTATCTTTGGCAACTTGCGTCCAATTAACTAAGAGCTCTGTGCCAACATTAAATTTACGAATACCATTATTAATCAGTTCTGGGTAATCTTCTTCTTTAACACCAGTACCACCATGAATAACCAAAGGAATATCTATCATAGCGTGAATCTCTTTTAATAGTGGAATATTCACCTCTGTTTTTGATTTAAACTGTCCATGATTAGTACCAATGGCAACAGCTAATGCATCAATACCCGTGGCTTGAACAAACGCTAACGCATCTTTCGGTTTGGTATAAACTCGATCGTTAGGATCAACATGAATGCCCTCTTCTGTTCCGCCTATCGTGCCTAATTCACCTTCGACCGATACGCCACGTGCATGCGCATACTCAACCACCGCACGGGTTTTTAAAATATTTTCTTTAAATGGTAAGGATGAGCCATCAAACATCACCGAGGTAAAACCACTATCGATAGCTTCTTTAATATCATCAAAATTTTTTGCATGATCTAAATGTAATACAGCATCAACAATCTCTTCATCGGCGATTGCTTTTACCGCATTAACCAATACTTTAAAGCCAATATAGCGTGCGGTATCAACGCTAGTTTGTATAATAATTGGTGCACCTACTTCTTTCGCTGCGCGTAGCATATCAGGCAGCATTTCTAAGTTGTGCGTGTTAAACGCACCAACAGTAAAATTGAGTTTTTGAGCTAATAAAGTGACATCTTTTAGTGTGGTATACATAATCATTTCCTTTAATCTCGTTGAACCGTAACTTGTTTGGCAATGTTGCGCATGGAATCCATCTTATTCATCCAAAAATCAATATCGTCCATTGAACCATGTTTTGCGGCATCGGCACGTTTATGGTTGTACAAATTCATTAATGCTTTATAACCTTCTCCAATTGATTTTTTATGTTGTAAACTCTTTTCTAAATACTCAATTGCAAAATCAACACGATCTAATTGGCAATAAAGAAGCCCTGTTGTTTCACATAATGAGGCTAAAGTTACCGCATCATCTGTATGATCAATTTGTTGTAACAATTGACTAATTGATTGTTCAATTTGGTCAATTTGTGTTGATGTCAGGCTACTTGTTATGTCTGGTTTATCAACCAACTCTTTTTTGGGCTTACTTTTTTTAAAAAAGTTAAACATAGCAAACTCCTATCCTAAAAATGCTTTAATAAAGGACTTAAAATCCATGCATAAAGTAACGCCGCTGTAACTGTATCAACATCGGTTGCTGTAGCATTAATAAAGCCCATTTGATTAAAGATAGTCACCAGTAATGCAGGTAATAAAGTAATAAAGAAACCATGCGCAATACCACCAATGAGCGCACCACGGCGACCACCAACAGCATTACCGAATATGCCTGCGGTACCACCAGCAAAAAAGTTAGTTAACATTCCAGGTAAAATCATGGCTAATCCAAAAGCTGGCAACGTCAACATCGCAATCACAGTACCAATTGATGTGGTAATAAACCCTAATATGACTGCATTTGGGCTATAAGGAAAAAACACAGGACAATCAAGCGCCGGTATAGCATTAGGAACCACTTTCATTGCAATACCTCTAAACGCAGGTACAATTTCGCCGAGCAATAACCTAACGCCAGCTAATAACACATAGATCCCCACAACAAAAATGATGGCTTGCGTAAAGGCATACATCACATAATGTTGGCTACCCGATAATGTTGAAGCATACGCCTCGCCGGCAAAAAGAACCGTAATAATATAGAGTGGGATCATAACGACCATAACTGACAGATAGGTATCTTGCAAAAATTCAAATGATTTAGGTAATTTCATCTCTTCTATTGAACGTTTGTTTTCACCTCGCTCCCCCACAACATAAGCAACACCCGCTTCAAATAAATAACCAATTGTACAAAAGTGACCAAGCGCAATGTCATTAGATCCCGTCACTTTACGAATAATCGGCTGTGCAATAGCTGGCATAAATACCGCAAAAAGTGCACCAATAAAACCGCCAACTACAATTAGCACGACTCCAGAAAGTCCAGCAAAACTACCAAATACCGTGGTCATGGTTGCCATCCAGAGAATAGCCTGACCAGTTAAAAAGATATATTTCCAGCGAGTAAAACGGGCAATTAGAATATTAAAGATAAAAATCATCAAAAAAGTCAGAGCAATATCACGACCTAAACCTAACTGATTCATGGCTTGACCATTAATCGCTTCAATAGACGGGATAATCCCTTGCATATCAAATCCAGCGGTAAAAATGTGCCCGAAATAGGTCAAACTGCCAACAATGATACTTGATCCCGCATTGAGCACTTGAAAGCCCAATAATGTTTTAAGCGATCCCGAAATAATTTGACCTACTGATTTACGTTGCAACATCAAGCCAAACATAGCAATGAGACTAATTGTTATCGACGCTTGCGTTAAAATATTATCGATAATAAAGTTAATTACGTTCATAGTATTCTCCTATTTGGCAATTTAAAGCAGTCCTTTTTGTTGCAATACTGGACTTAACTTCTCATCTATTTCAGTTTTTGAGACAATATTTTTGAGATAAACAATTGAGGTCTGTTCACGGATATTAAACTTAGCAAACTGTGGGCGAAAATTTTCAGCAGTGATAATAATATCGGCGTTCATAGAAGCAGCAGATGAGATATCAGTATGATCCAACTTGGCATCAATTCCTTTGGCTTTTAGCACATCTTCAGTCGCCATTTGCGCGGCAAAACTACTGCCTAATCCCGCACCACAAACAAATAAAATAGTTAAATTACTCATTTTCAATCCTCCTATAATTTAATGGTTCAATCCGAATTAGGTTCATTAAATAAAATGTTCTTAAATTGCTGTACCGAATGACACATTGTTAAGCTTTCAAGTTTTTGTTCATCATTAATCAACTCAATCAAACTACGCATAATATTGAGATGAGAAAACGAATCGATAGCAGCTAAACAAAATATGATTTTGACAGGTCCCATTTCTGAATTACCAAAATCCACGGGATGACGGAGAGTCACGACACTCACCCCTAACTGGTTTACGCCATCTTCAGGGCGAGCGTGTGCCAACGCTAAATTTTTGCCTATAACGATATACGGACCATATTGCTCGACCGACGTAATCATGGCATCAATATAAGATGGTAAAATAAATTGTTTTTTTAATAATGGCTCAGCCGCAATTTTGATCGCTTGTTGCCAATTTGAACTATCTTGCTGCAATATAATGTCATTATCGGTAAGAATATCTTTCAACATAGGCTGGATTTTCCTTTTATTGATTTTAAGATTATTAATCGCTAAACATTTTTCGAGTTGGTTATAAATAGGTGCTGACATGATGCCACCACTTTGTTGAATCAAATCAACCAATGAATAGAAAAGATCGGTCGCATCAACCAAATGATTTACAACGCGTTGATTAGCCCTGTGCTTAGCTAAGAAATCAGTGATAATAGGATGATTTTTCTCTTTTAAAATCGGTTCTAACACCAATACTGGATGAGCTAAGTGCGGTAATGGAAAAGTAGAAAATATTAAGTCAAAATCGAGTTGAGCTAATAAATTCTGATCATTACGTCCCAAAATGGCTAGTACATCAATATTAAAAAACTCTTTAAGTGTTTCTGCTAATAAGTTAGAAGTTGCTATACCATGGTCACAAAAGACCACTGCTTTAAAATAGTAGCTTCGCTCTTGATTAATTGCGCTTGCAAAGGTAGAAAAATGAATAGTTAAAAAGGCAATTTCGTCATCAGATACTTTATGAGTTAAGGTCGTTTCAAGTTCTTGCATAAACATAGCAATAACTGAATAAATTGCACCATAGTTTTGTTTGATGTTATCGAGTAATGGATTAATAATATGAATATTATTACTCACTCGCGCAATAAGACCTGCTAAATGTTTACATAAATTTTCGTACAGCTGTTCTTGTTTAGTTGAAAATGGAATTTGTGTTTTTTCTTCGACATAATTAACTAACTTAATCGCTAATAACTGTGCATTTACCCACTCTATATAGTTATTGATATCCTTGGTATTGAACGCTTCTAGCATATAAATAATGTATTGTTGTTCTTGCCTATTAACTTGCAAAGCAACATGCCGACAAACCAAATGAATAAATTTTGCTATTTCGCCCAAATCATTATTATTAAAATCAGTTCTTATCATGGTGAGATGATGTTGCTGCTGGTTTCTAATTACCCAAATAGCAGTAAAAACAACCAGTTGTTGAATATAAATCTCATCATGAATCTGGCTAATAGTTTGGTGGGCTAATTTTAATAAGTCACAGATAAGAGATTGAGGAATATAATTAAACAATGACTGCTGTATCAAGCTTAATTCATTTAATGGTTTATCAAATTCTAAATTACCTGCGAACTGATTAATCGCTTCATACATCATTAAACGAATAGAGCGTTCCAATCCAACAAACTGCATACCTTGTTTAGGCTGGCTGATTAATTCAATATCATATTTTTTCAGCCGAGTTTTAAGTTTTCTAATATCTTCATCTAAAACACTTTTTGAAACAAAAAAAACACTTTCTTTATGACTGAGAATGGTTGGAGAGGCAGAAAACGCAATAGACAGTAACAAATCAAACTGACGTTCATCTTTACTTAAAATTGATGAAGTTGGCACGCCCAACAATGCGTTGTGAATTAACTGTTTTTGATCTTGCGTCGCATTGATTATAAAACCTTTACTACGCACTGTTGAAATTAAAGGAAATTGTCTTTGCGTTAAAAACTCATTAATTTCTTGGATTTCATTGCGAATGGTTCGCGCACTAATCTGAAACTCTTCCGACAACATCTCGGAGGTGATCGGATAGTCGATTGAAATAAATTTCTTAAATAACTCAATGGTTCTTGTTCGCATAAGCTTATTCACCTATTGACTTCATAAATTAAGTATAAGTGAGATAGATTTGCTTACCTAGTTGGTATTTTTGCCAATAAAAATGGCAAATTAGTGATAGAAAATTCAATAAAAATGGGAAGAATAAAATAGCATTGAGCCAAGCCAAGCAATTGGATAATGTCTATCTATAGAATAAAAATAAGGTGTAGCAAAAAGCTGTGTTGTTTAAATTTCATGATTAAAATAGTCTTCTAAAAAGGCATAAGATGTTTTATCGGAAATCGCTTAACATGTTGCTTTCTATCCTTTGAATATTCAAATAGTTGCTAATTATGCCACATCACCATGAAAGTACTTCTCACGCTTTCTTATTCATTTAAGGGCAAGCGGTTTTGTGAATATTTGATTAATCTGACGGTTATCACACGTTTTAATAAATAGATACTGCAAATTCGTAATTAATCATGAAACGGTATAGACTCCTGAATATTTTTTACAAAAATATAATCTAAAAGTGAACACCACATCTTTATTAAAATCGCTATCGCTTTCAGCTTTCCCATGCATTTAAGGATAAGCGGTTTTGTGTATATTTGATTGTTCTGACGGTTATCACACGTTTTAATAAATAGATACTGCAAATTCGTAATTAATCACGAAACGGTATAGACTCCTGAATATTTTTTACAAAATATAACCTAAAAAGTGAACATAGGGTAAATACCTAGCTTATTTTCGTATTTTATATTCAATAAATTTTTCAACATTCAACAAACATTCAATGCTGTAATTGGTGGTTTTATAATATTCTTTCTTATGGGTTAAGGAGCAAATAGCTTCAATCAAGCTTTGTCTAGCATGTTATCAATAGTTAGATGGTGACTATAAAGGATTTAGTCCAACCTGTTGCGGTTATCTTTTTTGTGATATAAGCGCTAGATCGCTTGTCGGTGATCTGGCGTTATTATGTATATTTTTACCGTAGTTTCTAAAATTACCGTAAACAACGCCTATATAAGAATAATGTGAATAAGATCATCTTAAACCGTATTGAGTATAACCAATACGGTTATGACCATTGAGATTAGGTTTTGATAGTTGATTTTTGCCGAACAATTTCAAATAAACAAACACCAGTTGCTACCGACACATTAAGTGATGACACAATGCCAGCCATGGGGATGCTGACTAATTCATCACAATGTTCTTTTGTTAAACGGCGCATCCCTTCACCTTCCGCACCCATCACCAAAGCAAGTGAAGTCGCTGTTGATGTTTTATAAAAATCGGTTTGATAAAGTGTTCTATCTGCCTCGCCAGCAGTGCCCACAATCCAAACTTGATATTCATCTTGTAACATTCGCATCGTGCGTGCTAAATTGGTCACTCTAACCACCGGTACACTTTCAGCTGCGCCACAGGCAACTTTTTGTACGGTGGAATTAAGCGGTGCTGAGCGATCTTTTGGCACAATAATAAAATCGACTCCAGCGGCATCAGCGGTTCTTATGCAAGCGCCTAAATTATGCGGATCGGTCACACCATCTAAAATTAAGATAACGGGGTTTATCTGCCCTTCCATAAGTAAAGGAATATCATTTTCTTGATAACCTCGACTTGGTTTAACCATGGCTAAAATGCCTTGATGCACACCGTTTTTTGACTTTTCATCTAACCATTGACGGTTAGCTATTTTCACTGGCAAACCAAGTTGCTCTAACTGACGTACAACGGCAATAAGACGCTTATCTTCACGCCCTTTAATAATAAATACTTCAATAATTCTTTCTGGCGAACGCGCTAATAATGCTTCAATGGCGTGCAGGCCATAAACTGTTTCACTCATTTATCTGCTACTCTTTTATCTTATTAACTTATTTGGTTTTATTGACTGATTTTGGTTTCGATTTGCTACGTTTTTTACTTTTAGCTTTCGCTTCAACTTTCGTGTTTTGTTTAGCACTTGATTTAGCCTTCTTTTTGTTACTTGGCTTAGCACTACTTTCGCTAGTTGATTTTTTGCGTTTTCGCTTAAGCGGCAAATCAGCATGCTGATCGGTTTGGGATTGTTTAGACTTCTCTTTTGCTGTTTTACCTTGGCGTTTTGGCTTATTATTACTGCCAACCAGTGAAAAATCAATTTTACGTTCTTCTGGATTAACATTATCGACTTTTACTTGCACTTTATCGCCTAAACGATAAGTAAAACGTGTATTTTCACCAATTAAACGATTGTGCGAAGCATCATAAATATAATAGTCGTTTTCTAACGAGGAAACATGCACTAAACCATCAATGAAAAAATCGTCTAATCGAACAAAGAAACCAAAATTAACCACGCTTGAAATCGTACCGTTAAATACTTCACCGACATGATCTTGCATATAATCACATTTGAGCCAATCAACCACATCACGCACGGCTTCGTCAGCACGCCGTTCGGTCATTGAACAATGTTCACCAAAATAGAGCATTTCGCTGGTGGTATAGCAATGTCCGCCAGTCTTACTAGTTTTTTGCTGTTGGTCAGCTAAAATCCATTTAATCGCTCGATGTAATAACAAATCTGGGTAACGACGAATTGGCGAGGTAAAGTGCGCATACTCTTCAAGCGCTAAACCAAAATGCCCTCGATTTTCAGGATCATAAATGGCTTGCTTCATGGAGCGTAAAATTACTGTTTGCAACATATCATGATCGGGACGCGTTTCAACCACCGTCATTAATTCGGCGATATCTTTCGGTTTTGGACTGGCGCCACCACCTAGCGATAAGCCAAGTTCACTTAATACGCTGCGCAGATTGCTCATTCGATCTTCATCTGGCCGGTCATGCACACGAAATAATGATGGCACTTGCGCATCAATCACTAATTTTGCTGCCGAAACATTGGCTAAAATCATACACTCTTCAATAATTTTATGTGCGACATTACGTTGTGCAAGCTCAATACTTTCGATACGTTTATCGGCATTAAAGATAAATTTCGGCTCGTCTGATTCAAACCCTATCGCACCGCGTGCAATTCGTGCATTATCAAGCACTTTATATAATCCATACAGATTCTCAAGATGTGGCACTAACGCTTGGTAATGTTGACGTAACTCTTTATCACCCTCTAAAATTTTAGCCACTTTAGTATAAGTTAATCTAGCATGTGAATTCATCACTGCTTCATAAAATTCATAGCCTGTTAATCGCCCTTTGTTCGACACAGTCATTTCGCAAACTAAACATAAACGATCAACTTGTGGATTTAACGAACAAAGTCCATTAGATAATACTTCAGGAAGCATTGGTACAACTCGTGATGGAAAGTAAACCGATGTACCACGCAAGCAGGCTTCTTTATCTAAGGCCTTATCAGGCCTAACATAATAACTTACATCGGCAATCGCCACCCATAAACGATAGCCCCCACCACGATTTTTTTGGCAATAAACCGCATCATCAAAGTCACGTGCATCTTCACCATCAATAGTCACTAAAGGCAATTGACGCAGATCTTTTCGCCCTTTTTTAGCACTTTCTGGCACTTGTTCGGTAAATTTGCTCACCTCTTTTTCAACAGCTTGTGGCAATTCATAAGGAATTTCGTGGTTTCGCAGTGCAATATCAATCGCCAAATTAGTCCCCATGATTTCACCAAGCACTTCTTTTATGATGCCAACGGCTTTTTGACGACGTTCCGGACGTTGCTGTAACTCAACCACGACCACCGTTCCCATACGAACTGTGTGTTCAGGTTTGCCGGCAATTAAAATATCAAAGTTTAAACGGCTGTCATCCGGTACAACAAAACCAACGCCTTGCTCAACAAAATATCGCCCGACAATTTGATTATTGCGTGGTTCTAAAATTCGTACAACCCGAGCTTCCATTTTTCCACGGTATTTAGTACCCATTGGCTGCGCTAAGATCACATCACCTTGTAAAACTTTTTTCATTTGCTCTGGCGATAAAAAATAGTCCTCAGGGTTCCCCTCTACCCGCAAAAAGCCAAAACCATCACGGTGGGCAATAACCTTACCTTTGACCATGTCAAACTTTTCGGGCAAGGCATAACATTTGCGACGCGTAAACACAACTTGCCCGTCACGCTCCATAGCCCGCAAGCGACGATGCAACGCCACTTTTTGTTCTTCATCTTTAATAGCAACAGCTTGGGCTATTTTTTCTAAACTTGCCGGTTTTGCTTCTTGTTTAAGGTAATCTAAAATAAGCTCACGGCTAGCAATGGGGGAATCGTACTTCTCGGCTTCGCGGTCAAAAAATGGATCTTTTATCATAAAGGGATATCCTGTGACTAATATTAGCGCTAGCATAACATAGAGTGCTATAACTTAAAATGAAGATTCAATTTATAAACAAGAATCAAAGAGTTCTTACTCTATTTCAAAGTAGAATTGTGTCTGCATTCGGTTCTATACTTAAAAAATAATAAGAATCAAAATCCAAAACAATGAATTACAAAAACATAGAAAAAATCTTTACATCTGTATTAAAAATCATTGATTAGGCTTTAATTACATTGCTGGAGTTGTTCGTGGCAAGTTTGTTCGATGACTCAACAGATAATTGGTTTGAATTGATATATGAACATATTGTGTTGATTTTTATTTTGTTAACTATTTATGTATTAATGATATTTTTTTAATTAGAAATGATTAATTCCCTAACAATATCAATTACGCTCACCGTGGCAACATCCATATCGCAATTTTATCACCGCCTGTTGCCTATTTTATCAGGGGAAATGGTTTCTATAATTTAATGGCTTTTATACTTTTTATAATTATAAATATGCTGCCTGTTATCTTACTATCGACATAACCTTAGTTTGTTTTCCTCACAAAACAGTCAATTAAAAAATTAAATAAAATCAATACCTTTCCTGACCTATTTTTTGGTAAAAAATAAAGCTTTTTTTCAGAATAGAATGGATTAAATGTGGAGGGTTGGGGAGCGAACGTTTGCAGTTTAGTGTTCAAAATAAATATAGCGATCACGTCCGAGTTATAGAATTAGCAAATTCCCTAACAACCCACGCTTTGACTGAAAAATGTGACCTGCGCCAGCCCGCGCGAAGTAAAACAAACAACATAGCCAATTATTTTTTGGGGGTTATTATTTTTTTATAATTATCTGATTATTTTAATTACCGATTATACGGCGTTAAAGAAACGAACCGAGCAGATCAGTCACCGCTTGCATTTCTAAACCGCCTATACGGCGTTAAAGCTATTCTCCATCTAGCTGATAACTCAGGATCTTTTCTAAACCGCCTATACGGCGTTAAAGTAAATAAGATATATTTCATTTGAAAGTGTATTTTTCTAAACCGCCTATACGGCGTTAAAGTTTCAATAAAAAGTGGTGAAATTGTTGTGCTTTTTCTAAACCGCCTATACGGCGTTAAAGACCCCTAAATCGCTTTCTTGTGCTTTTTTAGTTTTCTAAACCGCCTATACGGCGTTAAAGTCCGCGTAATATTGGTGATGTATTGACCATTGTTTCTAAACCGCCTATACGGCGTTAAAGAATAATCAGTTATGTTGCACCGCAGTTTACGATTTCTAAACCGCCTATACGGCGTTAAAGAAAACATATAATTTTTCTTGAAAAAAGCCATATTTCTAAACCGCCTATACGGCGTTAAAGGGGAGCTCAAAACCGTACTCCCGTTCACCATATTTCTAAACCGCCTATACGGCGTTAAAGCAGAAAAAACATATTCTCCCCGCCCTGTAATTTTTCTAAACCGCCTATACGGCGTTAAAGACATTGAAGAAGCTGACGGTTTCAAAAAATCTTTTCTAAACCGCCTATACGGCGTTAAAGCAATGATATAACAGAAGACGATCTAACTGATTTTTCTAAACCGCCTATACGGCGTTAAAGAATCTTTTGCTCTGAAAGAACCTTTTTCTATATTTCTAAACCGCCTATACGGCGTTAAAGTAGAACTTAAGATTCGATAAATCTTTCTGTATAAAGATAAACAACAATTTTGGCTTTGAAAACCCTTTTTTTGAGCTATTTTTTAATATTTTGATTTTATTTAATTTTAAATCATCGCTAAAAAAAGGGTTTGTAAGATTGTGTATTCAAAAAAAACAGAAAATAAATCAAATAAAATTAATATTTTTCCTGACCACTTTTTTAGGTTAAATAGCTTTTATCTGGGTATGCTGTTTTTGGTTTTGCGGATTGATTAGTTACTAGCGTCCTGACATGGTTGTGTAAACTGTTGAACTTTCTTGAAAATAAATAAAAAATCAAATAAAATCAATACCTTTCCTGACAATTTTTTTGGATAGTGATGCACTGTTTTTTAATAAAAAAAAGCAACTCATAAAAAACACCCAAGGCCATGTTGCTTTTGTTATTCCTGAGTCAGAATGTGCCGATAACAAAATAAGGTCACACGCCAAACAGGAATGTTTGGCGTGTTTGTGCTTTGTCTGGAACATAAATTTGAACAGCTGAGCAAAGCGCAGATAATTTCGAATAGGCGAGTATCAAGATGATACCAGTACGTAACCGCAGACCACAATTCTGCAGCCAAAGCGTGGGTTGTTAAGGAAATACGCTTTAATTTCCTAACTCAGACGTGGCCACTGTAGTTATTTTAATAACCCAAAACTCAAACGTCCGAAACCACTACACTCAATATATTCCATTCACCAATAAAAAAATTTATTATTTTGACCCCAAAACTAGTCAGAAAAACCATTGATTTTATTTAATTTTTTATTTTGTTGTTTTTTCACAAAAAACAATCCATCACCGCTATTTGTTTTGCTCACGCTCAATCGCACGGTAACCAATGTCTTTACGATAAAAACAGCCATGCCAATAAATACCTTTTATGTGCTCATAAGCACGCTGTTGCGCTTCAAGTATAGTATTGCCTAATGCGGTAACACACAGCACACGCCCGCCATTGGTGTAAATGCGACCTTTTTCTAAGCTAGTACCCGCATGGAAAATTTTGCAATCATCACTTGATTCGGCAGGCAGTCCAAGGATAACATCTTGGGTATTATACTCACCCGGATAACCGCCTGCTGCTAGGACTACACCTAATGCGGGTCTTGGATCCCATTTTGATTGTACGGTATCTAATTTGCCATCAAGTGCAGCTAAACAAAGTTTGACTAGATCCGATTGCATTCGCATCATTATTGGCTGGGTTTCGGGATCGCCAAATCGGCAATTAAACTCAATAACTTTTGGATTACCTTCTTTATCAATCATTAAACCCGCATATAAAAAGCCGACATAAACATTACCTTCTTGTGCCATGCCATTGACCGTTGGGTAGATGATTTCATCCATTATTCGTTTAAAAACAGCATCACTCACCACTGGTGCAGGTGAATATGCCCCCATACCACCAGTATTTAAGCCTGTATCACCGTCGCCAACACGTTTATGGTCTTGGCTAGTTGCCATGGGCTCTACATGTTTGCCATCCACCATGACAATAAAGCTGGCTTCTTCGCCATCTAGAAACTCTTCAATCACTACTCGGTGACCGGCATCACCAAAGGCATTACCGGCTAACATATCACGCACAGCATCTTCAGCTTCTTCCACTGTCATGGCAACAATCACCCCTTTACCAGCCGCTAGCCCATCAGCCTTAATCACAATCGGCGCACCCTTTTCACGAATATAGGTAATAGCTGGGTCAATTTCTGTAAAGTTTTGATATTCTGCTGTAGGAATATGATGTCGGGCTAAAAAATCTTTAGTAAAAGCCTTAGACCCTTCAAGTTGCGCTGCTAATTTTGTGGGGCCAAAGATTTTTAACCCTGCTTTTTGAAAACTATCAACGACCCCTATCACAAGAGGAGCTTCGGGACCAACAATGGTTAAATCAATTTGTTCTTGCAGGGCAAAATTGAGTAATCCCCCCACATCGGTTGCTTTGATATTAATATTTTCTAAACCAAATTCAAGTGCAGTACCGGCATTACCTGGAGCAACAAAGACTTTTGATACTAATGGCGATTGTGCGACTTTCCAAGCAAGTGCATGTTCACGCCCACCATTACCTATGATTAAAACTTTCATAAAAGCTCCTTTAAATACTTCAACCTAAAAGGGAGTGTCAATTTTTAAGTTTGACAAAACCAAGCAATCTATTTTTAATGAATTAATGACTCACTGATTTTATAAATGATTAATGTCTAAAATGGCGCATATGCGTAAATATCATTGCAATATTGTGTTCATTCGCAGCTTGGATCACTTCGTCATCGCGAATCGATCCACCAGGCTGAATTACACAAGTGACGCCTGCAGCGGCAGCAGCATCAACCCCATCTCTAAATGGGAAAAATGCATCTGATGCAACAACAGAACCTGCAACGTTTAAATTTTCGTCTTGCGCTTTAATGCCTGCTATTTTTGCGGAATAAACTCGGCTCATTTGCCCTGCACCAATACCAATTGTCATTTTATCTTTTGCATAAACAATGGCATTGGATTTAACAAATTTAGCCACTTTCCAACAAAATAGCGCATCGGAAAGTTCTTGGTCTGTTGGCTTACGTTTGGTGACTACCGTTAATGCATCTGGCGATATCATGCCTAAATCACGATCTTGCACTAACAACCCGCCATTGACACGTTTAAAATCTAAACTTGCTGATGCTGATGTTGACCATTCGCCACATTCAAGCACGCGCACATTTTTTTTTGCTTGAATGATGATGAGTGCTTCTTGGCTGACTGAAGGTGCAATAATCACTTCAACAAATTGTTTATCAACAATAGATTGGGCGGTTTTAGCATCTAACGGTCTATTAAACGCAATAATGCCACCAAAAGCTGAAGTGGGGTCTGTTTTAAAGGCTTTTTCATAAGCGTTTAAAATGTTATCGCTAACGGCAACACCACAAGGGTTGGCATGTTTTACAATCACACAAGCGGGCTCGTCAAATGATTTTACGCATTCAAGTGCAGCGTCAGTATCAGCAATATTATTATAAGAAAGTGCTTTACCTTGCAGTTGCTTTGCCGTTGCAATCGAGGCTTCTTTGGCATCTTGCTCAACATAAAAAGCCGCTTGCTGATGAGCGTTTTCGCCGTAACGCATATTCTGTTTTTTAATAAATTGTAGATTTAACGTTCTAGGAAACTCGCCCGATGGCTCATTGGTTTCACCCATATAAGGGGGGACTAATTGCCCAAAATAGTTAGCAATCATGCCGTCATATTTGGCTGTGTGTTCAAAGGCTTTAATAGCAAGGTTAAAACGATATTCAAAAGAAAGGGAATTTTGGTTATCATCCATCATGTTAATGATATTGGCATAATCATAACAATCAACCACAATAGTGACATCTTTATGATTTTTAGCGGCAGAACGCACCATTGTTGGACCACCAATATCGATATTTTCAACGGCGTCTTCTAACGTGCAATTGGCGTTAGCAACCGTTTGTGCAAAAGGGTAAAGATTGACAACCACCATATCAATTGGCGTAATTTGATGTTGTTGCATCACATCATCATCAATCCCTCGTCGCCCTAAAATGGCGCCATGAATTTTGGGATGTAACGTTTTAACTCGCCCATCCATCATTTCAGGAAATCCGGTATAGTCAGATACTTCCGTTACCGGTATCTGGTTTTCCATTAACAATTTTGCCGTCCCCCCTGTTGAAAGAAGTTCCACATTTCGTTCTGATAAGGCTTTGGCAAACTCTAAAATACCGGTTTTATCGGACACACTAAGTAAAGCACGGCGGATAGGACGAAACTGCTGCATGAGAAGGCTCCGAAGTTAATATCTAAAATCTTAGTTATTGGGCCAACATTATATATAAATTCAAATTAGATGTTTAGCATTAACTTGTTAAAAATGATCGAAACAGTTAAATGATAATATTTGACTTTTGTTCACTCTTAATACGTCAGTTATGATTTGTTCCAGACAAACCAAAATCGTTGCTTGGTGTGTTAACTTTACTCAGCTGTCGACCCATTCTGACGTCAGATTAATGGTTATATTTCCTGTTGGATGTTGGGCACTTTAAAAAATTAGTGTGTTCTCACTATAAAAATATTCAGTTAGCATATTGATTTTATCTAGTATTTACTCACATTGTTCACAACAATTAGAGAAATTACAGTAATTAATATACATAAAAAAACAAAACTAATGCCCTTTTACAGACAAGAGATATGGCGTTTTTATCTAAAAGGATAATCGTTATCGATCTGGCTGAACGCTAGTCTATATCGAGAAAAACAGTCTCATTGCTGCCGATATGCTCAATGATAATGTGCTTCCTTTTTTTGATAGTGAACAAATGCCACTTTTACGTATTCTTACAGACCGAGGTACGGAATATAATGGCCATAAGCAGATCCATGCTTATGAACTTTATCTTAATCTAGAAGAAATTGAACACACCAAGACCAAAGCCTACAGCCCTCAAACTGAGCGATTTCATAACACGATGAAAACACAATGTTATGATGTTTTATTTCGACGTAAGATTTATACGCAATTGAACGATATTGAGTAATGGCTTGAGTTTTACAACCGAGAAAGAGCACATTGTGGAAAATATTGTTATGGAAAAACACCATGGCAAACTTGGAACGGGGCAAAAGGGCAGGTTAAAAAAAGCAATTGGAGAATTTATTTTGTGCATCGGACACTCACTTTGTCAAAATAAGTGTCCGATGAATAATAAGCATCTGTCAGATTAAGTTTGAGCTACCACAACTAAGGCGTGACGCAAAGCCCCTCATATCTAGTATGCGGAGGATTGCGGAATACGTGGCCGTCAAACGTAGCCACAGCAAAGAACGTATTGTCACCGGTTGGGTCACTTACTGGGTAGCCGTCGTCACTGTATCTTGTTCTTCCAAAGTAAAACACCATTTTTCCCCACTCGGTAAAGAATCCAGCCCCGATTCGACGCTGATAGTGATTACCACTTGATGACGGTTTAGCGCCAAAAGCACCATAACATTCGCCGCTGTCTGGATCATTATGACGACAGACTGCATTGGTGAGATCTTTTACTTTCGGAAGTCGATAACCTAAACCATTACACCACTCTGCGTGGGATGGAACGCCAGGGTCTCTGCCATCTGTATCGCGACCGAGGAACCATTTCTGTAATACAAATCCATATGTTACAACCACATTACCATTTCTATCTTTACCCACTAACTCGAATGTCTGCGGTAATTTAGGCTTATAAATGAGACCTGGATATGTTGGATGTTCGCTTATTTCAATGTAATTACCATTCGCATCAATGATATCACCATCTGCTCTAGGACCTGTTAAAGTAACTCGCGTCACATCTTCTGGACCATCCATCCACATATCCCACCCTTCCACTGCTGTTATATGTTGCAATTCTACTGTAGCAGTTATACCCTCATGCGTGACGGGTTCCCAAGTCAACTGACTTGCATCAAACCCTTCTGTATCTAAATCAAAATATAATCCGTCAGCTCCCGTTGTCGGAAAATTAAGCGCATATGAGTAGGGGTCAATTGACTGTACTAGGAATCCTTTTTGTGAGTTCCATATGTCAACGGGACCTGCGTTGTCACCTACGCCCCAAACCAGATTTGGCCTAACGAAGTTGATGAATGGTGTTGGTGATAATATTATTGCATCACTACGATTTCTTTTTTTGGCGACCAATGCCTGTGAATGCCATGAAGACGACAATAACAATAACAATACCAATGCCAACGGAACTTTTGAAGATAATTTAGATAAATGTTTGGGGGATAACTTCGAGGATATCAACGAGATAAGAGAAAAAACTCGTCTAATGTGGTTATTTAAGAAATTCAAGACGGTGGTTTGCCATGTTTGGTGTTTGGTGTTTGGTGTTTAAAATGATAAAGCATTATGGTTTACCTGTCAAGTAAATTGTTGTTTTATTTGTCTTTTATGTTTTCGTTTGCTTGTTAAATAAGCAGTTATTTTAAATTGGTGAAAGTATAACCGTTTAAAAATAGCTTGGCTAGTTTTTTGGAGGAGTTTTTTTAAAAATTTTTTAAAGGTTATTTTGTTAAACTTTACGCAAAGGTTTAAAGAATTGAAAGATTTCTATTTTGATAAAAATAATTTTGCAGCTGAAGGTTTTCAAATATTTTGACCTTTTGATGAAATAAATAGCAACAATAATCAAGTCCGAAATCTAACCAAATCCCAAATAGCTTTGAAGAAAAACCTGAAGAAACTTCAAAACAATTAAGTTATCATATTGATTTTAATAAATTCTTTCTTAATAGCCTGTTAATAAAATCAAGTACTTATAAGATATTTTCAGGGATTTTATGTTTTGTTTAAAGTCTATTTGAATGCAGTTTTAATGCACCATTTTTGATTTTTTCTCGACAAAACATAGGCTAGATTTAAAAGCTTTAAAAAACAGAAAAATAGAAAAACAAATCAACGCATTAATTTTATTTAATTTTTAAATAAAAATTTAAAATAGAATCAAAAAATCAGGCATAAACATGCCTGATTAATGACAAAAGTCAAGTAAGATCTTTAATCATCACTATAACCTAAACTCCGCAATGCTCGTTCATCATCCGCCCAACCTGCTTTGACTTTGACCCAAAGCTCTAGATGGACTTTGTTGTCAAAAAATGACTGCATATCTTTGCGGGCTTCGATGCCTATTTTTTTGATTTTTTCGCCTTTATTGCCGATAACCATTTTCTTTTGCCCATCTCGTTCAACTAAGATTAATCCGTTAATGCGATACATTCCATTGCGTTCGTCTACTTTGAATTGTTCAATTTCAACAGTCACGGAATAAGGTAATTCATCACCTAAAAAACGCATAAGTTTTTCGCGGATGATTTCTGATGCCATAAAGCGTTGCGAGCGGTCAGTAATGTAATCTTCAGGAAAATGGTGTTCGCCCTCGGGTAAGTGTTTTTTGACGATATCTTTGATAATATCAATACCCTCTCCTTTTTCAGCACTAATTGGCACAACATCAAGAAAATTAACTTTTTGGCTAATAGTTTGAATATGCGGTAATAATTGTGTTTTGTCGGTGACGTTGTCAATCTTATTAATCACTAGCAGAACTGGACATTTGCAGTCTTTGAGTTTGTTGGCGACCATTTCGTCATCGTCAGTCCAATGGGTGCCTTCCACCACAAAAATCACTAGCTCCACATCACCAATTGAGCTACTTGCTGCTCGATTCATTAAACGGTTAATGGCTCTTTTTTCTTCAATATGAAGTCCAGGGGTGTCGATATAGATAATTTGGTTATTATTTTCTGTATCGATACCGACAATACGATGACGGGTCGTTTGTGCTTTACGTGATGTAATCGAAACTTTTTGCCCTAGTAATCGGTTTAATAGGGTTGATTTACCTACATTTGGTCGCCCAACAATGGCGACAAATCCACAATGTTGTATTGTTTCTGTCATTTTATACCTAATTGGTTGAGAGCTTCTTGTGCAGCTGCTTGTTCTGCTTTTCGGCGACTTAAACCACGACCTAAATACTCGTGGTTATCGTTGTCGATTTTGCATTGAATTAAGAATTCTTGCTCGTGGTTATCACCAGTTACTTCGACAATTAAATAACATGGGCGTGGACGATGAATTCCTTGTAAATATTCTTGCAATCTTGTTTTAGCATCTTTTTGTTTAATGCCGGGTTGAATTTGGTTTAAGCGACTTTGATACCACGCTAAGATTAGCGGACGAATTGTATCGATGTTGCTATCTAAGTAAATGGCACCAATAATGGCCTCAACCGCATCAGAAATAATTGATTCACGGCGAAATCCACCGCTTTTTAGCTCACCTTGTCCTAAAATAAGGTGATCACCCAATTTAAAATCTTTACCGATTTCGGCAAGTGTTTGCCCGCAAACTAACGTTGCTCGCATTTGGCTTAAGTCACCTTCGTCTTGTTTGACAAAACGGTGATAGAGTTCGTCGGCAATGACAACGCTTAAAATAGAGTCCCCTAAAAACTCTAAACGTTCATTATGCAGTTTATTAGCACTTCGATGAGTAAGTGCTAATTCAAGTAGGGAGATATCTTGAAACTGATAGCCGATTGATTGTTGAATTTGACTAAATTTTTTCATAAGTATAGTTATTAATGTATACCACCAATACGACTAAAGCGAATTCCAGTAGGCCATTGGTCGGGCTGTTTTTCAAAGCTCATCCAAATAGCAGTTGCTTTACCAACAAAGTTACCTTCGGGCACAAAACCAAAGTATCGACTGTCGCCACTGTTATCGCGGTTGTCGCCCATCATAAAGTAATGACCTTGTGGCACAACCCAAGTCGCTATAGGTTGACCATTTTGATGATAATAATATTTTGGATCTTCTAGCGAACCTTGCGTTGTTAAAATATCGTGCTGAGTGTCGCCTAGGGTTTCTTGTTGAATATTCATATTCAATGTCACGATAGAGTTAGAATCAACAATGCCTTTGTCGGCATATTGGTCTAAAGTATAAAAACTCGGGTTTGATTTGAACTGTTCATGCACTTCTTTCCAGTTACTTGGTTTTGGTTCGCTGTAATGTAAATCAAGTGGCTGCGATTGTTGCCCTACACAATTGCTATCCGTTGTTTGGCACGCTGGATAAATTAAAATTTGCTTTTCTTTAATCAGATAGACAATTTTATCACCCGGCAAACCAACAACGCGCTTAATCAGATCCATTTGTGGAATAGTTGGGTGTTTAAATACCGCTACATCACCACGTTTGGGGTGCCCTGTTGGAATGATAACGGTGTTGGTAATAGGATCACGCATACCATACGAAAATTTTTCAACCGCAATAAAGTCACCGATTAAGAGTGTTTGTATCATTGACCCCGATGGAATTTGAAACGGTTCGTATATAAATGAGCGAATAACAAATACCACAAACAAAACGGGAAAAAACGACGCTAAGTTTTCAACCCAACCTTTGGGTTTACCAACTTCGGCAAGTATTTTTCCATCTACTTCGCCATTACTTTGGGTGCGTACTTCTTCAACTTTACGCTGTCTTGCCGGTTTCCATTTAAACTTTTCTAAAAACCAGAAGATACCCGTAATGAATGTTGCTAATGTTAATATGATGGCAAATGTTCCAGCCATTTTTTTTCCTCTTTATATAAATCTTTTTATGGATTTGTTTTAATTAGTTAATCTTTTCCTACATGCAAAATCGCTAAAAACGCTTCTTGTGGTAATTCAACATTACCCACTTGTTTCATGCGTTTTTTACCTTCTTTTTGCTTCTGTAAAAGTTTCTTTTTACGACTTACGTCGCCACCATAACATTTGGCTAACACGTTTTTACGTAGCTGTTTAACTGTTGATCGTGCAATAACATGATTGCCGATAGCCGCTTGAATGGCAATATCAAATAGTTGACGAGGAATAAGATCTTTCATTTTTTCGACTAATTCTCGTCCACGATATGGTGCATTATCTTTATGGGTGATTAGGGCTAATGCATCCACTCGCTCACCGTTAATTAATACATCCAATCTTACCATATCGGCCGCTTGGAATCGTTTAAAACTATAATCTAATGAGGCATACCCACGCGAAGTCGATTTGAGTTTATCAAAAAAGTCTAATACAACTTCAGTCATTGGAATTTCGTACGTTAAGGCAACTTGATTACCATGATAAACCATGTTGGTTTGCACGCCGCGTTTTTCAACGCATAGTGTGATGACGTTACCTAAATAAGTTTGCGGAACTAATATGTTACATTCGGCAATCGGTTCGCGTAACTCCTGAATGTTATTTACCGCAGGTAATTTTGCGGGGCTATCAACATAAATTGTTTCGTTCGATGTGGTTAGCACTTCATAAACAACTGTTGGCGCAGTAGTAATAAGATCAAGGTTGTATTCACGCTCTAAACGTTCTTGGATGATCTCCATATGCAGTAAGCCAAGAAAACCACAGCGGAATCCAAAACCTAAAGCGCCAGAATTTTCCGGTTCGTAAAATAGCGATGCATCGTTTAGGCTTAATTTGCCAAGCGCATCACGAAAAGCTTCATAATCGTCAGAACTAGTTGGGAATAACCCAGCATAAACCTGCGGTTTAACCTTTTTAAAACCCGGTAATGGAGTTTGCGCAGGTGCTTTTGCTAAAGTTAAGGTATCACCTACTGGGGCGCCTAATATATCTTTGATAGCACAAACAACCCAACCCACTTCGCCGCAATGCAAGCATTGTTTGTCAACTTGTTTAGGGGTGAATATACCAAGTCGATCAACATTATAAGTCATACCTGTGCTCATGACTTTGATCTTATCACCTTTGTTTAATTCGCCATTTTTTATGCGAATTAATGAAACTACACCCAAGTAATTATCAAACCACGAATCAATAATCAGTGCTTGTAATGGTGCTGTTGAGTCCCCTTCTGGTGGCGGAATGTCGCTAACTAATTGTTCAAGTACATCAATAACACCAACGCCAGTTTTAGCCGAACAGCGAACAGCATTGCTTGCATCAATGCCAACAATGTCTTCGATTTCAGCTGCAACGCGCTCTGGTTCAGCAGCCGGTAAATCAATTTTGTTAAGAACAGGGACAACTTCAAGATCCATATCTAACGCAGTATAGCAGTTTGCTAGTGTTTGCGCTTCAACGCCTTGCCCTGCATCCACAACTAATAATGCCCCTTCACAAGCAGCAAGTGAGCGCGATACTTCGTACGAAAAATCAACATGACCTGGTGTGTCGATAAAATTGAGCTGATAGGTTTCGCCATTTTTAGCATGATAATCAAGCGTGACACTTTGTGCTTTAATGGTGATCCCTCGCTCACGCTCAAGATCCATTGAGTCGAGCACTTGGGCTTCCATTTCGCGATCTGACAGTCCACCACAAATCTGAATTATGCGGTCTGAAAGCGTTGATTTACCATGGTCAATATGGGCAATAATTGAAAAATTGCGGATATTTTTATTCATATTAATAAATTATAATTAGTATTTCGGTTATTAACGGTTAACTATCTAATCAACTACCTAAAACGCCTTTTGGTTATTACCAGCATTGCAAATAATTATATAGTCAGAAAGAGGAACATTTTACACATTTATCGCAACTAAGCATAGCGATATCGAGAAGTTTGCGCTTATTTCTGGATGATATTTTGTGCAATACGTTCAACCGTGGTACGCGGTAAATTACCAATGACGATAATATTTTTGTGACCTAAGTTAGTTGAATAAATAGTCTGCCCACCTTGTTGAATAATTTGGTGAGATTGCTTAGCTTGTTCAGATGATATGTTAACTGTAAACGAAAATACACCATCTGAAAACAGTTTAGTCGCAATGTCAGAACTATAAAAATTTAAATTATAGGCGGCTATTTCTTTAAATCCTTTAGGTAGCCAAGCTAGTCGCCATTGGTCGAGGGCATTATTTTGTTTTTCGATCGATAATAAAATCGGGTACGTTCGGCTATTGATGTTGTTCATCAGACCTTTTTTGTCAAAATTTTTATCAAGGTTGAGCACTTTTGTCTGGTTAATAATGTCACTATTTTGATCTAATAAGTCGACCCTGAGCGGTAAATAGGTGTCATCATCAATCCAAATCACGTAGCTATAACGATCCTGTTCTTTAGCGATGATTTTGACCAATTGCGCGCTGCGATTAGCGGTTCTTGCTTTGCCTAATGCAATAACGTCATAAATGTTTTTAAGTTCATTAAAATTATTATAGATAACATCAGGAAAAGCCTCGACAATGCGCGAACTAGTAATAGAAAATGCAGGACTGTCAGATTGAAAGTAACTGGTTGCGCCATTATGCAAAATGATCTCTTTATCAGAACCTTCAAGATAGCGCAAATAGGCGTTAATATTTTCCTTTGTAGTAGCACCTAAATGGTAATATTCGAATGTGATTGCATCCTGATTTTTATCTTGCGACAAGAAATAAATTCGATAATCTTGTGTTTGTACTGCATGATTCATTTTGTTTAATAATGCTAAGGCATCCTCAGTATCGTTAGCATAAATGGATACTGAAAAAAACGCAAAAAACAGAGTGAATATAATATTTCTACTCTGTTTTATAAAATGTTCAACGAAATTATTGGGTAATTTCATTTCGAATTAGCGAGCATTTAATCTTTTTTGCAATTCATAATCTTGCACCAGCAATCTGATTTTGTCATATTGCCGTTTTTCAAGTAATTGCTGGTCGTTTTGTTGATGAATCCCCCCCACAGGTGCCACATTCACACCAACAGGTACGGTATTTAGTGTAGGGCTTATACTGGTATTATCTGTTTGACCTTGATGATATTGCACACCAGCAATAATACCAAGGGTTACGCACGCAGCAAGTCCAACTTGGCTTGCTTTGGCAAAAAAGTCTTTAACGTGAATCCAAATTAGATTTTCAGCCTTTGGCAGTGTGGCTGTGTTAATATTTGGTTGATCAGCAAGTTGATTGTATAAATCTTCGGTTGCGATAGCTTGTGCAATTTGATTAGAGATATCTAAAGTTAATGAACTACTATGCAACTGACCGCGCATAGTGTCTCTTACAATATGGTAACGATGCCAGTATGATTGCAAACTTTCATCATGTGACATTTCATCAACAATGTGATCGTTTGTAAACTCACCATCCATAAGTAATGAAAGCTGCTCTTTGCGTTCTATTTGCATAGTAAATACCTTAAATTTATGACTACTGTTTATCAATGATTTTGTAGCCATTAACTGAGTAATGGTTTAATTTTTTCATCTATCGCATCACGTGCTCTAAAAATACGTGAGCGTACTGTTCCAACGGGGACATCCATAATTTCAGCAATTTCTTCGTAACTTAAACCATCGATTTCGCGCAAGGTAATTGCGGTTTTTAAATCATCAGGTAGTGCTTCGATCGCTGCAAATACGGTTTTTTTTACTTCATCTGAAAGTGCTAAATTTTCGGGATTATCAAGATTCCTTAATGAATCCGCTCCTTCGTAACTTTCGGCTTCGCTAGCATCAATATCTGATAATGGCGGCCTTCGTCCTTGAGAGGTCAAGTAATTTTTTGCCGTATTTACCGCAATTCGATACAACCATGTGTAAAAAACACTTTCACCTTTAAAAAGGCTTAACGACCGATAGGCCTTAATAAAAGTCTCTTGTACCACATCAGGAACTTCAGATGCTAGTACATAACGAGAAACTAAATGAGCTAATTTATTTTGATAACGAACCACAAGTAAATTAAATGCGTTTTTATCTCCGTTAAGAACGCGATCAACTAATACTTGGTCTGTTATTTGCTCCCCCATTAAAGGCCTTTCCTTATGTTAATAACTGTCAATCGGCCCTAAAAATTGTGCTGACATACAGTTAGATTCTTAAATTCAAAAAAAGTTCCCATTATTTTAATAGAAATTTAATTATTTTACTTATTAATTGTAAATTTTTACTCTTTTTATACTAAAACACATACTTTCCTGAAACTTTTTGACATGATTATTTTCAAATAAGATCGTTTTTGATCTTTTAATTCAGTGGAATGATCTCGCGTTCGTTACAGCCATTATAAGTAATTTGATAAAACTGAGGTAGATTAAAATTCACTGAGCTACTAGTCGTAAACGTAAAACGATCATCAGATAGGACATAAAATTCGTTGATATCTTTAACCATGTTGTCTTTTGATCCATTGCAATTACGATAAATTTCGACTTGGTTGTGTTCATTTAAGATATAAAGATCAAAACCTGAATCAGTATCTTCAAAAAAGAATTGAATGATCCCTGCATAAGCAACGCTGTCGATTTCTGTCGGTAATTCATTGGTTTCGTCTAAAATATTAAGTGGTCTACCTTGTACTTTGTTATTAGATACCGCCCCATAAAAATCAATCGCATTTTCAAATTGATGACATGAAACGCCTAATCGCTCAAAAAATAGATACCACGAAAAGCCCCCTATTCTTAATGGTTTGACTTGCGTTGAGTTGTTTTGAGTCGTAGTTAAACGTAGATCAATACATTCATCCATGAGCTTTTTCATTTGCTGTTTTATCTCAGCGCTTAAATATTCACTATAACAAAAAATTTCGATTGAATTGGGCAAGTCTGCATCTTTGTGCATGCGATTTAATAACGCCTTAATTGCCTCAAGTACAGAGAGTGCACCACTAAAATGGAGTACGCGAATTTCATTCCATGAATTGCGATACATAAGATCAATTGACCCCACCAAACTTCGCTCATGTTTGCCATAATTGAGCACACTATTGGTCACTTCATCGTCTAATTCAATGTTAGCAGTCGGATCGTCTTCTATATTTAAAATAATGGCTAAGTGACGGATTTCGCATGGACCATATAACTGTTCTTCGGTTGCTGCTGGCACATCAATAGGAAAGTAATTTTTGAGATCTTCGATCAATTGGTTAATTTTTGCGTTATTGCGATTTTCGCCGTCGTGATAATAAAATACGGTAGAATTCGCAATTAACCCGTTAAAATAACACCACCCTACCAATTTTACTAAGTATTTGCTGTATTCTAGATATTGATGGCCAATAATTGTTTGCATCATGGGTCTTTGATTATAGACATACCATCCCGATCGATTGATGCGATCTTCAGCCACATGAATAAATGTTAATGCATCTTCTTGCAAATTATCAGATATATTAAGCTTTAACGTTGTGATCTTGCCTGGTAATACTTCAAAAGCGGCATAGAGCTTGCGCGTTAAGATCGCCAGATCTTGAGGACTAATCAATGAATCTAAATTATTACGACGACCAAAATTGAGTAAATTTCGATAACCTGTCATCATGGTATGCAATAAAATCTCGTGTATTTCTCGTACTTGTCCTATTTTCCAAGTTTGACAAGCATCTAATTTGGCAATTTGTTGCTCATTCCATCCCCACTCTTTCACTAAATCACTCAAAATAGTGCGACGCCATGACGGTGACTGCATTGGAATGGACAGTTTTTCATTCACTTTTAAATAAAAGCAGTTACGGATTAACTCAAGTCGCTGAAAATCATTAATTTCAATGAGGTAGTTACTAATTCTGTCTAACAGCATGTAGTATGAATCTAGATACATTCCTTTATGTACTTTACCATTTTGAATCAGTTCTCTCATTTGATAAGCAACTGGCTTATTTTGTGGGTAAATCCACGAATACGCTTCTAATAACAGAGTTTTAAGTACCGCTTTAAATGGTGAATCAATACTTTTATAAAGTTGCCATAAACTTGCACCGAAATATTCTTCAGCCGATAAACTGCTTAGCGGACCAAAATCAATCCATTGATCTCGTTCAATTAACTTAAGATCAACCATTGCATTAACGCACTTTTCATAAGTTGGATAAGTGATGTTATTCACGGTAAAATTATAAGGTACCGCAAACCACAATAAAAATTTGCCTGCTAATAAATTGGCTGAACGGTAAAACTCTTCAAGCAACAAAATATGCTGCGCAGATCCGCAATTTTCGCCCATTAGACATTCATGATGTTTATTAATAAAACGATCGGCATCGACCACAAATAACGTTAATTTGACTTGTAAATTGTCAGCCCAGTTTTCGATTAAACGACATTTTTTTTGTAAGGCTTCTTTTTGTTGAGCGGTTAAACTGTTTTCAATGCATATCCAAATATCAAGATCAGATTGAACCGATTGCCCAATAGAACAAGTACTGCCCATTGAATATAAAGCTGATATTGCAGGGGAAGCAAGAGCTGTGGTTTCGTTTTTAGTTGCTAAAAAATTGAATTTGCTTTTAAGCAGTTTATTTACATCATCAGGCAATTGATAATAAGCAATACCTGAAGGTATATTATCTTCCATATATCCTGGCAATTCAGGAGAATGATAATGAAAAAGAGCAGGAAGTAATGAAAATACCTGTTGAAATTCAGCAGACATACCAATAAGCGCTCGCTCACGTTTCAAATTGGCAAGATCTTTAAGTTCTTTTTTTATGTTATTGATATAATATTGCATAGCTTCAATTAGGTAAAACACGCGTATTAAACTAACGCATTTGGTAAATCTAGCATGTTATTAGTGTAAGGTAAATAGAACAAAATTTTAAACTCCAAATAAAATGAATAATTATGATCACAATTGAAAACATAACTAAACAGATTAAAAAACAAGAAAGCACTAAATTTGTTGATAATAAAGCGGCGGTGTTATTGCCTATCGTGGATATTGATCAACAATTGCATCTTTTATTCCAAGTGAGATCGAAAAAACTAAAATGGCAACCGGGAGATATCTGTTTGCCTGGAGGGCGAGTTGAATTAACTGACATCAGCCCAAAATACACCGCCAAACGTGAAACTGTTGAAGAATTAGGTATAGACCTTAATCAAATAACGATTTTAGGACAATTACCCAAATTCATTGCCACATTAGGCATGATTATTTATCCATTTGTCGGCAAAATCAATTCACTGGATAATTTACAACTAAACCATGACGAAGTTGAACAAATTTTTACCGTGCCTATCGAGTGGTTTATGCATAATCCACCACAGTGCGCAACAATGTTTGTTGGGCATAAGCCTGCCGATGATTTCCCGTTTGATATCATAGCTAACCGTTCACCAAATTGGCAAAAAAGATCCGAACATCCCGTTTATTTTTATCAATATCATAATTGGGTTATTTGGGGATTAACCGCACAAATCCTTAAACGTTTTATCGAAACAATTGGCGAATAATTATATCGACAAAATAATTTAAACAAAGTGATAACAGGTTTAATTAGTACGAAATTAACACCTTTTTTAACAATTTACTTCATTTTAAGCAATTTGTGCTAGACAATCTGCTATTTGATTAAAAGCTCTTGAGGATTATTACAGAACGTCTTATAAAGGTAGTTAGTTGTTTTACAATTCATTCCTGCCAAAACAACTATATGATGTCTTGACGCTTTTAACAAGTAGACAAGGATAAGGCATTCTGGAGCTCCACAAGTTCGAATAATCTCGAAGCAATACCATTAATCTGCGAATTAAATAAGCGTTAAACAGTGATTTTCTATTTTAATAATCAAAAAGTGAAGGACTCAATCATGAAACGTTTTACCAAAACATCTATTGCTTTAGCTGTATTATTATCTTTACCTGTTGCTAATATTTATGCTGCTCAGCCGTTAACAGCTAAAGAAAGCAGTCTTTTAGTACCACTGAAAGAAATCTCGGTGACTGGGAGCTATTTACAAGCCGATAATGCTGCTGATGATATTTCGCGTGCTGCCGACAAAGAAGGTGCTAAATATTATCATATTACAGCAATGGAAAGCCCTGCTAATGGGACTTCATCAGATCGCGCTATCGTTTATGCCAATATTTATCAATCTAACGCACCAATAGCCGTACAGAAAGATGAAACTACATATAATGGGGTGGTTTCTTATGAACGTTCAAAAGCCCTTTACTATTTACCATTTGAAATTGTTAAATTTAAAGGTAATTACAATAACACTTCTGAAATTACCGAAGCAGCGAGTAAATTAGCTGCTGAAAAAAATGCCTACGCGTTTTATATCGATTCAATATCGCCTGCTAATATTAATAACCAAGCAGAAGATATCGAAGTTTCTTTATACAAACAAGATGCCCCAGTTAGGAATTATATCGTCACAACCGCTATAGAAGGTCAAGATGCTTACGAAATCAGTAGTGAAGCGTTTAAACACATGACCCCATATAACATGATTAGCTTCCATGGTGTATTTAACAATACTGCCGACATTAGTGCGGCTGCACAAAAACATGCCATTGCTAATGGCGCACATTTTTATTATGTAAAAGAAGTATCATCCAACTCAGCAAGCACAGCACAAACTGTTTTTGTGAACTTATATAAATAAGCTTGTACATTACTAAAATAAATCCCATGTGGGCAACTCGTTTGCTCCGTGGGTTCTGATTAAAATCGCTTCAGGTAGTATATTGATTTTTTTAGGTTTTTATTTTACCATTTTTAATTAAAATCAAGCAGTTATACTACAACAGTAAGCTAGCCATATCCCATACTTTCCTCGGTAAAGACTAATTGATATTTTAGTTTTAATTCAAGACCGTGTTTTTATCCGTCGAAAAATATTTAGCTAAAAATATTATTGATTTTATTACATTATTTAATGTGTTTTTGGATGGCTGGGGTACCAGGATTCGAACCTGGGCGTGGCGGGATCAAAACCCGCTGCCTTACCGCTTGGCTATACCCCACTATAGAAAGTGAAAATCACCTTTGATACGAGCTGTGAGATTTGAACTCGCACACATTTCTAAGCTAGACCCTGAATCTAGTGCGTCTACCAATTCCATTATGCTCACATGCAAATAGTGAATAATTAATACACCAAAAATTGATACAAATCAAAGAATGAAATACCAAAATTATGCATATTGGAATGGCTGGGGTACCAGGATTCGAACCTGGGCGTGGCGGGATCAAAACCCGCTGCCTTACCGCTTGGCTATACCCCAATAAAGGATAGAGTTTAAGATTAAATGGTGCGGGTGGAGAGACTTGAACTCACACGCCTTGCGGCGCCAGAACCTAAATCTGGTGCGTCTACCAATTTCGCCACACCCGCACTGAACACTTTCGGTAAAAGTACTACCTAATCTTAATGGTGGCTACGACGGGATTCGAACCTGTGACCCCATCATTATGAGTGATGTGCTCTAACCAGCTGAGCTACGTAGCCATTTCATTCGCAACGTCGTAAGCAACACTGCGAGGCGCATTATGCTTGTGTTACGCCAAATCGTCAACCCTTTTTTTAAGATATTTTGAAAAAAAGTGATGATTGATTAAGATGCAATCAAATCCAGTTTAATAACGCTTCAATTCTCCTTTTTTGTAACTCAACATGGATTTGTTTTCCCGTATAGCCTTCCGCAATAATGTGTTGTACATTGACATTATTGGCAATTTTATAGGCTTCTTTTAAGTAATTTGCTTGTGCAAATGCTGTTGTTTTGACAAAAGCTTCGCTTGCAATAATTAATTGTTCAAGGTGCAAAGGATTGCGCCATACATCTATACCATTTAGTAAAGAAACAATTTGCTCAGCAGATAGTATCTGCACTCGCTCAAGATCGTTACGATATTGCTGAACCATGATGGCAACTTTCGTATAGTTGTTGGGTACTTTAATTTTTCTACATAACGCTTCGACCGTTGATTTGTTAACTAACAGTGCACACAAGACAGCGAAACGGATAGTTAAATCGTTAGTTAACAAGGTAGATTTTTTTAGTGCATCAATAATATTGGTTGATAAATTTAATGATGGAAACAGTAATGTAAGTGCTCCACATTGTGCCAGTACTTGAAAATAGATTTGAGGATTTGAAGTGGACAATGCCTTTTCTGTTTCCTTCCATACTCGCTCTGGTGTTAGATAACTAACCTCACCAGCTGATACCATTTGTTTCATTAATGCTAGCGTTTGTGGCGCGACTGTAAAACCCAATTGGTAAAAACGCGCAGCAAAACGTGCCACACGCAATATACGTAGTGGATCTTCTCGAAAGGCTGGCGAGACATGGCGCAAGATTTTATGATTGATATCATCAACACCATTATAAGGATCGACAATATTACCATTTTCATCCATGGCAATGGCGTTAATGGTTAAATCACGGCGAATCAGATCTTGTTCTAATGTGATTTCTTTACCAAAATCGCAAATAAATCCAGTATAACCTTTACCTGATTTGCGCTCAGTGCGAGCCAATGCGTATTCTTCTTTTGTGTCGGGATGCAAAAATACCGGGAAATCTTTACCGACCTGTTGATACCCTAAAGCCAAAAGCTCATCTGGCGTAGCGCCAACAACAACCCAATCATGGTCGGAAACAGGCAAATGTAACAATCTATCGCGTACACTTCCACCCACAAGATAGATTTTACCCACAATCACATCCAACGATCTTTTTTGCGTCGGCTAGGTATAATTCTTGGCAATATAAGCCCTAAAATAAGACCACCGCCGGCAACAAGACCGCCATAAGTAAACCAAGTTACAATAAGATCACGACGTTTATCATCCACTTGATTTAGCATTGATTCAATTTGTGCGCCTTGCTCTTTAACTTGTTGTTCTAAAGCTTGGTTTCTATTTTGTAGTGTTTCAATGGATTTTTCAGCCGATTGCAATTTTTGGATATAATCACTCACTAATTTTTGTTGATTAGCTTCGGCATTATCAATTTTATCTTGGTATTCTGTCAGTTTTGCTTCTAACGCAGGAAAGCGTTCTTTATAGCTAGGCTGCTCATTTAGTTTACTCGTTTCAATCCAAGCAGCATTGCCATTATTAAGTTGAATGCGGGTATATTTACCATCCGCACTTTTTTCAAGTTCAACAACTTTTTCACCGGCTTTAACAGAGTTAGAATACGCATATTGCGAGCCCGGGCCACGTCGCAAATAGATATCAACATTATCATTCACATATTTGTCTATAGTATAACCATCAAACGAAATGGCAAAAAGCGAAAGTAGCCCAATAATATTTTGTTTTTTCATTATATTACCAATAATTACCCTTAAATAATCACATAATAACATAAAAAAATGGCAATTCGCATATTCATTTTATGATAAATGGTTTTAAAGTTTAAGACTAAGGTAGTCATCACCAAAAATAAAATCGTTTACATTTTATGAGATCTTAATCACAAAATATAAAATTTAAGATACTGTTTGAGACAAATAGCCCTTATTTTATAGGAGTAATTAAATTATAAATTTGGAGCCATTATGAACTATCGTCTAAAAAATAGCTATATCGATATCTTGTTTCGCACAACACCTTATCCTGAATTATGTTATTTTGGTAAACGATTACAAAATTTGCAATCTGAGGTTGTTGACTTGCTAATCCCAGCTGTACCTAATTCTCGTATAGATGTCCATGTACCATTTACTCTTTGTCCAGAAGAAGGATTAGGTAATTTTAGTACACCAGGACTTGAAGGTCATCGAAATGGTAAAGATTGGTCTCCCGTTTTTGCAACCAAAGAAGTTAATCAAACCGATAATGACATTACCATTATTAGTGAAGATAGCATTGCTAAACTCCGTTTAACCAACCATTTCATTTTAGATAACAGCGGCGTGCTTCAATGCCAAAATACTTTAACCAATTTGGGGGACGAACCATATCAAGTTAACCGACTTTCAGTTACGTTACCCATTCCTGAACGTGCACAAGAACTAATGGCATTTAGTGGCCGTTGGATTAAAGAGTTCTTCCCTCATCGAACAAAAATAACACACTGCGGTTATTTACAAGAAAATCGCCGAGGTCGAACATCACATGAGTATTTCCCTGGTATGATGATTGGTACGGAAGGCTTTAAAGAACAAACAGGAGAAGTCTGGGGAATCCATTTGGGTTGGAGTGGCAACCACCGAATTCAAGTTGCCGTTAAAAGTAACGGTAAGCGTTTTATTCAAGCCGAAGCCCTTTATCTTGCAGGTGAAATATCTCTGGCTAAAGGTGAGTCGTTAAGCACACCTTGGTTATATGCAACTTATAGCGATGAAGGCTTAAATAAAATGAGTCAGCATTTTCATCAATACTTGCGTAATAATATTATTAAGTTTTGTCATAACAAATCTAGACCAGTCCATCTTAATACATGGGAAGGCATCTTTTTTGATCACAACCCTGATTACATTATGAAAATGGCCACTAAAGCGGCCCAAATTGGTGTTGAACGTTTTATTATTGATGATGGCTGGTTTGGGAAACGTGATGATGATTATCAAGGGTTAGGAGATTGGTATCTTGATAAGAGAAAATATCCAAATGGATTAGAACCAGTAATTAAACACGTTAAAGACCTTGGTATGGAATTTGGTATTTGGGTTGAACCAGAGATGATTAATAAAAATTCAGATCTTTATCGTGCTCATCCAGATTGGTTACTTGAGCTATCAGGTTACCATCAACCAGAAGGTCGCCATCAGTATTTGCTGGATTTACAAAATCCTGATGTTTTTGAATATTTGCTTGAAAGACTAACATGGTTACTTAGTAGTTATGATGTTGATTATATAAAATGGGATATGAATCGAGAAATTGTGCAACCAGGTCATGAGAGTAAGCCAGCAATTGTAGGTCAAACTAAAGCGCTTTACCGATTACTTGATATTTTGCAAGAAAAATTCCCGAATATTGAAATTGAATCTTGCTCATCTGGAGGTGGACGCATTGATTATGAGATTTTAAAACGTACACAACGTTTTTGGACTTCAGACTCTAATGATGCATTAGATAGACAAATTATTCAACGAGGCATGAGCTATTTCTTCCCTCCTGAAGTAATGGGTGCACATATTGGTGGTGCATTATGTCATACCACATTCCGCGAACTACATATGAATTTGCGTGGTCTAACAGCCTTATTTGGTCATATGGGTGTTGAACTCGATCCAGTAAAAGAGTCTGAGCAAGAACAAAAAGGGTTTGCGCATTATATTAGTTTACATAAACAATTGCGCCCTTTATTACATAGTGGTAGCTTTGTGCGTTTAGATGTCGATGATACTCCAGCGATGCAAAGTTATGGTGTGGTCAGTCAAGACCAAAAAGAAGCTGCATTTATTATTGCTCAACTAACATTACCAACTTATGCTTTAAGTGGTAATTTGCGATTATCAGGCTTGTTAGCTGATAAGCAATACCAAATTGAAGTGCTAGATATGCCCGATAATATCGATCCTAAAATAAACGGTCATGTTATGAAGGCATTACCACAATGGATGATGACTGAAACAACACTGTCTGGTGATTGGTTAATGAATGTAGGCTTACCTTTGCCAGTGCTTGATCCTGCAACAGCAATGTTAATAAAAGTAACCGCTAAATAATATTATTAACGCCCATAACTCAATTTTTTAATAATAAACTGGGGGAATTAGCAATTTTGCTAATTCCCCCAGTTTATTATTAGATTACTACTAAAAAGATTCGAATTGCTAATATGTCAATGATATTATTGGCAAACATTTTTTTTTACCTTATTATAACTATTTAAGTCATATACTAAGAGTGTTGAAAATCAATAATCTTATAGATGCCAGCAAAAAGATTGTGAGTTGACGATTTATTCACCTATATTTTTCTATATTGTTTATAATCAACAAAACTCTATATTGACAAACATTGAACATAAAAATTATAAATATTTTATTAGTAGTAATTAATTAAAAGGTTTTTTATGGCGACAATAAAAGATGTTGCACGTTTAGCAAAAGTTTCTGTTGCAACCGTATCCCGCGTGATTAATAACGCAAATAACGTACGAGATAATACGCGAAATATCGTAAAAAATGCCATGGAAAAGTTAAATTACTATCCAGATGCTAATGCGCGAGCTTTGTCACAACAAAATTCGAATACCATTGGTATTATTGTAGCCGATGTTTCAGATCCGTTTTTTGGTGCAATGGTTAGCACCGTTGAAAAAGTTGCTTCACGAACTGGGCATTTTTTGTTGATTGGCAATGGTTATCATAATGAGCAACAAGAATATAATGCCATTACCCAATTAATTGAGCATCGCTGTTCGTCGTTAGTTGTGCACGCCAAAATGATCCCCGATAATGCACTTAAGAAATTGATGCAACAAGTGCCTGGAATGGTTCTGATTAACCGTATATTAAAGGGATTTGAAAAGCGCTGTATTGCGCTTGATGACCGTTACGGTTCTTATCTTGCCGTCAAACATTTAATTCAACATGGGCATACCAAAATTGGTTATTTATGTTCAAATCATAACATTTCTGACTCATTTGATCGTTTACAAGGTTATAAAGATGCTTTATTAGAACATGGAATCGAGGTTAATGAGAACTTGATTGCTATCGGCTTACCCAATGAAATAGGTGGAGAACAAGCAATGATGTCGTTGCTTGAAAGAAACTGTCATATCACCGCAATCGCTTGTTACAACGACTCAATGGCAGCTGGTGCAATGTCGGTACTTTATGAGAATGATATTAAGATTCCAAATAATATTTCGATTATTGGATTTGATGATCTTGTTTTATCACGTTATTTACATCCTAAATTAACCACTATTCGTTACCCATTACAAACAATGGCAGAACAAGCCGCTGAATTAGCATTAAAGCTGGCTAAAGGTGAAGCGCCACCATCAAATTTAATTAATATTTTTATACCAACACTTACCAAACGTTATTCAGTAAATTGTATAAAATAGTTAATATTTAATGAAATTTACACATCCAGTATATAAACATCAGCAAGCTATTCACTTTTCATCTGAACTATATAAGTAACTTTGACTTAATAATAGTTCAGATGATGAGTTTAATATTATCTCCTATTATGTGAAATTGTCATTAAAACCAAACTTCTGTTTGTACACCAAAACTAATTTGATGATCTTTACCATTAAAATCAAATTGACTAATATCATTTTGCAACGCTTCTATATAAGAAACATAAAAACGGATATCAGGTCGTGAAGATAAAATACTTTTTCCAACTTTGAATGAATGATAAAGTGTAGTTTTATATCCTTCTTCAATATAAGTTTTACTTTTGACTTTATTCTTTTGCCTAAAGTAACCTAGTTCAATACCACTTTGGTTGTAAGTGTCCCATATATAAGCGGGTCTTATTGCTGATTTAAAGCTGGTAAAATCAGTATGAGGAAGATTAAGATCATAAGAGTAAACATCATTACCTGAAGTTAACGCCAAAGCATGAGCAACAATAATATCATCGCTTAAATAGGCTTCACCTTCTGATACGAAGCGATAAGCTTTACCGCCAGTATGCGTACCAATATAGTCGTTATCCGAATTGCTAGCAAACTCTGGATTATTAGTATTAATGTTAGCTAACTGTGAAGCAACGGAATTGGTTGCTGTCTGTAATGTAAACTGATTAAATCCACCAAAAAATTCATTTTGACGCAAAACAAAGCTGCCAAGCCAAGCATTTTTAACAGATACATTATCTTGGATTTTAGATTTATTGGGTGCTGAATAACGCGCATTCACACCAAGCGTTGCATCTTTCCATAATGGAATATCACGATAGCGGATTTCTAGTTCGTTTAAATCAACTTCTTCTTTTTTATACTGGGTAATTTTATTTCCATTACCATCATCTTTAGCGGCTTCTTTTTTATTTTTTACATTTACATCTGCTCTAACTAAAGCTAAATCAAGTGTACCCATTCCAAATTTAAGATTTTCAATACCTATCCCCCCGCCTGCTGGCGTTTTTTGCGTTTTCCAATCAAGCATTTGTATTTCATTATAAGGTAAAGAGTGTTTACCAACCCATAATTTCGCATCAGGAAAACGTGGCACAAATCCTTTTGTTTCTAAATAGATATCTGAAAATTGCATCAGATTATCATCTTGAGTATTAAATAAACCCGCAGCTTTATTTGTTGCAACGTTTCCATCAATCATAACAATTGCATCAACGCGTCTGCCATCTTGATCATAGACTTTTTGCTTAAAGATAAGATCATACCAACCACCATATTCATTACCAAATCGACCTAATGCACCTTCTGCATAATTTTTAGGTTTACCATTACTTGAGGTTGACCAACCACCACGAAAGTAGCCATTATAAGAAAATCCTATTTCATCTTTAATATAATCTTTAAATTCAGCTAAAGTAAATGAGGTTTTTTCTGGATAATTTTCACTTTGTATGGTTTCAGCTTTTGGTGTGTTAACAAGTACAATTTGATTATTACTTACTTGTACAGGACTAACAGGCGCCTGTTGTTTTATAATTATTGCTTTTTGACTATTTTTAAGCGATTTTTTCTGATTATTGATAACCATTTGTTGTTTTTGAAGATGATTATTTAATTGAGCAAGCTGTTTATTAGACTCTATTACTTGCTTTTTCAAATCATTAGACTCTTGACTAAGTGCTAATAATTTTTGCTCTAATAACGCAATTCTTGCTTCTAACTCATCTTGAGTTGCAGCCATAGCATTTGGTAAATAACACAAGCCCAGCATCGTTATTAAAACAATTCGTTTTGGCTTGATTTTACATACTATTTTTTTTGAAATTTTCATTTTTCCCCCTATTCATTATTTAAAAAATAGATAAATATTTTTTAAATTTGAGACAAAAAAAAACCTAAAGAATAGTTATAACTATTCTTTAGGTTTTGCCCGCTATAAGTCGGTAACAATCCAATACCTTTTAATAGGTGGTTTCAATATAACCAATAAAAACGACTATTCAAAAACTAAATACTAATATTGTGATTGATATCACATTAAAAATTATCACTTTATATAACAACACAAACAAGTGTAATCGGTCATTCTTAAAAAAATTGCAAAACAATAAAACATATATTATATAAAAATGTATACGATTACATAAATGTTAACTTCATCACTGTTTTTAATCACCTGTAATTTATAATTTATAAAAGCGCAATGATAATACGAGTAATGATCAGTTATCAGCATTATATAAACAAACCAAATTAGTGGGTGAACTATATGTATCCTTCCTTCAATGAAATAATAAATCGGCACGATTGGAATAACTTATCTGTTTTAAGTATTAATCGACTTGATACTCATCCAAAATTTCATAGCTGGCGAGATAAGCAACAAGCTAAAAATAACAGTAATTCCAATTCGATATTATCGCTAAATGGCGATTGGTTTTTTAGCTATTACTGTAACCCAAAACAAGTACCTGAATCTTGGTTACACAAAGAGGTTGATAACACAACCATTGCTGTCCCTTCTAATTGGCAACTACAAGGTTATGATGCTCCAGTTTATACTAATATTCGCTATCCATTTCCTTATAATCCGCCATTTATACCAGAAGAAAACCCAACTGGCTGTTATTCTCGATATATCAACATCACCAAAGAATGGCTTGCTAAAGGTAATACAAGAATTATATTTGATGGAGTCAGTTCTGCATTTCATCTTTGGTGTAATGGCAAATGGGTTGGCTATTCACAAGATAGCCGAATTGCAGCAGAATTTGATTTAACACCTTTTCTAAAAGTCGGTGAAAATCGCATAGCAGTATTAGTTTTAAAATGGTGTGAGGGAAGTTACCTTGAAGATCAAGACATGTGGCGATTAAGTGGTATTTTTCGTGGCGTCTGTTTACTAAATAAACCTAAATCACATTTACGTGATATTCACATTGACACCTTACTTGACGCTTGTTATCAAAATGCCACTTTATCACTACAGGTTGATGTCCAACATGCGGGAAATATGGATTTATTAAGTGTCGGTATTGAATTATGGCAGCAAGATAAATTAATTGTTAATCATATGCAATCGATAGGCCTACCTTTTGTTGATGAAAAGGGAGGATATACTGACCGCTTACATTGTCAGATACCGATTACCAAACCACAATTATGGAGCGCTGAAACCCCAAACCTTTATCGTGTTGTTGTGAGTTTATATCACACAAAAACAGGATTGATTGAATCAGAAGCTTATAACATCGGATTTAGAACCGTTGAAATCAAACATGGACAACTATGTCTCAACGGTAATCCACTACTGATTAAAGGGACAAATCGTCATGAGTTTTACCCTGATTTAGGATATGCATTGACCGAAGAAGCAATGCTACACGATATTAAGCTTATCAAACAACATAATTTTAATGCGGTGCGTTGTAGCCATTATCCTAATGATCCACGTTGGTATGATCTTTGTGATCAATATGGTTTGTATTTAGTTGATGAAGCAAATATTGAATCGCATGGTATGTTTCCTATGTCTCGCCTATCTGATGATCCTAGCTGGTTTGCTGCTTATAGTGAGCGAGTAACACGGATGGTTCAGCGCGATCGTAATCATCCATCCATTATCATCTGGTCTCTCGGAAATGAATCAGGACATGGATCAAACCACGACGCCCTATATGCTTGGATCAAAAGTAATGATCCAACCCGCCCAGTACAATATGAAGGTGGTGGTGCCAATACTACCGCCACTGATATAATTTGCCCAATGTATGCGCGTGTTGAACAAGATCAGCCCCACCCTAATGTGCCAAAATGGGCAATAAAAAAATGGATCTCAATGCCTGATGAAAATCGTCCACTTATTTTATGTGAATATGCCCATGCAATGGGTAACAGCCTAGGTGCTTTTTACAAATACTGGCAAGCATTTAGACAATACCCTAGATTGCAAGGTGGATTTATTTGGGAATGGGCTGATCATGGTATACGTTGTCAAAAAAAATCAGGTGAAAGTTATTGGGCTTATGGTGGTGATTTTGGTGAAGCTTATCATGATAGGCAATTTTGCTTGGATGGATTAGTGTTTCCTGATAGGACTTCTCACCCTAGTTTAATTGAAGCAAAAAAAGTACAGCAACCATTCCAATTTAAGCTAATTAGTCAAAAACCGTTGATTATTGATATTACAAACGAATATCTATTTCGCCATACTAATAATGAAAGTTTATATTGGGAACTGTTAATTAATGGGAAAAAACATCAAAGCGGAAAAATTAAACTTGATATTCAGCCCGATAGTGCATTACAAGTTACCCTACTTAACGATATACCAAGCAATTTACACTGTGAGGACTTACATTTATCAGTAAGAGTTATTCAAAATAAAGCGACACCATGGTCACCAGCTGGCCATATAGTTGCATGGGAACAGTGGCGACTAGTTAATTCATATATTGCACCCTTAGCTTTTTGCCAAACAAAAAGTAAGCTCACATTGACTGAAACCCAAGATGATTACCTTGTTCATTATAAAAACCAATGTTGGCAATTTAATAAAATAACAGGGCAGCTTTGCCAATGGACAAAAGGAAACAAACCATTATTATCCTCGGCTTTTGCTGATCAGTTTATTCGTGCACCTGTTGATAATGACATTGGTATTAGTGGTGATTTTGATAGTAATAATAATCCATTTGCTTGGATTGAACAGTGGAAGGCAGCTGGTTATTACAACCTTACTCATCAATGTTTGGGCATAAATATCTCACAATCACCCGATAAAATTGTGATTGAAGCACTACATGGATATTTCGTTAACAATAAAAAAGTCATTCAAAGTAGATGGCAACACCTGTTTGATCAAGAAGGCAAGTTGACTTTATCTGTGCAAGTTGATATTGCCAATGATATGCCAGCACCCGCGCGAATTGGTTTAAGTTATCAAATAAAACAGATCCCTAAAAAAGTAAAATGGCTTGGTTTAGGCCCTCATGAAAATTATCCTGATCGAAAAGCCTCGGCTATTTTTGGTGATTGGTCATTACCTTTTGCCGAACTTTACACACCTTATATTTACCCGTGTGAAAATGGTTTACGCTGTGATGTAAAAAAATTGCAACTTAATGAGATGACAATAACTGGGCAGCAATTTAAATTCAACATTAATCAATATGGCACTGAGCAACTAATGGCAAAAACACACCGTCATTTATTAGAACCCAAGTCATGTGCCTATGTCAGCATTGATGCTTATCATATGGGGATTGGTGGTGATGATTCTTGGACACCAAATGTACATCGTGAATTTTTGCTGACAGATAAGCATTATAACTATCAACTGATTTTTAAGTGTTAATTAAAAATACTTAATTCTAAAAAAATAAGGCACAAATAATTAGTGCCTTATTTTTAATTAGTTAACACATCACCCTCAAATAGCTTATCAAGCTCTTCGATAAACGCCTGCTCAGGTAGATGGTAAAAGATGCCATGTTCTGGCATACCACGCAAAAACAGATAGTAAACACCCCCAAAATGGGTTTGATATTGGTAATTTGCTAAGCGACCTTTTAAAAAGCGATGCAAGGCTAAACAGTAAAGTTGATATTGTAGGTCGTAGCGATGTTCACACATCACTTTTTCTAATGCTTCTTGATTATAAGAATCAGCGCATTCCCCTAACCAATTAGATTTATAATCGACCACATAATATTTACCTTCAAATTTAAAGACTAAGTCAATAAATCCCCTTAGCATGCCTTGTACCGAATCAAAATCCAACTCAGGACATATTCTTGATAAGCTATCATATTTTTTACATAAGCTATCTAATTGCTGGCTAGTTACTGTTTTACGTATAGGAAGATAAAATTGTAATTCATTAATATGTTGCCCCATTAATACTTGCGATAATATTAAATTTGGCTCATGCAGTTGTGTTGTCAATACTTGTTGCATCCAATTTGTTGCTACACCACTCCATGCTGGCTCTAAATTGAGTTTTTTTACCATTTGATTACATAATTCATCAAGATTATCTGGTGTGATCTCTTCCATAATGCTGTGCATTAATGTACCCACATATGCCCCTTTCGGAAAGTGGTGGATATCATATTGTATATCAGTTGACGGAGCACTAGCAGATTCAAGTTGGAGTTCATCCCAATCATTAATAATATCGGGATTGTAAGTCGATACTGTATGATTGTGTTTTTGTAACTCAGTATAGCTTGTGACCCGCCAATCACTCGAGAGGTTACGTGAAAACGCATTAGCCGATAAGGATTGGTTTGGCAAAATTTGGGGAATATACTGCTGGCTATCAATTGGTAGTTGAACATCAACCAGATTAGCTATACTTGCAATTGATCGTAATTCACTTTTTAATAAATGATTAATCGCTGATTGGTTTTTCTTCAACGAGGCAAGCCCAATACTACAATGATAAACCGAACGGGTCATGGCTACATACAATAATCGTAAATCTTCGGCAAGACGTTCGTTTTCTATCTGTTGCTTGATCTCATCAGTCAGTAACCATGCATAAGTTAGCTGATAGTCATTGTCTTTATCATGATAAAATTGACTGTCCGACGCACGACACATCGAAATAAATGGTAACCAAACAATCGGAAATTCCAACCCTTTTGATTTATGAATGGTAATAATCTTCACCAGATTTTCATCACTTTCAAGGCGTTGCTGATGATTTTCTAAATTAGGGTCGGGACTAACGATTTGTTTTGTCAACCAGCGAATTAACGCATGTGGACTATCTAATTCATTTGACGCTTCTTGGAGTAATTCACCTAAATGCATTAAGTTAGTTAATATTCGTTCACCATCTTGGCGAGCTAAAATATTTTCAGCTAAATGACGTTTTTTCATCATTCGGCGTAACATAACTAACACACCATAGTATTGCCAAATTGCTTGGTATTGTTTGAACTCTTCCACTAAACTTTCCCATTTATCTTGATCATCAGTGATTTGTTCAAGTTCAGTCATGGTTTGCCCTAATAGCGAGGTCATTAATGCAAGCTTGAGCATTGTTTCGTTTTCAGGCATTAAGACAGCTTGCAATAGGCTCAATACATCTTTTGCCTCTATTGAAGAAAAGACACTACTATGGTTTGATAAATAGACACTTTTAACGCCACAATTAGCTAATTTTTGTTGAATAATTTCGGCTTCACGCCCAGTGCGCACTAAGATCGCAATATCAGCTGTAGTTACAGGTCGTTGCTGTTGTTCATTATCAATTAACATTGTCGAATTAGACAATAAAGTCACAATTTGATTAGCACAACAGCTTGCTATATGTTCTTGATAATCTGTATTGTTAGCGATATCATCAGGCAGTAAATAAGCAGTTAATGCTGCAAACTCTTGGTTGTTAACTTGCAAAAACTTTTGCTGATTGCGTTTTGCTGCCTCCATGGGTAAAAAAGGAATATCTTCAAATATAAATGGATTATTGCAATTAGCAAACAATTGATTAACCGCTTTAACCATCGCAGCTGATGAACGATGGTTGACATCCATGGTAAAATAATTTTCTCCAGTCGATTGTTTAGCCTTTAGATAAGTGAATATATCAGCCCCTCGAAAGCTGTAAATCGCTTGCTTTGGGTCGCCAATAAATAGTAAACCTCGATCTAGCCGTTGGTTATCATAAATACGGTTAAAAATTTGATACTGCGTGGGATCGGTATCTTGGAATTCATCAATCAAAGCAACGCAGTATTTTGACGCAATACTTTGCGCTAATCTTTCACCTGTTTTTGCTTGTAATGCGCGATTAAGTTGCCCTATAAGATCATCAAAGCTCATTTCGCCATTTTTGCTTTTTTCGCTATAGAGCCCTTGTTGAATCACACTGACAATATCCATTAAGATTTGGCTACGTAAGTCAAGCGGTTGTGAATATAGATCATCAATTTGTTCAAAGACAAAATGACAAGGTGCGCTCTTTCCTTCTTTTGTCTTTTCGATTAATACCGATTGCTTAAATTTTTTAAGTTCATCTGGTAATTCAAACGTGTGAGTTGCGCTATTAGCCCATGCTGATACTTTAATTACCCAATTGGGTAAATGTCGGCTACTATAAGATTGTTTGCTAACACCTGATTGCGTAATGATATTGACTAATTCATCAGACAAGGCTAACCAAGACTGTTTGACACTTTCAATTCTTTCAAAATTTTGTTGGTAAAATGCCTTAATTGTTGTACCAATATCTGGATTTACCTTGTTAGTATTGTTAAGTTCCAAACTTAAATAAGGATTGATATCTTTTAATAAAGCGGTTGGATCTTGCCATGTTGCAAGTACTAAATAAGCAAGCTGTTTATCAAGTGGCGTAAAGTAGTGACGCCAAAACTCTTGTGTTACCCTTAATTTCAGTTGAGATTCATCAGAAATTAGCTTTTGTTCAAATAAAACGCCAGACTCAAACGCATGGCTAGTTAAGATACGCTGACAAAAACTATGAATAGTATAAATTGCCGCATCATCCATTGATTGTTGAGCATCTGTTAGCCGTTGTATTGCTAATTTTTGATCATCAATTAACTCAATCAGTTGTTGATAAATCGGATCTTGATGCTGCCCTTGTAGCAGTCCAATTCGCAATTCTTGAATATTTTTTCTTATTCGGGAACGTAGTTCTTGAGTTGCAGCTTTAGTAAAAGTAACAACCAGAATTTCGTTAACTTCTAAAGGTCTTGGATAACTATTTTGACCGATACCAAGTAACAATCTTAAGTAAATAAAGGCAAGTGAATAAGTTTTACCTGTTCCAGCCGATGCTTCAATTAAGGTTCGACCAGTTAAAGGTAAATCAAAAAGATTGAGTTTTTTTACTCCACTTGATGAAACCATTCAAGCTTTCCTGCAGAGTCTGGCAATAAATTAATACAAGCAATGGCAGCAGTAGGAAACATAGGCGGAGAAACTTGCGGGCACAGTTCATTAACTAAATATCCCACCAATGGCAAATGCGACACCACGATCACATTATCAACCCCATCAGCTAACAATAATGTTAATACGTCAACAATATGAGATGGGCTACCACCGGGCACTAAAAATTGATTAGTTTCAACTTTTTCAACATGAACATGCGATGATAATTCAGTCAATGTTTGTTGTGCTCGGAGATAAGGACTCACTAAGCCAAAATCAAATTGATAATCCTGCTGTTTAAGCCATATTCCAGCTTGATTTGACTGAATAATACCATAATCTGTTAATGTTCGACTTGAATCGGATGAAGCAGAAAATCCTGCTTCACCATGTCTCATAATACAAACTTTCATCAATATTTAATTAACGTAATTTTAATTGAAAAATCATGGATTCTGCACCACAGCAAAAAGTGAATTTTACTGATAATTTAAAACCATCATTAATTTTTTCAATATTACTTTCAATTTTGCAAGGCTCGGTTTCAACATCTTTGGCGGCTTGTGTTAATGATGCCAACTTTTGTTGAGCTTCAGATTCTGTCGCAAAAACACGCTCATATTCAGCGCTACAATCTTCGTTGTCAATTATTGTACCAACATCCACACAACAGCATGCTGCTGTTTCGTTTGCTTTACATTTGTTTAAAGAATCTGTCATGCTACACCTCTGTTTAGCCATTAATATTGCTAGTAGTATACTCTCTATCATCACTTAGGGCAAAGTGCTAACTCTGTTTTGTTTTAGTTTTGTTATTTATAATAACTCGATAACTAACCGCTTTAACAAATTTTGATTGAGTTTTTAAGTCATATATCGGAATTATTCGCGTTGTTTACCGTAATTTGAAAATCGACTGTATAACGCCGTCTCCCCCAAACAAGCGATACGGTGTTTATACTATAAAAAATCACGTCTCTGATTTGGCTAACTACTTTATATTTATGGCTAATCGTCCAACTATTTATCGCACTGAAAGATCTCATTAAACATTCAATAACATGACTGCTATTGAATATAAAACACAAGAACAGATAGCATCATTTTCTAGATGAGTTGCGTGCTCACTATCGGATATTTACCCAACTATTCACCTTTTAGGTTATATTTTTTGTAAAAAATATTCAGGATTCTATACCGTTTCGGGATAAATTGAGACTTTGCCATCGTTCATTGGTTAAAACGTGCGCTCGCCATCGTATCCATTAGAAATACACAAAACCAACCAGCCCTAAAATAAATGGGTAAGTCAAAAGCGTAATACGTACTTTAATGGCGATGTGCCATAATCCGCAAATAATGAGTCATTCAAAAGATAGAAAACTAAAAGTTTAAGCGATTACAGGTAAAACGTTTTATGAGCTTTTTAGATGATTATTTTCATCATGAAGTGTAAACAACCCGAAGTATTCCTACCAGCCATATAATTAGTTTTCTGAATAAATGTTAGCAGGATATAACAACAAACTACTAATGAACAAACCTCTGCCAGACGGCAGAGGTCATATCATTAAAATTTAGGAGCGGAAGGACGACCTCGTTTTTTAGCAAATCCTTTATCAGATGTATCAGATTTATTACCTTTACGACCTCGCTTAGGTTCGGACATTGTGCCATTAACTAGGCTCATCTTCATTGGTTGATTAAGCACTCTTACCTTTTCAAAGTGTTTTAATATGTCTTTCGGCATGCCTTTTGGTAACTCAACGGTTGAATAAGTATCATAAAGCTTGATATTACCAATATAACGGCTACTAATATCGGCTTCATTAGCAATTGCTCCAACAATATGACGCACTTCAACACCGTTTTCTTTACCTAGTTCGATACGGTACATATCCATGTCACCCACATCTCGGCGTTCACGACGCTTTGGTGCTTCGCGGTTATCTCCTCGTAGACGGCGCTCACCACCACGATTATCTCGATCACGACTATCGCGTGATGGCTTAAATACCGGATCAGGTGGAAGAATCAATGGACGTTCACCTTGTGCTAATTTGAGCAATGCAGTTGCAATTGTTTCAAGATCAGCACCACTTTCGGCTTGTATTTGCGCTAATAAATTTTGGTATTGATCTAAATCACTACTCTCTAACTGTTTTTGGACTTGCTCCGTAAATTTAGTTAAACGACGTTTTTCGAGCAGCTCTTTAGATGGTAAGCCAACTTCAGGAATCGGTTTTTTGATCGTTTGTTCGATATTTTTAAGCAAGCGACGTTCACGGCTATCAACAAATAAAATAGCGCGACCTGCTCGACCTGCTCGACCTGTTCGTCCGATACGATGCACATAAGATTCAGAATCTAAGGTAATATCATAATTGATAACCAAACTAATACGCTCAACATCCAAACCACGAGCTGCAACATCAGTTGCAATTAAAATATCTAATCGACCATTACGTAAACGATCTAATGTTTGTTCACGCAATTGTTGTGTCATATCACCATTTAAAGCGGCACAACTATAACCGTGTTTTTCAAGCACTTCTGCCACATCTAAAGTAGCCGATTTTGTTCGAACAAAAATAATCGCTGCGTCAAAATCTTCAGCTTCTAAAAAGCGAACAATCGCTTCATTTTTACGCATACCTCGAACAAGCCAATAGCTTTGGTCAATATCAGGTGCCGTTTGTTTAGTACCTTTAATTTGAACTTCTTTAGGATTATGCATAAATCGTTTAGTAATACGGCGAATTGGCGCGGGCATCGTTGCTGAAAATAATGCTGTTTGATGATTTTCGGGTATCGTTGCCATGATGCTTTCAACATCATCAATAAAGCCCATTCTTAACATTTCGTCAGCTTCATCAAGTACTAAACCTTTCAAATTGGAAAGATCTAGTGTTTTACGATTTAAGTGATCAAGCAAACGCCCTGGTGTACCAACCACTATTTGTGGCCCTTGTTTTAACGCACGTAATTGCACGTCATAACGCTGCCCGCCATATAAAGCTAGTACTTTTACTCCTTTCATATATTTTGAATATTCAGAACAAGCATCTGCAACTTGCATAGCCAGTTCGCGTGTTGGAGCTAGCACTAAAAGTTGTGGTGCTTTTAAGCTTGCATCGATATTCATCAAGAAAGGAATTGAAAATGCGGCAGTTTTACCACTACCCGTTTGCGCCATTCCCAATACATCGTTACCTGCTAATAATAGAGGTATACATTCAGATTGAATAGGTGATGGTTTGTTAAAACCAAGATCATTTAATGCATTAAGGATATCCTCGGATAAACCAAGGTCAATAAAAGAAACGTCTTTTGTCATGTAAACTCGCTTATAAACTTTGAATATATAAGCTTGCTTATTTAGTTAGCAAAAAGATTGATAATGATTAACCAATATCAATTAAGATTCCTCTTATTTTTGCTAAACCAAATAAAGAAAGCAGATATAAATTTATGCCAGCTCACTAAATTGAAAATTTACAACTCACCCCAATAACTAACTGCCGATATTGACTCAACAACTATTCGATATAGAAACAACTTAAATTTAAAGCTAATTAATGCTTATATAATCTAAGATAAAGTTAACTGCATTACAAATGTTGAGAATATGTTATTTGGCAAATCAGAACTACGCTATAACAATATTTTCACTTTTAAAACTGGCATGACCCTTGTTACTTTTCTTCAAGTAACTTCATTTCATAGAGTGCCTGTTGATGTTCAACATAGTTATAAATATTATTGGCTAAAGCATATTTAAATAACATTTTGGCACGCTCGTTGTCACCTTTACTTTGATAATACTTACCTAAGTAAAAATAGACTTCACAAAGGCGCTCGGCTAACTGCCGATTATTTTCAGCACCTTGTTGAAGGTTTTGCATTAATTTAGACTCACTTATTTTGTCTAAATAAAATGCAACAATATTGCTACTATAAATCGTTTTATCATTAATCAGATCATAACGTTTTTGTAGCTCATTTTGGGCAACTTTATTGTTGATCTCCTTCTCAATCAGATAAAGCCATAAAATCCTAATAGGTTCATTCACATCATATTGATAAAACTGCAATGCATCTTGCTCGGCTGCTTGATAATGCCCTGTACGATATAACGCAATTGCCCGATTTAAATAAGCATAAGCATAAGTAGGATCAAGCTCTAAGGTTGTATTAAACGATGTTAAAGCTTCATCAAAATTACCTTCTCTAAGCGCATAAGTCCCTAAAAAATTATGAACATCAGGGATTTCTGGATTAAAATTTAACAAATACGAAAAATCGCTTTGTGCAAAGGCTTTAAAACCTAATGAATCGTAAACAATACCACGCTCAAAGATAAGTTGCATTCGCGTTACAGTATCAAGATCTTTTCGTGATAACTGTTGGCTGATCTGAGCAATTTTTAATTCATCATCATATGAAACTTGCTCAGGCACAGCCAGCAAAGGCTGAGAATGAGAACAACCCGACAAAAGAATAACAACTAACAAAAAGCAGTATACAGTCCTCAGGTTGAATAATTTCACTTCTCCCCCCCTAGCCTAGTGACGTGAATCACAGTTTTATTCTGCAGTCGGAGCAACGTCTACTGTCGACTCAACAGCATCTTTCATGCTTAAACGGATTCTGCCTTGGCGATCAATTTCGAGTACTTTCACATTCACTTCTTGACCTACTTTTAAATAATCAGCCACTTTTTCGACTCGATGATCAGCAATTTGAGAAACATGGACAAGTCCCTCTTTTCCGCCAATAACAGAGACAAAAGCACCAAAATCAACAATTCGAGTTACTTTTCCTGCATAAATTTTACCAATTTCGACATCAGCAACTAAATTAGTAATACGCGCCATGGCATCTTTCGCTTTATTACCATCTGAAGCGGCAATCTTAACTGTACCATCGTCAGTGATTTCAATAGTTGTTCCTGTTTCTTCGGTTAAGGCTCGAATAGTTGCGCCACCTTTACCGATAATATCGCGGATTTTATCAGGATTTACATTCATCGTATAAATACGTGGTGCAAATTCTGATATTTCTTGACGAGGTTTATTAATTGCTTGTTCCATTACACTTAAAATGTGTAAACGTGCACCTTTCGCTTGATTAAGTGCCACTTGCATAATTTCTTTAGTGATACCTTCAATTTTGATATCCATTTGTAATGCACTAACGCCTTCACGCGTACCTGCTACTTTAAAGTCCATATCACCAAGATGGTCTTCATCACCAAGAATATCTGACAATACCACAAACTGCTCGCCTTCTTTTACCAGCCCCATTGCAATACCAGCAACCGATGACTTAATTGGCACGCCAGCATCCATTAGTGCAAGTGAAGCCCCACAAACAGAAGCCATTGAAGATGAACCATTTGATTCGGTAATTTCTGACACAACGCGGACAGTGTATGGAAATTCTTCACGACTTGGCATTACAGCTGCAACACCACGTTTAGCTAAACGACCATGACCAATTTCACGGCGTTTTGGTGATCCAACCATGCCTGTTTCACCAACAGAATAGGGTGGAAAGTTGTAATGAAGTAAGAAACGTTCAGTATATTCACCCGTTAATTCATCAATAATCTGAGCATCACGCTCTGTCCCTAAAGTTGCAGTAACTAATGCTTGGGTTTCACCACGTGTAAACAAAGCACTACCATGCGTTCTTGGTAAAACACCTGTACGGATATCAAGCGCACGAATCATATCTTTTTCGCGACCATCAATACGAGGTTCGCCGGCAATAACACGCTTACGAACAATTTGGCTCTCTAAATCGACGATGATATTGATAACTTCGTTTTCATCTAATTCTTCATTTTGTTCTTTTAGTGCGGCTAATACTTCTTCTTTGATTAAATCAATTTGAGCATAGCGCGCTTGTTTTTCGGTTATACGATAAGCTTCACCTAGGCGCTCTTTTGCGAGTTCAACAATGGCATTGTATAGCACTTCGTTTTTAGCTGGCGCTACCCAATCCCATTTTTCACAATTGGCTTTTCCTACAAATTCATTGATATTATCAATAACAACTTGTTGTTGTTCATGACCAAATACTACTGCGGCTAACATTTGATCTTCAGTCAGTAAATCAGCTTCAGATTCAACCATTAATACTGCACTTTTAGTTCCTGCAACCACTAAATCTAAACGACTTGTTGCAAGCTCTTTCACAGATGGATTTAAGACAAATTCATCATTGATAAAGCCGACACGCGCAGCACCGATAGGCCCATGGAATGGCACACCTGATAAGCAAAGCGCAGCAGAAGCACCGATCATAGCAACTAAGTCTGGGCTCACATCAGGATTAACTGAAACAACGGTTGCAATAATTTGGATTTCATTAACAAATCCTTCTGGGAACAATGGGCGAAGTGGACGGTCAATCAAACGTGCAATTAAGGTTTCACCTTCACTTGGGCGACCTTCTCGTTTAAAAAAACCACCAGGAATACGCCCAGCAGCATAGGTACGTTCTTGGTAATTAACTGTTAGTGGGAAGAAGTCTTGACCTTCTTTCACTTTTTTATTGGCAACAACGGTAACAAATACAGCGGTGTCATCCATATTAACCATAACAGCTGCCGTTGCTTGACGAGCCATAATACCTGTTTCTAAAGTAACAGTATGACGACCATATTGAAATTTTTGATGAATCGGATTAAACAAAATAATGTCCTCTTGTTATTTATTATGTTGAAGTTTGATATTTCGACAGGAAGCAGCATTATGCTGCACTTATTGATACTCTCTTCAACAATGTGGGGATAAATTCAACAAAAAGATTATTTCACTGTCACGACTAATGACAAATCTATAAATTATAGAGCTCTCATTAGTCGCGCGAAACATGAGATACAATCTTTACTTTGTTGACTTACATAAAATATTAATTTTTTCGAGCTCTGTATTATATCAGAGTGTCAATTTTTCACAACGAAAAAGAGGCCTAAGCCTCTTTTCAAGTAGATGATGAATTAGCGACGTAAACCTAACTTTTTAATTAATTGGCTATAACGTTCAATATCTTTACGACGTAAATAGTCTAATAATTTACGACGGCTAGACACCATACGTAATAGACCGCGACGGCTATGGTGATCTTTTTTGTGCTCAGAAAAATGACCTTGTAAATCATTAATACGTGCAGTTAAAAGAGCAACTTGAACTTCAGTTGAACCAGTATCTTTAGCATCACGACCATATTCAGCAACAATTTTCGCTTTAGTTTCTACAGTTAGAGACATAACAAACCTCTTAAAATCAAAATAAAATGTGGAGTGACCGATCTCTAATTCAGACACTCCTCGCTATTTTCATATAGTTCTATATGAACTGCGTAATTATACTGAAATTTATTAAAATAGCAATTTGATTTACTTAGTTAACCACAGGATTTACTTGAGTGCAAAACCGTACTCTTCTTGAATAAGTTTTTTTAACGCCTCAATATAATTTTGGGCTGATAGACTTAGTTGAGCTTTTTGCGATGTGATCCAACCAATTAGGATTTTTTCATCTACATCTAACGGTATTGATAAAATATCAGAGCCATTTAAATCGGTACTTAAAACCCCTGTACTTATGGTATAACCGCTAAGTCCATGCAATAGATTAAACAAAGTTGCCCTATCACTGACATGAATACTTTTTTTATGATAAACCGTACTTAAAATCTCTTCGGAAAAATAAAATGAGTTATATTCACCCTGCTCAAAAGAGAGATAAGGATAATCCTCTAAATCATCTAACGTTAATGACTTCATTTCCGCTAATGGATGATGAGTACTAATAAATACATGAGGATGCGCTTCAAAAAGTGGATTAAAGGTCAATCGATGTTCTTTCAGTAGTCGCAAAATTACCTTTTGGTTAAAATCAGTCAAATATAAGATGCCAACTTCACTGCGTAAATTAGCAACATCGGTAATAATATCGTATGTTCTTGTTTCTCTGAGTGTAAACTCGTATTCATCTGTATGATTTTTTTTTATTAAATTAACAAAAGCATTAACCGCAAAAGCATAATGTTGGGTAGATATACTACATAGCTGCTTAGACGGTGCTTTTTTTGAATAGTGTTGTTGCAATAACTCAGCCTGATCTAAAACTTGTTTAGCATAACCTAAAAACTCAACACCATCGCTCGAAAGTGAAACGCCTTTGGAGGTACGTACAAAAATTTCAATACCAAATTCAGCTTCTAAATCCTTTACCGCCGTTGATAAACTCGGTTGTGTAATATACAAATTTTTAGCAGCCTCATTAATTGAGCCTGAACGTGCAATTTCTAAAATATAGCGTAGTTGTTGGAGTTTCATAATATCAGTTAATGTCTTAACACAAACTATCTTGCTTAACACAAATATATACTAAATCATATTTAAGTGAAGTAAATAATTGTTATCGTTTTTATACTCAAACACATACTTTCCTGAAAGTTTTTAACAACGATTTTGTTGCGCTATAAAATAGTGATGAAAAACAAATATTAATGATTAAAATGGTGAGCAATTAAAAGAAGTTTTCGTAAATTAATTTTATACTCATAAGCGTTGAAACAGTAATTAACATTGGTCTGATTAATTTGCGACCTTTAGCAATGACCATCTTAGCGCCAAGTCTTGCACCTATAAATTGACCAACTAACATGACAAGTCCAATTGACCATATCACTTCGCCACCAATAATAAAAAACAGTAAACCGGCTAAATTTGAAGTGAAGTTTAACACTTTAGTATGTGCTGTGGCTTTAGTTAAATTAAAGCCAGCCAGTGTGATATAGGCTAACGCATAAAATGAACCCGCGCCAGGCCCAAAAAATCCATCATAAAAACCAATTGCCAAAGCTGGTATTAGTGCAAATTGGATAACTGAAAAGCGACTTTTACGATCGTTTTCACCAATGGTTGGAGAAAGCAAAAAATAAAGTCCCACGCCAATGGTTAAAATAGGTAGTAATAGCTTTAAAAAATCAGCTTGGACATGCATAACCGACAATGTTCCAACTGCCGATCCAATAAAAGCAAACATGATTGCCCATTTTTGCTGTTTTAAATCCACCATATGCTGACGAATAAAATATAAACTAGCTGAAAATGAACCACCACAGCTTTGTAATTTATTGGTTGCCAAGGCACTGGCTGGCGGCAGTCCAACTGCAAGTAAAGTCGGCACAGTTAATAGACCTCCGCCACCGGCAATTGAATCAATAAAACCTGCTAAAGTAGCAATAATAAACAGTAAGATAAGTAACTCATAACTCATAGCGAATTGACATCATTACATTGAGCGCGATAGCGAAGATAATGATCCATTAGCACAATAGCAACCATCGCCTCGGCTATAGGTACTGCACGAATTCCTACACACGGATCATGTCGACCATGAGTTGATACTGCAACGGTTTCGCCATGAATATTGATTGATTGCCCTGCAATTTCAATACTGGGGGTTGGCTTTAAGGCGATACTGGCTAATATCGTTTGTCCTGAGCTAATCCCTCCTAAAATACCACCAGCATGGTTAGATAAAAAACCTTGCTTAGTTATTTCATCTCGATTTTCACTGCCTCGTTTATTAACAACTGCATAACCATCACCAATTTCAACACCTTTCACCGCATTAATACTCATTAACGCATGTGCAAGTTCAGCATCTAATTTGTCAAATACAGGTTCACCAAGTCCTACTGGAACATTTTCGGCAACAATGCAAACTTTAGCCCCAATTGAGTCCCCTTCTTTTTTCAATGTTCTGAGTAACTGATCAAGCGCCTCTAATTTACTTTCATCAGCACAAAAAAATGGATTTTGTTCAACTTGTTGCCAGTCTTTTAATTCACATTTTACATCGCCCATCTGTGCCAAATAACCACGAATGGTTATGCCAAGCTTTTCTTGCAGATATTTTTTGGCAATCGCGCCAGCAGCAACGCGCATGGCAGTTTCACGAGCAGAAGAACGACCGCCGCCACGATAATCGCGTATGCCATATTTATTTTGATAAGTATAATCGGCATGACTTGGTCTAAAGATATCTTTAATTTTGCTATAATCTTGAGAACGTTGGTCAGTGTTTTCAATAAGTAACCCAATACTTGTACCTGTTGTTACACCTTCAAATACGCCAGATAAAATTTTAACTTGGTCGGCTTCTCGCCGCTGAGTAGTATAGCGAGATGAACCCGGCCGACGGCGATCAAGATCATGTTGCATATCGGATTCAGTTAATGCAAGTCCAGGAGGAACACCATCGACAACACATCCTAATGCTATGCCGTGTGACTCACCAAATGTGGTCACTTTAAATAATTTTCCGATTGAGTTTCCAGCCATAATAAATTTATTCCAATTATTGAAAGCAGCTTATTTAAAACAGTCATGATATTGAACTAGCTCTTCATAGGTGATCGAAAATACGCCCAGACCACCATGCTTAAATTCAATCCAATTAAATGGGACATCTGGATATTGTTGCTGTAAGCTAATCCAGCTATTGCCAACTTCACAGACTAATACACCCTCTGGAGTTAAATAATCCATCGCATCTCGTAAAATTGTTTTTACCAAATCTAAACCGTCAAAGCCCGCCTGTAATGCTAATTTCGGTTCATATAAAAACTCATCGGGCAAATCACTCATATCTTCACTATCAACGTAAGGCGGATTTGTGACAATTAGATCATATTGTTTTGCAGGCACATCATTAAATAGATCTGATAAAATAGGCTTAACTCGAAAATCCATTTCGTGCATTTCAATATTTGTTTGTGCAATATCTAATGCCTCTAATGAAATATCAGTGATATCAACTTGAGCATCAGCAAACTCATAAGCACAAGCAATACCAATACACCCACTGCCTGTGCACAAATCTAAAATATTTTTAGGCTCAGTAAATATTATCTGTTCAAAATGATTATTGATGAGTTCACCAATAGGAGAACGAGGAATTAATACACGTTCATCGACATAAAAAGAATGGCCACAAAACCAAGCTTGATTGGTTAAATAAGGAGTTGGTACGCGATCTTTAATTCGTTTTTGAATAACATCAAAAAGTTGATTTTTTTCATCATTAGTCAGATTTGCCGAATAAAATTCCGTAGGAATAAACAACGATAGTCCTAATGTTGCTAAAATGAGTTGTTTAGATTCATCAATAGGATTATCCGTACCATGCCCTAAAAAGACATCTGATAGATTAAGTTGCGATGCTGTCCAGCGTATAAAGTCCTGAACTGTGCGTAAGTTTTCCATAATGACTCCAAATGCTTTAGGAGAGGAAGGTGTTATTTGTCATTTTAGGCGACTGCCTTCAGTGGGTTTTGCTAGAGTAATCTTGACAGTATGCTTCTAACAACAATGTTGAACCTAATGTTCCACCCTTTAATGACTAACTATTTATGGCGGTGAGGAAGGGATTCGAACCCTTGATACGTTGCCGTATACACACTTTCCAGGCGTGCTCCTTCAACCACTCGGACACCTCACCTAATTATTAGCACCTGCCTTTTCAAGCAGGCTGCATACTATAATGATCACAAGATAATTAATCAAGCTTTTTTAATTCATACAAACAATAATACCAAATGTGGCTAAAACAGCGAGTATACCAACTGTTGTGAGCAAAGCATATTTTATATCTGAACACATTTTATTATCTCCAATTATTTTTTATAATTAATTAGTCTTTTCGATTGGCAAATCAAACGAAATAATCTTGTTAATAGGGCCACTACTTTCAATTTTTGGATATTTAGATGCAAAATCAAGAAGTATCTCGATTGATTCATCTAAGTAAGCATCAGGTTGTTTATAGTCCTTAGGTAAATCATCTAATTTAGTAATTGATGGTAAACCTGCTTTCTTTAGACGTTCATTCATTCTGGTTAAATCACGATCATCATTAGTTTTTTGTTCTGCTTCTCGTTTTTTCTTATTAAGCGAGACAATATATTGACGATCTTTTTTATCATTAAACCGCTTAATATCTTCATCAATATAGATAAATTCAGGATTTTTTGAAATTCGAGCCAAATGTTTAACTTCTAAATCAGGTAACAACGGCTTAATATTGGCAAGAGTCAAATAATTAGCTGATGGTATTTTATCCCAAGGTAACGCATTGTCTAAGAACCGTTCACCTGTCTCATCAACATATTTAACTCTATTCATTTCAATATCTGGTTCAACACCTTTCAATTGTGTACTACCGCCATTAATACGATAGAACTTCTGAATAGTGTATTGAGCACCGCCCAGTTCAGGCCAATTTGGATGTAACCTTGCATCAACTGGATAAGAAATGTTACGTGATGTTTGTACAGTTCCCTTACCATAAGTCGTTTCACCAACAATTAATGCACGTCCATAATCTTGCATAGCGGCAGAAAATATTTCTGATGCTGATGCACTATAGCGATTAATCATCACAACAAGTGGACCGGTATATTCGATACCTTTATTTTTATCATCATAAGTAATGACTTTTTGCAAATTATCTCGAACTTGAACAACAGGCCCGCTATCAATAAATAAACCAGTTAAAGTGATAACTTCGGCTAATGAACCACCACCATTATCACGTAAATCAATAACCAAACCTTGTAAATTTTCTTTATTTGCTTTCGATAAAAGTGATTGAACTTTTTCGGTAAGTCCCAAATAGAAACTTGGTATTTCAATAATACCTACTTTACCGCGCGGATTATCGATAATCTTTAATTTTGCCTCGCGATCTTCAAAATGAATTTTATCTCGAGTAAGCTCAATGACTTTGGCCTTACTATTGTTACCTGCTGGTAAAATTTCTAACTTAACGACAGTCCCTTTTGGTCCACGAATTTTATCGACAATATCATCTAAACGCCAACCAATAACATCTTCAATTGCAGAATTGCTTTGGCCTACGCCAATAATTTTATCCCCTACAGAAAGTTGCTTACTTTTTTCAGCAGGACCACCGGTAACAAAAGACATAATCACTGTATAATCATCTTGCTGACTTAATGTAGCTCCAATGCCTTCGAATGATAAACTCATTTCAGAGTCAAAATCGCGTTTTTTACGTGGCGCTAAATAGCTAGTGTGAGGATCGATCTCTCTTGCAAATGCATTCATAAATACTTGGAAAGCATCTTCATTATTTGATTGCATTATCGTTTTCAAAACACGATTGTAACGTTTAGTTAATACTTCCCGGATCTGCTTTTCATTTTTTCCTGATAAGGATAAACTGAGTTCGTCATATTTAACGCGTTTGTCCCAATAGGTATTGAGTTCAGCTTCAGAAGTTGGCCATGCAATTTCTTCACGATTGAAATCAACTTCATCATTGGCAGAAAAATCCATAGGACGCTGTAAAACTTCAAGAGCATATTGATAACGGTTATAACGCTTTAGTAAAAAAAGATTATAGATGTCATACGCCGTTTTTAGATCACCATCAATTAATTCCTGACCTAAAAACTCTTGTCTGTTTCGAAATTTATCAACATCACTTTGAATAAATATGGATTTATTTCCATCTAATAATTTGAAATAGCGATCAAAAATCTGAGCAGAAAAAACACCATCTAAGGCAAAATTGCGGTAATGTGATTGAGTAAAAAAATTGGTTACACGTTTAGCGACAACCTGATGAATCTCATCTTGCTTCAAAACTGGGATTTGTTCTTTAGCTTGTGGTTTTGCCTGAACGTTTTGGCTAACAATACCGAAAACAAGACTAAGTGCAATAATACCTTTCAGTAATTTATTCATTCAAATTCTCTACTTATTGATAATGTGTTCAGGTTTAACTGTTAACTCCATACCTGCACCAACCTTTACTTTAATATGCTCTTTTTCAATATTAATAATTTGTACTTTTATAGGTCTATTACCTACAATAACTTTAACAAAATCACCAATTTTTGGAGTTTTAGATTTTTTAAAAGGAGCACGAGTCGTTTTACGTTTTTCTTTTGCGCGTTCTTTAAAGCGCGCTTTAGCCTTTTCTTTGCTATCTTTCAACTGTTGTTGAGCATGATCCATCTGTTCTTGGGTGATGACTTCATGAGGGTTGCCATCTAAGTCAACACGATTAGCCCCTTCTTTTATACTATACAAGTAGCGCCAACTCATGGTGTATGCACGCAATGCGGCACGAAGTTTAGTTTTACTAAGCGCTTCACTACCATCTAGACGAGAAAGAATATCTTGAAAAATACCAATTTTTAATGGTTTTGCTTCACCTTCAAGGGTAAAACAATTCGGGAATTGTTGAGCTAAATAAGCAATAATCTCTTTACTATTTGTTAATTGAAACTGACTTTCCATTGTTTATTCCATAGCAACTAAATTTTACGGACGTTAAAGTATATCGCAGCTTATACAATAACACTAATCATCTTTTTTCTGTTTATTAATAAAAGTAATAAAATCTTTGATACCATTTCGCATCAACCATGAGGAGACAATAGATTGTTCATCAGCAGATAGCTGTTTAAATGCAGTCATCCAAAGTTGTAAAGGTTCGATCGGCGAAATGATATAGTTAGCGCTTTCTTCTTCACTATATAGTGCTTTTTTAACATTAAGTGGTAAGCTGCCAATATGATATTCCAAAGCTTTACCTTGAACACCCGCTCTTTTTCGAGCTGTCCAATTTTCAGCTCTGGCTTTACGATTAACACCTTGTATCGTTGACGGCATCCCTGCAATACTTGATAGCTCTTTTGATGAGAACCACTCTTTCATTTTTACTATCCCATTTTAACATATTTAAGAAAAAATTATAGAAATTAAAGAAACTTTGATACAATAAATAAGAAATACTTTATCATTAACAATTTCAGTTCAATTGAAAACTTACTTGTTTTAGTAACTTTAGAGCATAACATAGATATATAAGGTTATAAACTAGGAGGAAATAAAAAATGAAAATAAAGTCTAATGATTGGCATCCAGCAGATATTATCGCCGCCCTAAAAAAGAAAGGTACAACGCTTGCAAATCTATCACGTCAATCAGGTTTAAGCTCATCAACACTCAGCAATGCATTAGTTAGACCATGGACAAAAGGAGAGATCATTATTGCCAAAGCATTAAATTTAGAACCCCATCAAATATGGCCTAGCCGTTATATCGATTCGAAAACAAAGCAACCAATAAAGCGTGTAATCAGGCAGAGCAAAGAATAAATTTTACAATAAGCTGTAGGCAAGAAATGAATTTGAACAAAAATACAGAAAATATGGAAACATATAGAAACAAAATCGTTGTTTCCATGTTTCTGGCTTAATAACAATTTTGCTATGATTAAATATGAGTTAATTTTTCCCAGAAATTATAAATATTTCTTCATCTTGAACGTTGCCCAACATGTGCTATTATTAGCGATTATTAATAAAAGTATTACCATCTCAGGCAACAATATAATGAAAAATGTAACAAAATACCTTATCGCATTATTTTCAATTGTAATATTATCAAGCTGTTCACAAAAGAATTTTGTAGAACAAGGAACTCCGTTAACTAAAGAAAAAGTAAAAAATATAGTCGAAGGTTCAACGACTGAAGACCAAATCATTAGTCTATTTGGCAAACCAACAAGCCAAGAGGAACTTAATTCAAATGAAACACAATGGACTTATCAATACACGAAAAAGAGTTCAACCAGCCATATGTTAATTGGTGAAACTCAATACGATATTGTTGAAGGAAAACTCGATATTATTATCTCTAAAGGTGTGGTAACTTGGTTTAATTATGACGAACACCAAAAACAGAAAAAGTGGTAATTCAAATTATCCAGTGTTATAGCACATCGTCAAGGTGTGCTCATCGCTTAATGTCTCGTCTTTATTGAACATTCTTACCTTAAAAAATGTTTAAACTTCATTCAACTATTCTCTACAGGATACACAAATTCTAGACAAAATTGTGCATTAGGTTATACTCATCAAAGAAATTAACCAGACAATCGCTGCTTTGTTGCTGTCCTTTTATTAAAGGAGACAAACAGAGGGGAGGAAAGTCCGGGCTCCATAGGGCAGAGTGCCAGGTAACGCCTGGGGTTTTTTTGCGAGAGCGAAAATTCACGACTAGTGCAACAGAAAGTAAACCGCCGATGGCTTATTTTATAAGATCAGGTAAGGGTGAAAGGGTGTGGTAAGAGCACACCGCGCAACTGGTAACAGTTGTGGCACGGTAAACTCCACTCGGAGCAAGGTCAAATAGGGATTCATTGGCGCGGCCCGCGTTGAATCCGGGTAGACTGCTTGAGCTAATGCGTGAGCATTAGCCTAGAGGAATGATTGTCCACGACAGAACCCGGCTTATCGGTTAATTTCACTTTCTATTTTTTATTGTGATTTGATGTAGCTTTAGATTGTTTTTTATTACTTATCGAACGTTTGACCGCAAGAAAAACTGAAAATAGCAATCCTAATACCAATAAAAAAACAGGTATTAACATTAACAAAGACATAATTTGCTTTTCGTACTCTTTGAAAATTGGCGATAATCCAAATAAATAACCTAAGGTCACAATCAAGAAAATCCATAGTGTTGCACTGATCAAATTATAGATATGGAATTTTCGACTATGTAATCCTGATAATCCTGCCATCATTGGTAATAATGTACGTACAAAAGCAATAAATCGTCCAATAAATAGCGCCTGTAATCCATACTTATGGAATAATACTTCAGATTTATGATGATATTTTTCAGGTATATGCGCCATCCAACCTTGTACAAGCTTAGTATTGCCAAGCCACAAACCTTGTGCATAACCTAACCAAGTTCCTAAAGCTGCGCCAGCAATTAAAATAAGATTAATTAGACCAAAATGAAATACATTTTGACTAATTAACACACCCGTTAAGAATAATAGGCTGTCTCCAGGCAAAAAAGCTGCGGGTAAGACGCCATTTTCTAAAAGGATAATAACAAACAACATACCATATAGTGCCCATAGCACATTAGGATTTGAAAGCGTTGCAATATCCAAATTAACAAACGCATGATAAAGTGTCATTATTGTTTCCATCTATTCTAAAATCCCATTGATGTATTTTTATTAGTGGTTAATGGTACCACCAACGGTTAAATTATTCACTTTCAAAGTGGGTTGCCCAACCCCAACAGGCACACTTTGACCTGCTTTACCACAAATGCCTACACCTGAATCGAGTTCAAGGTCGTTACCCACCATTGATACTTGTTGCATAGTTTCAATACCTGAACCGATTAGCGTTGCGCCTTTTACTGGCGTTGTTATTTTACCTTTTTCAATCAAATAAGCTTCTGAGGCTGAAAAAACAAACTTACCGGAAGTGATATCAACTTGCCCACCAGCAAAATTCGGTGCATAAAGCCCGTAATCAACACTGCTAATGATATCGTCAAAAGAAGAACTACCCGCCAACATATAGGTGTTTGTCATTCTTGGCATAGGTAAGCAAGCATACCCTTCACGACGCCCATTGCCCGTTGAATGTGTATTCATCAATTTTGCGTTGAGTTTATCAAATAGATATCCTTTTAGGATACCATTTTCAATAAGGACTGTTTTTTGACTTGGTGTTCCCTCATCATCAATTGAAATTGAACCACGCCGATTTTCGATCGTACCATCATCGACAATAGTACAAACTTCTGAGGTGACTTTTTCACCCATTTTTCCAGAAAATACTGAGCTATTTTTACGGTTAAAATCGCCTTCTAAACCATGGCCTACAGCTTCATGTAACAAAACACCTGGCCAACCTGCACCTAAAACAACCGGCATAGTGCCAGCGGGTGCAGCTTTAGCCGAAAGAGAAACGAGTGCTTGGCGTACGGCTTCTCGCGTGTAACTATCCGCATAGCTTTCTGATGTTTTAGGATTGATCGTTAAGAAATATTCATACCCAAATCGCCCCCCTCCACCACTACTTCCACGCTCGCGTTTACCCTCTTTTTCAACCAAAACTGAAACTGACAAACGAACCAAAGGACGAATATCGGCACATAGTGTACCATCTGTTGCTGCAATTAAAATGTCTTCATAACTACCGGTTAAGCTAGCTGATACTTCAATAACGTTTGGGTCAATTGAGCGCGCTAACTTATCAACTTGCTGCAACAACGCTATTTTCTGCTCCTGACAAAACGAATTGATCGGGTTTATTGATGGATAGATTGATACTGTTTGAGTAGATTTAAATGGCGTCACAGCCATGGGCGTTTGTAATTTAGTGATTGAATTTGCCGCTAATACACTTTGTTCTAAACGCGCCAATGAAAGTTGATCAGTATAGGCAAAGCCCGTTTTTTCACCCACAACAGCCCTAACACCAACGCCTTGATCACGATGAAACGAGGCATTTTTTATAATACCGTCTTCAAGTAACCAACTTTCATAATAACCAGATAAGAAATATAAATCACCAAAATCAATTCGCCTTGAACTTAACATATCAAGCAAATGCAGAAGATCTTGTTGGCTTAGATTGTTTGAATTGAGCAATCGTTCACTCACTTGAGTTAGTATCATAAATTCCTTAAACTTTAATTGTGGATGCTAGCTTTTTTGATGGTCGAATCAAAAACTCGAACATAATAATTGTTTAGCTTTCATCATTTTTATACTAAAACGCATAGTTTCCTGAAACTTTTTTACAAAATAGTGCTTATTACATTAACACTACATCGTATTGTTCTTGAATATAAAGTGGTTCAACTTTTACTTCAACACGTTTTCCCACAAATACCTCAACTTCGGCTAAAGCATGAGACTCATCATTAGTTAAAGCATTAGCAACAGCGGCTGAGGCATAAACTAAAAAGTATTCTGAGTGATGCGCTTTATAAATACGCACTATTTCACGTAAAATTTCGTTGCAAACTGTTTCTACCGATTTGACCATACCACGACCTTTACATGCTGGACATTCCTGACACAAAATATGCCCGATACTTTCGCGTGTTCGTTTGCGAGTCATTTCGACCAAACCTAGAGTCGAAAATAAATTAACAGTCGTTCTGGCTCTATCTTTTGATAAAGAATCTTGTAAGGATTGTAACACCCGCTCTCGATGCAGCTCCTCTTGCATGTCAATAAAGTCGATAATAATAATACCACCTAAATTACGTAACCGTAACTGGCGTGCAATAGCAATGGTTGCTTCAATATTAGTATTAAAAATCGTTTCTTCTAAATTTCGATGGCCAACAAATGCACCGGTGTTAATATCAATTGTTGTCATGGCTTCGGTTTGATCAATAATTAAATATCCGCCTGATTTCAATTTAACTTTACGATCTAGTGCTCTTTGTATCTCGTTTTCGGTATCATAAAGATCGAATATCGGTATATTACCACGATAATGTGATAATTTATTGGTCACTTCGGGCATAAATTCTTGCGTAAACTCAATCAGTAAATCATACGTTAATTTCGAGTCTACCAAGATTCGTTCAATGGGATCACCAACAAAATCACGTAATACACGCTGTGATAATGCCAATTCACCATAAACGAGATTTTTACTTACCGGACGAGCCATACGCTGTTGAATTTTAGTCCAAAGTCGTTTTAAAAAATTGGCATCTTGCTCTAACTCATGCGCGCTTGCACCTTCGGCTGCCGTTCTAACAATAAAACCACCTTCGCATGTCACATATTGCTGAACAATATTTTTTAACCTTTCCCGTTCTTGTTCACTTTCTATGCGTTGCGACGTTGCCACATGAGCAGAATTTGGTCCAGGCATTAATACTAAATAACGCGATGGCAAAGTAATATCGGTTGTCAGTCTAGCGCCTTTGGTTCCTAGTGGATCTTTAACCACTTGCACCATTAAGTCCTGCCCTTGACGAACAAGTTCAGAGATATCTTTTACTTGAAATTGTTCTTGTTCAGTATCAGATACACACTCAGTATGAGGCATAATATCTGATGCATGTAAAAAAGCGGCTTTCTCAAGGCCGATATCTACAAACGCAGCTTGCATACCAGGCAAAATACGGATCACTTTGCCTTTATAGATATTTCCAACAATACCACGCCTAGATTCGCGATCAACATGGATTTCTTGCAATACGCCATCTTCTATGTAAGCAACTCTCGTTTCAGATGGCGTTACATTCATTAATAGTTCAACAGACATAAGATTCCCTTTTAATTGATAGCAAAGCTACGCCTTATTAGTCGCAATAATAGATAGATGACAATCCATAATAAACCATCAATACAGCTTGATAGTAAAATTAACGGTGATATCGTGATTGTATGATAAATACTCACTTGGAATAAAAATACCAGTAAATTGTAACATACCGAAACACCAAAGATGATAAACGACTGTTGCCATAACGCTAAATTGCGTATCACTTGGAATTTAAAAACAAGTAAATAAGCAATAAATGAATAAATAAAGGCATGGATCCCCAAGATCGAACCGGTACACAGATCCATTATAGCGCCAAATACAAAAGCAGTGCCAATCCCAACCCGATGCGGAAGAGCAATTAGCCAATAAGCAAAAATGAGGATCAGTAAATGGGGTTTAAACATGTTATATGATTGCGACCACGGAATAATTTGTAAACATAAGCCAATGAATAACGTTATCCAAATAATTAATATTCGATTACGACCCCTCATGTTTTACTCCTTGGTTTCCCCACAATAACAATAAATAACGTAAACGCTTCAGATCTGCTGTTGGTGTTGCTGAAATAATCGGGGTTGAATCGGTAATATCAAGTTTTACTGAACTGACTATTGCTACCGGGTATCCTTCGGGGAAACGACCATCAAGTCCCGAGGTAACTAAAACATCACCTACTTTTATATCAACGTTATTAGGCAAAAATTCTAGCGTTAAATCATTACTACACCCATTACCCACAGCAACCATACCAATATCATTTCTTAGTACTTGTACTGGGATTGCATGTTGATAATCACACACTAAAATTGCGCGACTTGTTGATTGCGCGGTTTCATAAATTTGTCCGACTATTCCTTTCTCATCGACAATAGGTTGCCCAACATAAACGCCATCTTCTTTGCCTTTATTGACAACAAATTGATAAACATAAGGATCAGTATCTGCTAGCAATACTTGCGCAGCCATTTTATGCTCATCATGCCTTAATGGGGAACCAAGTAATTCACGAAGTCTACTATTTTCATGTTTTAAGTGCTCAAGTAATAATAGATCGTTTTTTTGTTGCAATAACTCTGCATGCAATTTTGCGTTTTCATTTATTAGGCTTTCTCGCGTTTTTGACATCTCGTAAAGCGAATCAAACGATGATCTCGGCGCATTCGAAACATGATAAAGAGGCGAAATAATGGTATCGAGATAATAACGAATTTCTTTAAATGGGCGATAATTGACATCTAATACAATTAGAGCCAAGGCTAACGCTAGAGAAGTAAATAATTGCACACTGAGGGGCGAACGTTTAGAAAAAAGTAATTTCATTGTCCAGTACTTACCTGTTTTATGCTCAAGATCTAATTATTTCAAGATATGACTCCGCCGACAAAGTCGGCGGCAGAAAATATGAGATGTTTACTGACTAATTGTTTCATCAATATGAAACTAATTTACTTAACAATAAGGCAGCAATTACTCTTCACTAAATAAATCGCCACCATGCATATCTACCATATCTAGTGCTTTGCCACCACCTCTTGCAACACATGTTAATGGATCTTCAGCCACGACAACATGAATACCAGTTTCAGCTGATAATAATTTATCAATATTACGTAATAAAGCACCACCACCAGTTAAAACCATACCATGTTCTGAAATATCTGAAGCAAGTTCTGGCGGACACTGCTCTAATGCAACTTTAACTGCACTAACAATACCACTTAATGGTTCTTGCAGGGCTTCTAAAATTTCGTTAGAGTTTAAAGTAAAGCTACGCGGAACACCTTCAGCAAGGTTACGTCCACGCACCTCAATTTCAAGCACTTCATCTCCAGGATAAGCACTACCAATAAAATGTTTAATTTTTTCGGCCGTTGCTTCACCAATTAACGCACCATAATTACGACGAACATAATTAATAATCGCTTCATCAAATCGGTCACCACCAATACGTGCAGATGCAGAATAGACAACACCATTTAGCGAAATAACAGCAACTTCCGTCGTTCCACCACCGATATCAACCACCATTGAACCAGTTGGTGCAGATACAGGTAAATCAGCACCGATAGCAGCAGCCATTGGCTCTTCAATTAAATACACTTCACGCGCACCTGCTCCTAATGCTGACTCACGAATAGCACGGCGCTCAACTTGTGTAGCGCCAACAGGAACACAAACAAGCACACGAGGGCTTGGTCTTAAAAAACTATGGCTATGAACTTGGCGAATAAAGTGCTGTAACATTTTTTCAGTGACTGAAAAGTCAGCAATAACACCATCTTTCATTGGTCTAATAGCGGCAATATTACCGGGTGTTCGACCTAACATCAGTTTCGCAGCATGTCCAACAGCAGCAACACTTTTGGGAGTGCCTGTGCGATGATCTTGGCGAATTGCTACAACCGAAGGTTCATTTAAGACAATACCTTGTCCTTTTACATAAATAAGTGTGTTTGCTGTACCTAAATCGATCGATAAATCATTTGAAAACAAGCCGCGAACTTTTTTGAACATAATAAAAACTCTTCCTAGAATAAATCTTGTTTAAGTATATTTTAGTATTTAAAAACAAACCATGGAATCAAAAATATCTATTTTCAGCTTTATCCAAGCTAAATAAGATATTATTTAACCTTTCCAAACCATAGCCAAACCTAATAGTAACTCACTTTCGTTATTGTATCGCAATTATAAAATAATACCTAGAAAATAGTATAACAAGTGTTTGTAAAGGAGATATATAATGACAAATTCAGTTTTACAGTGTATTCTTCCGCGTTAATGTTGAGTTACAACCTTATTATCGGCGAAAACAACACAGTTAGCCATTAATAAGGATGCATTAAAATCATTGTTACTTATATCAAATAAACACGGTGTAATTCATGGATATACGCAAAATTAAAAAATTAATTGAATTAGTTGAAGAGTCAGGTATTTCTGAACTTGAAATTTCTGAAGGTGAGGAATCAGTTCGAATTAGTCGTTCTGCTCCTACTACAAACTATTCGGCGCCAGTACAAAATATTCAAATTCCTCAACCCGCTCCTGTCGTTGTAGCTCCAACAGCTCAAACTGAAGTCGTAACAGAGACTGTTGTAACTGATGGCACAACAATCAAATCCCCAATGGTTGGAACTTTTTATCGTACACCAAGTCCAGAATCAAAAGCTTTTGTTGAAGTTGGTCAAACAGTAAATGTTGGCGATGTGCTTTGCATTGTTGAAGCGATGAAAATGATGAACCAAATCGAGTCAGAAAAAGCTGGTACAATAAAAGCCATCTTGGTTGAAAATGGTCAACCAGTTGAATTTGATCAGCCACTATTCATTATTGAATAATCTGAATTTATTAATGACTATACGATTAAGAGATTGAATATGCTTGATAAAATTCTTATTGCGAATCGTGGAGAAATAGCTCTACGTATATTACGAGCATGTAAAGAACTTGGAATTAGAACTGTTGCAGTTCATTCTACGGCAGATAAAGATTTAAAACATGTATTATTAGCAGATGAAACTGTCTGTATAGGCTCAGCGGCTTCTGTAAAAAGTTACCTTAATGTGCCAGCACTAATTTCAGCTGCCGAAGTAACCGGTGCAGCTGCTATTCACCCAGGATATGGATTCTTATCTGAAAATGCCGACTTTGCTGAGCAAGTTGAGCGGTCAGGCTTTATTTTTGTTGGTCCAAAACCCGACACCATTCGTTTAATGGGCGATAAAGTATCAGCCATTCATGCCATGAAAAAAGCCGGCGTGCCTTGTGTGCCGGGTTCAGATGGGCCACTAGGTAGTGATATTGAAGCCAATAAACAAATCGCTAAACAAATTGGCTATCCTGTGATTATTAAAGCTTCTGGTGGCGGTGGTGGTCGCGGTATGCGTATTGTTCGGGAAGAAAAGGATCTTGAACAATCCATCAAAATGACCAAATTGGAAGCCAAAACAGCTTTCAATAATGATATGGTTTACATGGAAAAATTCCTAGAAAACCCACGTCATATCGAAATTCAAGTACTTTCTGATGGTCAGGGTCATGCTGTTTATTTAGGTGAACGAGATTGCTCAATGCAAAGACGTCATCAAAAAGTAGTAGAAGAAGCACCAGCACTTGGCATCACACCTAAAATGCGTAAATTTATTGGTGAGCGTTGCGTTAATGCATGTATTGAGATTGGCTATCGTGGTGCAGGTACATTTGAATTCTTATTTGAAAACGGTGAGTTTTATTTCATTGAAATGAATACCCGTATTCAAGTAGAGCATCCGGTTACTGAAATGGTAACTGGCGTTGATTTAATAAGAGAGCAAATTTTAATCGCCGCTGGCAAACCACTGTCAATTAAACAAAGCGACATTGAAATCAAAGGCCACGCGATTGAATGCCGAATTAATGCTGAAGATCCCAAAACCTTTATGCCATCACCAGGGAAAATTACCCGTTTTCATGCGCCAGGTGGCTTTGGTATTCGTTGGGAATCACATATTTATGCTGGTTATACTGTCCCGCCTTACTATGACTCTATGATTGGTAAATTAATCGCTTATGGTGAAACACGCGAAGTTGCCATTGCGCGGATGAAAAATGCCTTAGCAGAGCTAGTGATTGATGGCATCAAAACCAATATTGATCTTCATATTGAAATCATGAATGATGAAGGCTTTCAAAAAGGTGGTACCAACATTCATTATTTAGAAAAGAAATTAGGCATTTATGAGTAACAAAATAATCCCTATCTATTAGGGATTATTGCTATATTTAAGTATCAATAAGGTATAGGTAGGTAGATATAAATGAAAAATTGGGAAAAAAGTGCTGAAGAGATTTTAACCATGGGACCTGTTGTTCCGGTTATTGTGATTGAACGTATTGAAGATGCTGTACCGTTAGCCAAAGCGCTCATTGCTGGCGGCGTTAAAGTATTGGAAGTGACGTTACGAACAGCTTGCGCAATTGATGCAATAAAGAAAATCATCAAAGAAGTTCCTGAAGCTGTGGTTGGTGCAGGAACAGTGACAAATGTTGAACAACTAAAACAAGTCACCGAAGCTGGCGTTGAATTTGTCATCACTCCTGGTATTACTGACGCTATTTTAAAAGCTGCAGTTGATGGCCCTATTCCTGTTATCCCAGGTATTGCAACTATTTCTGAACTATTAACAGCACAAGAATATGGTCTAACGGCACTAAAATTCTTCCCCGCTGAAATCAATGGTGGCATTGCAGCATTAAAAGCTTTTGCTGGCCCTTGTGGATATATGAAGTTCTGTCCAACAGGGGGAGTAAACCCTAAAAACTATCGCGATTACCTTGCACTTGATAATGTACTTTGCGTCGGTGGTACTTGGTTTATTCCAACCGATGCAATTGCAAAAGGGGATTTTGCTAAAATTACGGAAATGGCAAAACAAGCCGTTGCTGGTGCAAAATAACGGTTATTATTCCGCCGATATAATACCGGCGGTTAACTACTCGCTGTCGATCCTTCTTAACTTCTTAACCCTCGCCCACTTTCAATAAGTCGCCATGCAATTACATAAAGTACGGTAACAAACAAAATCAGCATTGAAAATGTGATCCCTAATGGCACGTCTGTCACGCCCAAAAATCCATAACGAAAACCGTTAATCATATAAACGATTGGATTAATTTTTGAAACCCACTGCCAAAAGTCTGGCAACATAGTAATGGAATAAAAAACACCACCAAGATAAGTTAATGGTGTTAATACAAATGTTGGAATAATGCTTATATCATCAAATGACTTGGCAAATACCGCATTTAATAAGCCAGCTAATGAAAACAGAATTGAGGTCAATAGCAATGTACAAACAACAAATAACCAAGAATGAACTTCGTAACGAACAAAAAATAGTGATACGATAGTCACTAAAATACCAGTTAAAATACCACGCATCACGCCACCACCAACATACCCCAAAATAAGAATATGCGTTGGTACAGGTGCGACCAATAACTCTTCAATGTTACGTTGAAATTTAGCGCTAAAAAAGGATGAACAAACATTGGTATAAGAATTGGTAATAACTGACATCATAATTAATCCCGGCACAATAAATGCCATATAGCTAAATCCCCCCATCTCACCAACACGAGAGCCAATTAAATTACCAAAGATAATAAAATAAAGAGACATGGTAATAACGGGCGGAATTAGCGTTTGAACCCAAATTCTTAAAAATCGTGTCACTTCTTTACGCCAAATACTTTTTAAGGCAATCCAATATAAATTATTCATCAAATATCACCTTTTTGTTTGGTATCATTGTGCAATAGATCAACAAATAACTCTTCTAACCGATTTGCTTTATTTCGTACGCTGATCACTTTAATATTTTGTTGATTTAATTGTTCAAATAGTTGGTTTAATCCATGTTGCTTATCTACTTGCACTTCTAACATGCCGGGCTCCACATCAGAATAACTGTAGCCTTGTAATTTAATTGGTTCAGATGTAGGGACATAATCAATAACAATTGTTTCAGATTGGCTTTTGGCCAATAGATCACGCATGGATGAGTTAGCTATCAATTGACCATGCTGAATGATACCAATATTTCGACATAGCATTTCGGCTTCTTCTAAATAATGGGTGGTTAGAATAATTGTGATACCTTGCCGATTGATTTCACGTAAAAAATCCCACATAGAACGGCGTAATTCAATATCAACACCTGCGGTTGGTTCATCAAGAATCAATAATTTAGGCTCGTGCACAAGCGCTCTGGCTATCATTAATCGCCTTTTCATACCACCGGACAACATGCTAGCTCGACTGTGGCGTTTGTTCCATAAATCTAAAATTCGCAAATACTTTTCAGCACGCTCTAATGCAAGTTTTCGGGGCAATCCATAATAACCACCTTGATTAGTAACTATTTGTAGCACTTCTTCAAATTGATTAAAATTAAATTCTTGCGGGACGAGCCCTAATTGTCTTTTAGCATTGACAACATCTGTATCTAAATCATAACCAAAAATTTTAACTTGTCCCGCTGTTTTGGTGACTAATGAGCTAATAATGCCTATGGTTGTTGACTTCCCTGCACCATTTGGTCCTAGCAAGGCATAAAAATCGCCGGCTTGTACAGTTAAATTGATACCTTTTAATGCTTCTATACCATTTTTATAAATTTTTTTCAGTGAGATTAACTCAAGTGCGGGAATTGATGGCATAAATATATCCTAAGTGAATCAATTGCTATTTAAATAATATGATATCATGTTAAATCAATTGACAATAAAATCAATCAATGTACAGGTCTTTTTAATTTTATTTATATCAATGCGAATAAATTATCATTGTAAGATCATAGCGCATATTATTATTGGTTGGGCACAAACAGTGTAGTTTTAATTTTCAAGCTGTGTGCCTTTATCGTTGAAGGAATAAGTAGCATGTTTAAAATTGGGTTAGTTTCAGTATCAGATAGAGCTTCAAGTGGCGTTTACCAAGATGAAGGCATTCCATCATTAGTTTCATGGTTACAAACCGCATTGAAAACGCCTTTTGTAACCGAAAATCGTATTATTCCTGATGAACAAGCTGTCATTGAACAAACATTATGTGAGCTGGTTGATAATCTACATTGCCATTTAATTTTAACCACCGGAGGCACTGGCCCTGCAATTAGAGACGTAACACCTGATGCAACACTTGCGATCGCTGATCGGGTGATGCCAGGGTATGGAGAACAAATGCGTCAAATCAGTTTGCATTTTGTACCAACCGCGATTTTATCAAGGCAAGTTGCTGTTATTCGCAAAAAGTGTTTAATCATAAACCTACCAGGCCGACCAAAATCAATAAAAGAAACCCTTGAGGGAGTTAAAGATAACCAAGGTAATGCCATTGTTAGTGGCATTTTTGCTAGTATCCCCTATTGTATACAACTATTAGAAGGTCCTTACATTGAAACCCATGAACAAGTCATAAAGGCTTTTCGTCCTAAAGATGCAATTAAACCAACTCTTTAATTTTATGCCAATTTAACTCATAATTATCTATATCGAAATTATTATTAATGCTATCTAAAATAGCAGGCGTTATTTTAATTTGAATAGCAAGAAAATTTTATTATAAGTATTATGACTGCATATATTGGTACAATATCAATAACAAATTAAAAACCAAGGAACATTATGAAACAAGCCGATCTCACTAAAACATTTAAAGAGATACTTCGTCAAGAGAAGTTTAGTTCGCAAGTAGAAATCGTACAAGCGCTACAAGAACAAGGTTTTGATAACATCAATCAATCCAAAGTTTCGCGCATGCTAACCAAATTTGGCGCAGTGAGAACCCGAAATGCAAAATCCGAAATGGTCTATTGTTTACCTGCTGAAATCAGCGTACCAACTACAAGCAGCCCATTAAAAAATTTAGTAATTGATATTGATTTTAATAGTTCAATGGTAGTGATACGCACCAGCCCTGGTGCCGCCCAGCTTATTGCTCGGTTACTAGACTCAATTGGTAAATCAGAAGGTATTTTAGGTTCCATTGCGGGGGACGACACAATTTTTAGTACACCAACTAAAGAGTGTACAGTAAAACAATTGTATCAAACCATTATCGAATTGTTTGAGCGAGAATTATAGGACTTGCAATTTTCACTTATTACACCTAATAATTTTTAATATTTAACCTATTGACACAATTAATAAAATCGTTAATCCTATATAACGCTGACTTCGTTACTGAAGTTGCAAAAACGAAGAGGCGCATTACTCAGGTAAATCATTTTAGGGACTGGAACCACGAATAAATGATCGAGGGGATGTAATGCCGAGGTTTGATTGCCAATCCAGAAGCCATCAAATCGACTGCAAGGGCTGAATCCCTTGGGTTGTCACCTTAACAGGTGGAGCGCTTCATGGTCTGTATTTTTTAATTGTAAATAGGACACACCCGCTCTAACTCTGTTAAAAATAAACATTTTTAATATGAGGAATTTATGGAAACATCATTTGTAATTGCTAAATTTGGTGGTACTAGTGTTGCCGATTATCCTGCAATGGTAAATAGTGCCAATATTGTAATAGCGAATCCTAACGTAAAAGTTGTGGTACTATCGGCCTCTGCTGGCGTGACAAATTTATTAGTCGCCTTAGCCGAAGGACGTGATACCGAAGTTCGATCTCAACATATTGCCAAAATCCAATCAATCCAATACAACATCTTAGAACAATTACCTGAAAATCCCACACTACGAACTGAAATTGACAAAATCATTGCTAACATAGCTTCTTTGTCTGAAGCCGCAAGTTTAGCTACATCACCTGCATTAACTGATGAGCTGGTTAGTCACGGTGAAATTATGTCTTCAAAACTGTTTGTCGAAATATTGAAAGAAAAACAAAAAAATGCCATATGGTTTGACGTCCGTAAAGTTATGCGCACCGATGATAAATTTGGTAAAGCCACACCTAAAATTGAAGATATTAAACAGCTTTGCTGTGCGCATTTAAAATCACTAAGCAGTCATAGCATCGTTGTAACACAAGGATTTATCGGTAGTGAAAGTTCAGGCAAAACCACCACTTTAGGCCGTGGGGGAAGCGATTATACCGCAGCGTTATTAGGTGAAGCATTAAATGCCACTCAAATTGACATTTGGACTGATGTTGCAGGAATTTATACTAATGATCCTCGTATTACGCCAGCAGCTAAACGCATTGATGAAATATCATTTGCAGAAGCGACCGAAATGGCAACGTTTGGTGCAAAAGTACTACACCCAGCAACACTAGTCCCTGCTGTGCGTAGTAATATCCCTGTTTTTGTTGGTTCAAGTAAAGCGCCTCAAGAAGGAGGAACTATTGTTTACAACACTAACAGCATTACATCTAAATTACCAGTATTTAGAGCGTTAGCGTTACGTCGCAAGCAAACATTATTAACACTTACTAGTTTAAATATGCTGCATGCACAAGGTTTTTTAGCTAATGTGTTTACGATATTAGCCAAACATAATATTTCGGTTGATTTAGTCACAACATCGGAAGTCAGTATCGCATTAACTATTGATACCACAGGCACTAACACTAACGGTAACAGTTTATTAACAAAAGCATTATTTGATGAACTATCAACTGTGTGTCATGTCACAGTTGAAGAAGACTTAGCACTAATTGCTATTATTGGAAATAACCTAACTTCAACAAAAGGGATAGCAAAAGAGGTGTTTGGTGTATTAGATGATTTTATTATTAGACTTTGCTGCTATGGGGCAAGTACTCACAATCTTTGCCTATTAGCAAAAAGCAATGACGCAGAATCGATTATTAAAATTCTACATAACACAATTTTTGAACAATAATTTTATAAGGGAGATTTAATCTCCCTTATACTTTGCTCTAATTATCAGCTTCTCTTGTTTAATATATGTTAAGAGAACGAAAACAGGACAAAAAATTATTAGCTTTTATTATCCATAATTATAAAATGTAAAATAATTTATGCATTCACAATATTTTATCCATAAGTGAGTTTTTAAATTAAATCCCTATTTTCTTTAGTGGTATTAGTTATTAATATATTTTGCATATTATTTATGACTCTCAATTAATCGATTAAAGCTATTTCATTGAACATTATCTTCTGTTAGATTTTTTAATTAATTTAAGTAAACTAAAGTTAATTTCAATCACAAGAGGAAATTATCATGGGTATTATAAGTTGGATAATTCTAGGATTAATTGCCGGCTGGATTGCCAAGTTTTTTATGCCACTAGGAAGTGTAGGTGTATTTAAAACTATTTTATTAGGCATTGCAGGTGCTTTAGTGGGTGGCTATATTAGCACCTTCTTTGGTTGGGGTAGTGTAACTGGATTTAACTTCCCTAGTTTGTTAATTTCAGTGCTTGGTTCGATTATAGTCATTTATATCTATCGTCACATAAAAAAATAATCTGTTCCTGTTACACTGGCGGGTTTCCCGCCAGTTTAAATACATTTCATGCTTAATATTTCCAGATATATCATCCTTATCTCCATTTGTAGTGCTAGCCTTACTTGCATTGTTTACCTAATTTGAGCAACGACTGTAATAAATACTTATAAAAACGAAACTAATACGAAAATACCTCGTGAGGCATTAAATAACATAATACCTATTGAATATAAAACACTAAAACAGGCAGCGTAATTTTCTATATCAGTTTTGTACTCACTATGAGGTATTTCCCCAGCGGTTCACTTCTTAGGTTCTATTTTTTGTAAAAAATATTCAGGAGTCTATACCGTTTCGCAATTAATTGAGAATTTGCAGTACCTATTTGTTACAACATGTGACAACTATCGTATCAATCAAAAATTCCCCCCCACCACCTGCCCGATAACAAATAGGAAAAATGAAAACATAATATGAACTTTCATAGATATATGGCATAATCTGCAAATAGTTGGCGATGCAAAAGATAGAAAAGATTTATTCACTACATAAATGGAAAAACGCCTTATGCGTTATTAGAGTGGAATGGTAACACATTTTAAACAAAGGAAATTATCATGGATAATATAAGTTGGATAATTGCTCTAGGGTTAATTTCTGGATTAATTGCTGGCTTCATTGCCAAGTTTTTTATGCCACTAGGACATATTGGCATAATTAAAACGACTTTATTAGGCTTGGCAGGTACCGTAATAGGTGGGTGTATTAGCCCCATCTTTGGTTGGGGGAGTGTAACTGGTTTTAACTTTCCTAGTATATTAATTTCAGTAATTGGGACGATTATACTCATTTATCTCTATCGAATTTAAAACAATAATTCGTTTTAAGCTTATACTTTCAGATATATCTTCTTTATCTATTAAGGCATAGATCAAAATCATAATCGAAAAGCTATTATTTTGATCTATGCATATTCCCACTATTTCTTTACAAAGTTTAGAATAAGTAATTTCGTCATATCCAGATTTTTGTTATATTATTTAACAAAATTCATTAATTTTAACCTGTAGATAATAATGTTAAAAATATTCAACACATTAACCCGAGAAAAGGAAATCTTTCAGTCTATTATCCCAAATAAAGTTGGGCTATATGTTTGTGGAGTAACCATTTACGATCTTTGCCATATTGGTCACGGGCGTACTTTTGTTGCATTTGATGTTGTCACCCGTTATTTACGTTTTTTAGGTTATGATTTAACTTATGTACGTAATATTACTGATGTGGATGACAAAATCATCAAACGTGCACTCGAAAACGGCGAGAGTTGCGATCAACTTACCGATCGAATGCTACAAGAAATGTATGCAGATTTTGATGCACTGAATATAAAACGCCCAGATATAGAACCGCGTGCTACTCATCACATGCCACAAATCATCCAATTAGTTGAAAAATTAATTGCCAAAAATCATGCTTATATTGCCGATAACGGCGATGTGATGTTTTCAGTAGACAGTGATCCTAATTATGGTGTTTTATCGCGACAAAATTTAGAACAGCTACAAGCTGGCGCTCGTGTTGATGTGGTTGATGTTAAACGTAATCCAATGGATTTTGTGTTATGGAAAATGTCAAAACCGAATGAACCAAGTTGGGATTCACCGTGGGGTAAAGGTCGCCCAGGTTGGCACATTGAATGTTCTGCGATGAATAGTTATCAGTTAGGTAATCACTTTGATATTCACGGTGGCGGCTCAGATTTAATGTTCCCACATCATGAAAACGAAATTGCCCAATCAACCTGTGCGCATGATGGTCAATATGTCAATTATTGGATGCATTCCGGCATGGTTATGATAGACCAAGAAAAAATGTCAAAATCACTCAATAATTTTTTCACAATTCGCGATGTATTAAAACATTATGATGCCGAAACAGTGCGTTACTTTTTACTATCAGGTCATTATCGAAGCCAACTCAACTATAGTGAAGAAAATTTAAAGCAAGCAAGAATGGCACTAGAGAGACTCTATACAGCACTACGAGATACGGATCCAACTCATCCACACATGACGCCTGACAGCGATTATTATCGCCAATTTTGTGATGCAATGAATGATGATTTTAATACGCCAGAAGCTTATTCAACTCTTTTTGATTTAGCTCGTGAAATAAATAAAGCCAAAGCAGATAATAATATGTCACTTGCTAATGAATTAGCTGCTGAATTACGTTATTTATCAGCAGTACTTGGACTATTAGAGCAAGATCCCATAAAATTTTTACAAAGTAATCAGCAAGATGATGTTGATATTGCATTAGTCGAAGCGTTAATTAAACAACGAAACGAAGCCAGAGCAAGCAAAAATTGGGCACAAGCCGACGAAGCTCGCGATAAATTAAATGCAATGAATATTGTACTTGAAGATGGCGCGAATGGTACAACATGGCGGAAAAAAAGTTAATATTATCAAAATAAGAAGTTTGATGAATAAATAGCGCATTAAACATTGTCGATTGAAAAATAACACCCACAACCCCGAGGGTGTTATTTTTTGTGATTATTGTAACGTTTTATCAATCGAAGTTAAAATACCTCGCAAAATATTCAGCTCCTGTTGTTCAATACGTGCACGTGTAAATAATCGACGTAAACGCCCCATAATTTGCCCTGGATGGTTGGCCTTAATAAAGCCTGTGTGTAATAAAGTCTGTTCCAAATGCTGGTAAAAACGCTCTATATCGGCATCAATAGGAAATTCAGTTTCTGACATATTCCCATTTTTTTGCTCTGATATGTTATTTTCAAGGTTTAACATTGACATACGAATTTCATAACACAAAACTTGCACCGACATGGCAAGGTTTAAAGAACTATAATCAGGATTAGCAGGAATGCCAACATGATAATGGCACTTTTGCAATTCTTCATTCGTTAAACCGACACGTTCACGCCCAAACACCAAAGCAACTTGGGCATAGCTCTTAGTTGCTTCTTGAATAATCTTATCGCCACACGTTTTTGGGGTTAAGTGTGGCCATTGCAAACTACGGGAGCGGGCACTAGTGCCAATCACTAAAGTACAATCAGCAATGGCTTGTTCAAGCGAAGAAAAAATTTGTGCATTTTTAATAATATCACTCGCACCTGCCGCTAACGAAATTGATTGAGAATCAGGCTTGATGACTGGATTAACTAAACAAAGATTCGTTAATCCCATGGTTTTCATTGCTCTTGCGGCAGATCCCATATTACCTGTATGAGATGTTTCAACCAAAACAATCTTTACATTATCTAAATAACTCACATTATCCTCATTCATTGAAAATATCTTATAACGCAGAATAAACTAAATACTTATTGATACAGTATATAGTAAAATCAGTGTCAGCCCCACTGTTATGCAATAGCTAATTAATAGAATCTATTTTTGAATTAAATTCACAAAAATGTGATCAATAACCAATATCTTATTGACGAGACTAAAATAATTTGCCAATGTAGTGATAACAATTTTTAAAAAGGTTAGATTTATTGATAAAAAGCGGAGGTCAACTATGGCGTTAAGTATTACCAGTAAACAAATGGATATTACCCCTGCAATTCGTAGCTATCTAGAAGATAAGTTTTCAAAATTAGATAAATGGAGAGCGCAACTAATCAACCCTCATTTTATTTTATCCAAAGAACCAGACGGATTTATTGTTGATGCAACAATTGCCACCAAAGGAACGCCATTAGTTGCATCTGCCAAACATATTGACATGTATGCTGCAATTAACGATCTTATTGATAAACTTGAAAAACAACTTAATAAGCTACAACATAAAGGCGAAGCTCGTCGAGCATTTAATAGCATAAAAGAAGCTATACCAGAAGGGGAATAATTCCCCTTCTATAAAATAAAATCGCAATAACAGTGATATTAAGTATAAGTATGTTCGGCGCAAAACTGGCAGCAATACTCATTCTCAATTTAGAAAATGTAGTCTTATGGGCTCACACAGACATCGCCGACATTATCATATTGATCTTCTTCGATTACCCTAGTGGTATATCCTGAGCAATTGACGTTACCAAACATTGAATTTGCAAAGAGTATTTCAGAACCAGATCGGCAGGTGTTATTCGACTGGGAAACCCAATATGCATGATTCAAGAAAGCGTTGTTAGGGGTATCTGTAATATAGCCCCACTCATTAAGTATCCCGCCAATCCAACGATTACTATCTCGGTAACTTAAACGTCTTTGATAATTGTTAATGTTTCTGCCCGGTATACCTCCGGTCCAGCCATCCCCATTAGCATTAGTTAAGTCATTAGCATCAGGGACTCGATAGCCATTACCTAAATTACGACAAAATTTTTGAATATCCTCATAAGTGTGACTCCGTTGAATCGGGATTATATACCAACGCTCTATCTTGAAACTGTATAACAATTCTAAATGGGTACTATCTGCATAAATATTAAATAATGAAGGGGTAAATGCCTTATTATTTGAGCTTATATCAGGTCCATTTAGTTCTATCTTTAATGCTGCTTCACCTAAAGGTAGGTCGCGCCAACCTGTTGTACTCTTGCTTAATGATAATGTCACCCCCATACCATTTGTTGCACTTACCTTTGTACCATTTGCAGCGATTACTTGTTCTGGGGTTATGTTTTTTAAGAGTAAAAAGAAATACAATTTGTTTGCTCCCGTGGTCGGGAAGTTCTTTGTTGTGTCACCAACATCGGCGACTTTAAACCCTTTTTGATCATTCCATAAATCTGGCGACTCATCTCCAGCAGAAAACAGTAAATTGGGCTGTGCAAAAGCAACGGAAGGACATGGCCTATCCATATTAGGAACAACAATATGATAGCTATAACGATCAGCTATAAAGGTATTGCTATTTGGCTGACCATACTTTGTTGATATACTACTGCTTGTTGCCGTTAGTGTCAGTTTATAAGGTGCGCTACACGCACTTAATGTTGCTTTTTGGTGATTTTTGACTTGTATTGTGATATCTTGACCTTTTTTGTCTTGCCATTGGATCGCCAAACTCCCCGTTGCACTTATTTCAACATCACCATCGTCATCTTTCCCATAATTATACGGCGAATTAACCAATTTATTTAACTCAATGCTAGGATAACTTGCCACTGGTACCATTGTTTGTATATCAGCAAACGTTGTGGTACTTGGTAACTCAATAGGATTGCTTGCGCTTGAAGTATCTATCGTCGCATTAGGATAAAGCGCACTATTTACCCCTGGCGGAATATAATGGCCATTAGGTAACGTTATTCCTAATAGTCCTTCAGCACTATTTATTTTAGTTTCCCCACCATCCAAGCTTAAGTACGGAGCGCTTCCATTTACCACATTTGCTGTCGCTGCCGATAATGCATTCGCATTATTAACAAATAACACAGGATAAATAATAATCAATAGAATTAAACGTAAATTGCTACATTTTAACAATGAAAAAGTACGTTCAACTAACTTAGTTACTACACAGAGGCGATAATTAAAATAAGAAGCTAACCATGTAAAAAGAAAAGTATTTTTTGAAATTAATTTTTGTGGGTGATCAAGAAATGTGTTTGATTCCTTCATTTTATAATTACCTATTCCTTTTGATAATTTTTTAACTTATTTTCAATTTTCTAAAATAAAATTCTATAGGTACTTTTTTTATCATTCATTAATGATATTTTTCCATGCAGATATTAAGAACTGTACAAATTAGCATATAGAACTTGCATTATAAATAAAAAACCGTTGTGTGAAAGTAAAAAACTAGATTTTTGTTAAGATTTGTAAATATATTGTACAAACGCTACACGTTTATACCAAAGACTTGAGATAGATTTTTTGAATATATTATAATGACCTAAAAATCTTGGTGATTTAGACACTTTTTACATCATGACAATAAACAGAAAATAAAAACTTTTGTTATATCGAGTCCACTAGTAGGTATGCCTTTATTCTATCATAAAAATAGACTTTGATGGTGTCTTTATTTTTTTGCTTGTTATAATACAAACTATCTTTTTTAAAATATTTAATAAAAATGACTACAAACCCTTTATTACCTTTACGAGATAAGATTAATGAGCTAGATAAAACGTTGTTAGAACTTATTGCTGAACGTCGCAGACTCTCAACGCAAGTAATTCATACTAAAATTGAAGCAAACATTCCGGTACGTGATATTGAGCGTGAGCGTTTACTCATAAAAGCTTTAATCAATCAAGGCAAAAATTATCATCTTGATGATCTATTCATTAAACGCTTATATCAATTAATTATCGAAGATTCTGTACTATTACAACAAAAAATCTTACAAGAAAAACTTAATCGCGGCACTATTGTCACGGCCAAAGTTGCTTTTTTAGGGCCAAAAGGATCTTATTCTCATTCCGCAGCACGCCATTATGCAAGCGCTCATTTAGATGAAATGATTGAATTAAGCTGTTCAACCTTTAAAGACATTTTTGAACAAGTCGAAAATGGTGCTGTAGATTATGGCATTTTACCAATAGAAAATTCTAGCTCGGGCTCAATTAATGAAGTTTATGATTTATTGCAAAAAACCAATTTACACATTATTGGTGAGCTTTCTTTACCTATTGATCATTGTGTTCTTGCCGGGCCAAATTCAAAAATTGAACAAATTGATACCATTTATAGCCATCCACAACCATTCCAACAATGCAGTAACTTTCTAGAAAGCTATCCACATTGGAAGATTGTATACTGCGATAGTACATCGTCAGCAATGGAAACTGTTGCAAAATTGAATCAGCCTAATGTTGCCGCAATGGGTAATAAAGATGGCGGTGAATTATATGGACTGCAAGTCCTTGAACATAACTTTGCCAATCAAAAAGAAAACATTACTCGGTTTATTGTGCTGGCTCGTCAGCCGATTGAGGTTTCGGATCAAATTCCAGCTAAAACTACAATTTTAATGAAGACCGGTCAACAAGCAGGTGCTTTAGTTGATGCACTATTAGTATTACGTAATCATAACATCATCATGACTAAGCTTGAGTCACGTCCGATTCATGGTACACCATGGGAAGAAATGTTTTATATTGATTTGCAAGGCAATATCCATTCTTATGAAATGCAAACAGCACTCAAAGAACTAGCAACAATGACATTATATACCAAGGTGCTCGGATGCTATCCAAGTGATTCCATTGTTGCTGTAATGTAAATAACTATGACTATGCAACAGTTTTCGCAAGCTGTACTTAACTGGTATGAACTGTACGGTAGAAAATCGCTACCTTGGCAAATCGAAAAAAGCGCTTATCATGTTTGGTTATCAGAAGTGATGTTGCAACAAACTCAAGTTGCAACGGTAATCCCTTACTTTAACCGTTTTATTGAACAATTTCCCAAGGTTACTGACCTAGCAACATCGCCAATTGACGATGTGTTGCATCTTTGGACAGGGCTTGGTTATTATGCAAGGGCACGAAATTTACATAAAGCAGCACAAATGATTGCCGAACAGTTTAACGGCGTGTTCCCTACACAATTTGACGATGTCATCGCCCTACCCGGTGTCGGGCGTTCCACTGCAGGAGCAATTTTATCACTTTCACAAAATCAGCATTATCCAATTTTAGATGGCAATGTAAAACGTGTTTTAACCCGATATTTTGCTGTTGAAGGCTGGCCGGGTATTAAAACTGTTGAAAATAAACTCTGGCAATTAAGTGAGCAAGTTACCCCTCAAAAAGAGGTTGCAAAATTTAATCAAGCCATGATGGATATTGGCGCAATGGTTTGTACTCGCACTAAACCTAAGTGCACTTTATGCCCATTGCATAATCATTGCCTTGCCTATAAAAATGAAACTTGGCAACAATATCCAGCCCCAAAACCTAAAAAGACTATTCCTGAAAAAACAGCCTATTTTTTAATGCTTGAATATCATCAAGCTATTTGGCTAGAAAAAAGACCACCATCGGGTATTTGGGGAGGACTATATTGTTTACCTCAGTTTTCAAGTAAGCAAGCATTAACTGACTGGTTAAAAAAACAAGGCATTGAAACAACAAAACCAAAGCAACTTGTTGCTTTTCGCCACACCTTTAGCCATTTTCACTTAGACATTATTCCTATCCATTGTGTTATCACTAATTATACAAAATGTTGGGATGAATCTTGTGGCTATTGGTATAATCTTAACTCTGACAATGCCAAAATAGGCTTAGCAACGCCTGTTTATAACTTATTAAAACAAACGAGTTATTAACGCCTATTTATCAGAATCTACATTATTTTTAGTATATAATTACTCATTATTTTTTACTCTATTAAGTTATGCAAAGCAAACAACATCAAAGCTTATCTGGCTACTTAGTGTTTTTAATGGCATTTGCTATTGGTATTACTATAGCTAGCAATTATTATGCTCAGCCGCTATTACATTCGATTACAAATAATCTGCATATAAAAGTAGAAAATGCAGGATCAATCATTATGGCAGCACAATTTAGTTATGCTGTGGGTTTACTTTTTATCACACCACTTGGTGATAAACTAGAGCGTAAAAGATTGATTATTATTTTAATGATATTATCCACTTGTGGACTGATGGTAAGCGCTTTATCTCAAAATATAGAAATGCTTATAATAGGCACAGCTATGACAGGGTTATTTTCAACGGTAGCACAAGTCTTAATTCCTTTTGCAGCTACATTATCAAGACCAGAACATCGTGGTAAAATCGTGGGCACATTAATGAGTGGTATGTTACTAGGTATTTTATTGGGTCGAACCTTTGCGGGTGCCATTTCAACCATTGCCGATTGGCATGATGTGTATTGGATTGCAACAGGTATTATGGCCATTGTGACACTATTACTCTGGGTTTCGCTACCCAGTTACCGCTGTGATATTAACATTAATTATTTTAAGCTGTTATGGTCGATTGCTATATTATATAAACAAGAGCCAACACTTAGAATTCGTTCACTATTAGCCATTATATCATTTGCACTATTTTCACTATTATGGACACCTCTTGCTTTCTTACTAACTAATGCACCATACCACTATTCTGATTTTATTATTGGCTTATTTGGACTTGCTGGTGCGGCTGGTGCAATGGGATCACCAATAGTGGGAAAATTATCAGACAAAGGCAAAGGTTTTATTGCAACCACTATTGGATTATGTTTATTGCTGTTAGCTTGGTTACCCCTATCGTTAGCGCAATATTCAATTTTCGCCTTAATTTTCGGCGTAATTTTGTTAGATTTAGCCGTACAAGTTACCCATGTGTCGAATATGAATGCTATTTATCAAATCAGACCCGAAGCACGCAGCCGAATGAATACAGGTTATATGGTATGCTATTTTATTGGCGGAATGCTAGGATCTGTGGGTTCGACCTATTTATTTAGTCATTACGGATGGATAGCGATAATCATTGCAAGCACGTCTTTAGCAATATTAGGCATCATATGCTGGCTTTTTTATACTAAAACGCATTGCTACCTGAAACTTTTTGACAAAAATCACATTAACTAAATGTTGACCTAAATCAAATATGCATAGCGTATTTGATCAATTGTTTTTTTAATAGTGAACTGTGATTAATAGCATTCATGCCAATGGTTCTTAATGTCTTTTTCAGCACATTATCTCCATTAAACATATCTTGAATTGTTCTCATGGCTGTGAGCATCACTAACGTATCTTTACGACGGTTAAACTCAAATGACTTTAAATTATTTACAAGTCCGATATCTTTTTGTGTGTCAATTAATTGTTTAATGGTCGAAACTAATAAAGCGGAGTCTTGAAACCCTAAATTCACACCTTGTCCAGCTAAAGGATGAATCGTGTGCGCAGCATCACCAATCAGTACTAAGCGATGTCTAACAAATTGTTTGGCAAAACGCGCTTTTAATGGAAATACCATGCGCGGATTAATTAATTGGCACTTGCCTACTTTATCGCCCGTTAACGCTAGTAATTGATTTGCAAATTCAGATTCACAAAGCGTGGTTAAATTTGCCGCATTATCTGGTTTAGTCGACCAAACTAAGCAACTTTTATTGGCATCCCAAAGCGGAAGAAAAGCGATAATTCCATTAGGATAAAACACTTGTCTAGCACAAGATTGATGTGGATACTCAGTTTCAACAGTTGTAATAACAGCATGATGAAGATAATCGCGTTCAAAAACAGGAATATTTTTGCATCTACGTACCCAAGAATGAGCACCATCAGCACCAATCATTAATTTAGATTGTAAAACAGTTTTATCTGCAAGTGTCAAAAAGGCAAAATCGTCATTAAATGTACAATCAATTGCTTCAAAACTATAAAAATGAATATTGGAACACTTTTTAGCATATTGGTAAAGATAATGAGAAATAACATTATTTTCGATTATATATCCAAGATTTGAATAACCATAATCTTTAGCATGAGCAGACAAATGAGCTTGACCATATTTTTCCCATACACCTATTTCGGTAAACTCTTGCACACGGTGACTAGCGCACAGATCATCCCATATACCGATTTGCGAAAAATACCGTTGACTTGCACCATTAATGGCTGAAGCTCTAATACCAACTTCTTCATGTGACAAGGATGCATGCTGATGAATTTTAGTATCTATAATTGCAATGTTTAGCGCATATTGACTAAGTGCGCAGGCCGTTGCTAAACCCACTAACCCACCACCGACAATTGCTACATCAAAATGAATATTCATACCAATAAATACAACTATTTATTATCTAACTTATCATCATGTTTTGATTCAACTTCGTCATCATTCATCGCTTTTTTAAAGCCTTTTAATGCTGAACCCAGATCCGAACCTAAATTACGCAATTTTTTAGTGCCAAATAATAAAATAACTACGGCCAAAAACACTAAAAGATGTGGAATGCTAAAAGACATAATCAAATCCTCTCAATAAATATAACGCTCTATTTAAGGTAGGCTTTAAAATAGATTTTATAAAATGTTTATTATACTCTTTTTGTGACGTGATTTCATGAATAGTTAGAGAATAAAAAAGACCTGTATAAAATTATACAGGCCAACATGAAATATAAGGAATATAAGGAAAGAAAACAATGAAAAATCCTTACCCTGCTTATTATCCATTTTTTTTCGCTTTAGTCAACGTTTTTATTTGTTTTTTATCTTATTTAACCACCTCACAAAAAATAAACAAATTGAATAAAAACATAATAATAAGCAAAAACAAACCATAAACAACCACCTGATAAAAATCAAATTTAATAAAAAAAACACTTACAAAACATTAAAATAAACAAAATTCACAGAAAAATACAAGAAATCAAGCAGAAAAAACAAAAAATAATCATTTTTTTTAACAACACGATCATTCTTATATTAAAAAACGAAAAAACAACATAAAATCGAATATATAAAATTAAAAAAGCACATTAACCTAGAATAAAAACCATTTAATTGATTTTATATACTATTTTCATATACAAAATCACAAAAAAATGCACTATAATTGATGAATTTATGCGATAAATAATGGATCAAAGATGAATTCAATTAAAAATAATAATGTTAAAACTTTCAAAGATAGATTACACAGCTCAATGCAAGGTTTATCTGTTTCTGCATTCGCGAAAAAATGCGATATGTCAGAAACAGTAATTAGAGATTACCTATCTGGTAAAACGTACCCATCGCTTACCCGTTTAGAAGTCATTGCTGAAAAATGTAATGTTTCTTTCAATTGGCTGGCCACTGGACATAGGCTAGAATTTGTAGATTCTAAAAATGAAGAAGATGTTTACAACGAAAATATTTATCGAATCCCTGTTTATAAAAAACAATTACCAACCAAAGAAGAAGCGCAAAAGGAACGTTTTGTTAGAGAAACACCGCCATTAATGAACTATCCTATTATTGAGGGTTGGGCTAAGCATCGCGGTTTAGATGCTAAAAAATTAATTATATACTGGGCAAAAGGCGATTTAATGTCGCCAGAAATAGAAAACAATAACGGGCTAATTTTAAACACTGAAATAACTGATATTGTTGATGGTGCAATATACCTAATTGAATATGAAGATATTACCTTTTTAAGAAAAGTACGTTTAACACTCGATGGGTGGTTATTAATTTGTAATAATAGCCAACATCCAACTATTGAAGTTTCCAAGATAGATTTTCATAAATACCATATTGTTGGGCGAGTGGTGCTTATTATTAAAGACATTTTTTAGAACAACTAATCGCTATATATTAACTTTCAAGATATAATCAAAAAACGGGGAAATATGAAACACTTTATTTCCTCACTAACTTCTTTGATATTGATAAATTTATAAATAACAAGTATATAGCTAAGTAATACTTATTTAAATTTCATTTAAAATTTGAGTGTAAAAACAATTTATAGCTATTTGCACTCACCCCATTTTTCTATATCATTGACAATATAATCAAAGAAAACCTTATTATTAATTAGGTCTAAATATGTATCAATTCTTCGAAAAATTGGTGTCATCTTATCCGACAGATGAACCAGAGCCTATGGCTAAAAACTTTTTTAGTTTCATATGGCAATCAACTAAAGGAACTCGTTTATTTCTACTATTATTAATTATTTTTAGTGCATTAGGTGGAGCTTTTGAAGCCTTTTTATACGCAGCCCTTGGTAAAGTCATTGATTGGCTTGCAGTTGTTGAACCTAGCCAATTTTGGCAACAAGAAAAAGCAACATTAGTCTTATTAGCCTTAACCATCTTCGCAAGTACCATTATCATTGGACTACAAACGATTATTAAACATCAGTGCCTAGCAGGGAATTTTCCAATGCGAATGCGCTGGAATCTACATCGACTAGTACTTAATCAAAGTATGCGCTTTTTTCAAGATGAGTTTGCCGGAAGAATATCAGCAAAAGTCATGCAAACATCACTAGCAGTTCGTGATACTTGCTTTTTAGTGGCGGATATTTTTATCTATGTCCTAATTTCGTTTATTACTATGGCAACAATCATCGGCCAATTAGATATTTGGTTATTAATGCCATTTATGTGTTGGTGTCTGACTTATGGCATTGCTATGTATTATTTTATTCCCCGATTAAGTAAGGTGGCTAGTATGCAGGCTGATGCTCGTTCTACAATGACAGGACGAGTAACCGATGCCTATACTAACATTATGACAGTAAAACTATTTTCTCATGCAGGCAATGAGGCAAAATATGCTAAAGAATCAATGGATGAGTTTTTAGTGACTGTTAATAAACAGATGCGTCTAGTCAGTAGTTTTGAAATTGTTAATCACTTATTGTCTATTTCGTTAGTACTAAGTACCACAGGCGTTGCACTGTGGTTATGGACCGATAAATTAATTGGCGTTGGCGCAATTGCAACAACAACAGCCGTTGCACTTCGTTTAAATGGTTTTTCGCATTGGATCATGTGGGAAATAGCCGCCCTATTTGAAAATATTGGGGTTGTTAAAGACGGTATTAATACTTTTTCAGCAACTAAAACGGTTGTTGATCACCCCAATGCAACATCACTTAATGTTACTCAAGGAAAAATCGAATTTAAACACATTTATTTTTCCTATGACAAAAAACAGAGTCATTCAGTCATTGAAAATTTAGATTTAACAATTAAATCTGGTGAAAAAATCGGATTAGTTGGTCGTTCAGGGGCAGGTAAATCAACACTTATCAATTTATTGCTTCGCTTTTACGATTTACAAAGTGGCAAGATTGTTATTGATGATCAAGATATTACCGCTGTGAGTCAAGAAAGCCTGCGAGCACAAATTGGCATGGTGACACAAGATACTTCTTTATTGCATCGAACAGTACGAGAAAACTTGCTCTATGGTAATAATCACGCAACTGAAGAACAAATGATTGAAGCTGCCCAAAAAGCACATGCTGATACCTTTATTCAAACGCTAATTGATGCAAAAGGTAGAACTGGGTATGACGCATTTGTTGGTGAGCGAGGCATAAAATTATCTGGTGGGCAAAGACAGCGTATTGCAATTGCTCGCGTCATTCTTAAAAATGCCCCTATTTTATTATTAGATGAAGCAACAAGTGCGCTGGATTCTGAAATTGAACAAGCCATTCAAGAAAGCCTATACACTTTAATGGAAGGTAAAACCGTTATTGCCATTGCTCACCGGTTATCAACCATTGCAGCAATGGATAGATTAGTCGTTATAGATCAAGGTAAAATCATCGAGCAAGGAACTCACCAAGAATTACTGATAAAAAACGGACTGTACGCCCAGCTGTGGAAACATCAAAGCGGTGGATTTTTAGCGGCTAATATTTAATTTTATTAGTAAATAAGTTTTAGGACACATACTCATTTTCGATAAAACTTATGTGTCCTTATTACTAAATTATTAATTAATAAAATTTTTATAAAATTCTGATTCAAATCGCATAATTGCACTATTTTTTGGCTCATTTTGTCTATCGGCGTGGTAACCCGATATTAACTGCACAAAAGCCACATATCTACCATCAGACTTTTGGATAAATCCAGCTAAATTATAGCATCCTTGAATATAACCAGTTTTGGCTCGTATTGTCTCTTTAAAAGGCGCTTGATTAAAACTCTTACGATTTTGCAACGTACCATCAACCCCGGCAATTGGTAACATTTCAATAATCCTTAATTGCGTATTATGGGCAGCAATGTATTGCAAAATTTCCATTAATTTGTCAGCACTCATCAAGTTTAATCGAGATAATCCAGAACCATCAGCAATAACTAGGTTCTCAAGATTAATACCTGCTTTTTTGCGTAAAATTTGCTTAACAGCATCACCACCATTACGCCACGTACCTTGAACATGATAATAATGAGCACCTAACGTTCTAAAAATAGCATCTGCATATAAATTATTCGATTTTTTAAGCATCACGGTTAACAGATCAGAAAGAGGTGCTGATTGATTAGAAGCTAGCAAAGACAACTGCTCGTTAGTCCTCTCATTACGTTCAAAGAGTGATCCGGTATAAGTGATTTGTTGTTGTTTAAGTTCATTTTTAAAGATAGTAGAAAAATATTCAACACCATCAATTACCGCAAATTTTAACGGCGTTTTATCCGAACTTGAGGCAATGCACCCTGATAGATAATAACGATTTTTACCTGAATAGGTAACATCTAATTCACAATACTTATCATTGAGATCTTTACTGTTTTTTGCGATCGTTTTCACATCACCTGTCACGACAACAGGAATATTTGATGACTTAGAAATAGAGGCCTTCGCGCCTACTTTACCTGGGGTCACTGTTGCATAGAAACAATTATCATCAATAATCACTGCTGATGGTGGAGCATTGTAACACGCTGTTAGATTATTCCATGACCATCCCTGAGCTTTGTCATGACTTGTAAATATTGAAGTATCGAGAATCACATTTCCTACAATTTTTTCAATACCTTTTTGACGTAGCTCCGCAATCATATTTTTTAATTGCGCGCGAGTAAAAGTAGGATCGCCACTAAACTGAATAATTAGATCACCATTTAACTGTCTATTACTAACCGTGCCATTAGTTTGCATGCGCGTTATAAACCTGAAATCACGTCCTAGTTCAAGTTCAGCAGCCAAAGCGGTTATTACTTTTTGAGTGCTTGCAGGTTGTTTAAACTGATCACTTTTATATTTTGCTAATGTCTTAGGATTACTTCCTACAGACTGAATCAAAATGGATAAATCACTTCCTTTAGGTAAAGAAGATACGTAAGGTTCCACTGATTGTGCATGTAATAACCCTGAAAAAAGAGGAAGAAGAAAGAAAATAATTACCCTAAATTTTATCATGAATGTTGGCTCAGAAAGTGATTAAATTAAAACAGTTAAACGAGACCTGCAAATATAACTTTTTTTGATTTAGCTAGCAATATATACTCAATCACTTTTATAATTATGATCTATTTAATGATTCAACATAATAAGAAACAAAATTCACTCCATATAGCATTTAATACTAGGTAATATAATTATGATTCAAGACTCATTAGGCTTTCCAATAGAAACTATATTGGTATTTATTGGACTAGCCCTAGCCGCAATTATTATTGATTTATATGCTCACCATAACGATAAACCAATTAGTTTAAGCAATGCCATTATTTGGTCACTATTTTGGATAATAGTTGCCCTAGGGTTTGCACTCTATTTGTACCTTCATCATGGCAGTACTATAGCCAGCTTATTTATTACAGGTTATGTCCTTGAAAAAGCATTATCGGTCGATAATTTGTTTGTGATTATGGCTATTTTTTCGTGGTTTGCAGTACCCAATAATTATCGTCATCGCTTACTTTATTGGGGAGTTATTGGTGCTATTATATTTCGCGCCATATTTGTCGTAATTGGTACAGGTTTGTTATATTTGGGTCCTTGGATGGAATTTGTATTTTCAATCTTAGTTGCTTGCACAGGAATTATGATGTTGAAAAATCAAGACAATGACCAAGATATCAAAGATTACTCAAATCACTTTGCGTTTCGCATTGCCAAACGTATTTTTCCATCTTATCCCAAAATTGTCGGCCACCACTTTTTATTATCTCAAAAACAACTTGATACAGAACTTACTAAACCTGAAAACAAAAATTTAGTTGATACAATACCCAAAAGTACTTTTTATGCTACACCGCTGTTTTTATGTATTATTGTAATTGAACTTAGTGACATTATGTTTGCCTTTGATTCTGTTCCTGCGGTAATTGCTGTCAGCCAAGAGCCACTAATCGTCTATAGTGCCATGATCTTTGCTATTTTAGGTCTTAGAACGATGTACTTTATTTTACAAGCCATGAAACAGTACTTAGTTCACCTTGGTAAGGCGGTTATCTGCTTACTCTTTTTTATTGCCGGAAAATTAGCTTTAAATGCAAGCAATCATTTATTGGGATATGGTATTGATATCGATCCAACTACAAGTCTTTATATCGTTTTAGGCATACTTGCTTTGGGTATTATTGCCAGTATTATCTGGCCAGAAAAAAGTAAAGCTCAATAAATGCAATAATGATATGGCAGGTTTTCCTGCCACTTTGAGTTTAGATTCATTGGCGTTTTAAAGAGCGAATAAAATAGCTCACGCCTAAAATAACAAACCAAATAGGGGTTGCTACTAACGCTTGGCGGGTATCAGCCTCGAAAGTAAGTAACACAATCACGAAAGCAAAAAACGCTAAACAAACACCGCACATCAAAACACCACCGGGCATTTTAAATAGAGATTGTTCATGCAAGTTTACTTTTTTACGACGATAAGCAAGATAAGAAATAAGAATCATCGACCAAATAAACATAAATAAAATAGCTGAAATTGTGGTTACTATAGTAAAAGCTTCCATGACATTAGGCACTAAGTAAATCAAAACCACACCACCAAATAAACAAGCACACGAAAATACTAAACCATTAGCTGGCACCGAACGACTTGATAATTTACCAAAAGGCTCTGGCGCATCTTGTTTTTTAGCAAGTCCAAATAGCATTCTGCTTGTTGAGTAAATACCGCTATTAGCAGAAGATGCAGCTGATGTTAGTACTACAAAATTAATAATACTGGCAGCCGCAGGCAGTCCAATTAAAGTAAATAACTCAACGAATGGACTTTTATTTGGGGAAATTAACGTCCAAGGTGTGACACTCATAATAATGATTAAAGCAAAAACATAGAAAAAGATAATACGTGCTGGTACAGAGTTAATAGCACGAGGTAAATTTTTGTTCGGATCGACTGTTTCTGCAGCGGTTGTGCCAACTAATTCAATTCCCACAAAAGCAAAAATCGCAATTTGAAAGCCAGCAAAAAAACCCATAGTACCATGAGGGAATAAACCACCGTATTGCCATAGATTTGAAAATGTAGCTGTGGTATCAGTTTGTTCGGAATGGAAAGCCGTTACAATAAGCATTAGTCCAATACCAATCAGAGCTAAAATTGCAACAATCTTAATCATTGAAAACCAAAACTCTGTCTCGCCAAACATTTTTACAGTTAATAGATTTAAAGTTAATAGTAAGACAACCGTCAATAACATTGGTATCCAAGATTGCAGTTCAGGAAACCAATGCTGCGCATATCCAGCAATTGCAATAACATCCGCAATTCCTGTAACCACCCAGCAAAACCAATAAGTCCAACCAGTAAAAAAACCCGCCCAAGGGCCTAAAAGGTCGTTGGCAAAATCACTAAAAGACTTGTACTTCAAATTAGAAAGAAGAATTTCCCCCATTGCGCGCATAACAAAAAAAAGGATAAAACCAATAATCATATACACAAAAATAATAGAAGGTCCAGCAAGGCTAATTGTCTTCCCTGAGCCCATAAATAAGCCAGTACCAATTGCACCACTAATTGCAATTAATTGAATATGACGGTTAGAAAGGTTTCGCTTTAGATCATGCTTTGAGGATGTAATGCTCATCGCTTTTATTACCTTTTAGTTTTCAAAATGTTCTAATATTTCTTTCATTATAGGACTATAAAGTCTCCAACGTTAAATCGCAAGCTGAATCTTTATGAAAAATTTTTATGGTTAGTTCATAATTATTGGTAGTTTCTTATAATAGAATTGTGTAGCATAAATAGCTATATTACTTAACTTATTATAATAATCTACCAAGATGAAAGAAAAAGAACACTATTATCGTTTTTATTTTTTATGTACTTTGTTTATTTTATCCCTTCTAACTACTAGTAGCCAAAGCGTCTCAAATAAACCAATCAAACAAGGTCAACAATATCAAGATGGAAACCTTTTTTTACCACTTAACATAAACTACCCTAAGTTAGGTACTCCTGTAAATATTTCAGACTACCTTATCCAAATTGCCAAAATTAAATCATCATCACCATCTTTGTATCGTAAAAATGAACATATCTATAAGGCCATCGATGCTTGGATTAATCGTTCTTTAGGAACTGATGAGTTTAATAAAGTTGGACTTAATAGCTATGAAATGTCTGGACAAGATGGGTATGGAAATGTACATTTGACAGGTTATTACACCCCAATAATCAAAGTAAGAAACCAACCTACCATAGAATTTAAATATCCTATCTACAAAATGCCCACTGATAGTGAAGAGCAATTACCCAATCGTGAACAAATTTATAATGGTGCACTTGCCAATAAAAATCTTGAAATAGCCTACAGCAATTCTTTGATAGATAACTTTATTATGGAAGTACAAGGTAGTGCTTATGCTGATTTTGAAGATAATTCACCTTTAGTCTTCTTCAGCTATGGTGGTAAAAATGGTCATGGCTATTCAAGTATTGGAAGATTATTGGTAGAACAAGGTGAAATAGAAAAAGAAAAAATGTCGATACAAGCTATCAAAAATTGGGCTAACAATAACAGTGAAACAAAACTTAAAGACTTGTTAATTCAAAACCACTCATTTGTGTTTTTCGAACCACAATATAACGCTGAAGTAAAAGGAGCTGCGGCAGTACCTTTAGTTGCCAATGCATCTATCGCATCTGATACTTCACTAATACCTATTGGTTCTGTAGTATTAGTTGATGTTCCTCTTCTTGATAACGATGGCACATATCGTGGCAGACGGGAAAATCGTTTAATGGTGGCTCTTGATGTAGGTGGTGCGATAAAAGGCCAGCATTTTGACCTTTATCTGGGCATTGGTGATAAACCAGGCGAATTAGCAGGATACTATAACCACTATGGACGTGCATGGGTGCTAAAGCCTTAAACGACTAACATCGACGCCATTAAAAGAACCTGTTAGAATAAAGCAATACAAGCTGAATTGAGGATAGCTCATGAGATTATGCGACAGAGATATCGAAGCGTATTTGCAAAATGGTAAATTAAAAATAACACCGCAACCTGCTACAAGCAGTATTAATGGTGCGACAGTTGATGTTAGATTAGGCAACCAATTTCGAACTTTTCGAGAACATACCACACCTTATATAGATTTAAGTGGGCCTAAAGAAGAAGTATCAGCAGTGTTAGAACGAGTGATGAGTGAAGAAATTGTATTACCTGAGGGTGATGCCTTTTACCTACACCCTGGAGAATTAGCATTAGCGGTAACATTAGAATCAGTCACCATTCCTGACAATTTGGTTGGTTGGTTAGATGGACGTTCATCGCTCGCCAGACTAGGACTTATGGTTCATGTCACAGCTCATCGCATCGATCCCGGTTGGCAAGGACAAATTGTTTTAGAATTTTATAATTCAGGAAAAATCCCATTAGCGCTTAGACCAGGAATGACAATCGGAGCGCTCAGCTTTGAAACACTTACTGGATCTGCTGCAAGACCATATAATAGAAGGCAAGATGCAAAATATAAAGACCAACATGGCGCTGTCGCCAGTCGTATTGATAAAGACTAAGCAGTTTATAACTATAATAAAGGAACATTAATATGATCAAAAAAATATTGGTTATTCTATTTGCCTTAATTCTACTTATCACAATTAGTATTTTTTCGCTTATTGTTTTTGTTGATCCTAACAACTTTCGTGGGTTTATCTCTGATACAGTGAAAGATAAAACAAGTTATGAGTTATCTATTGATGGCAATTTGCGCTGGCATATATGGCCACAAGTGAGTATTCTAACCGATTCAGTAAAACTATATGATAATGGTGCTCAAAAACCGATTTTAACAGCAGATAATATGAGACTAGATGTTGAATTACTACCTCTTTTCTCAAAAAAATTATCAGTTAAAAATGTATTTATCAAATCAGCAATCATCAACATTACCGATGAAAGTAAAGGCAATATTGCAAAAAATGATACTAACCGACCATCTATTAACGCTAATACTCATGAGGCATCTAATTCAAAAGATCAAAAAAATTCATCTAATTGGAAATTTAGCTTAAATAAATTTGAAGTTGCTGATAGTACTGTGGTGCTGCAACATAAAAATGATCTCATTAACTTCAGAAATATTAATCTAATAGTAGAACAAAATAAAGATAAAAATATCTCAATCGATCTAAACGGTAATATTGATAAAAATCAACAAAATGCATCATACATTGCCCATGCTTATGTCGATTTAAATCAATTCCCTGAACAAGCAACAATCAACTTAAAACAATTTGATTTCACTTATAAAGGCGTCGCTAATTCAACCAAAGAACTAAAAGGTAACATAAATGGCGTATTTAACTATCAGCAGACGCCTAAGTTGCTGAAAAGCCAAAATTTATCTTTTTCAATTAATGACAATTATTTTACTGGTACTATCAATGCAGATTTAGCAAATAAACCGTACATAGATTTGCAATTAAATTCAGATAAAATCGATCTCTCTTCATTTTTGAAAATAGATGAAAAATCGAATAAAAAGACAACTAACCAACAAACCTCGCCTGTGGTATCAAATATCACAAAAACCACTAATGAATTAAGCTTTCTAAATACTTTTAATGCTAAAGCTAAGTTAAATATTAAACAAATCAATGCCAACAAAATAACATTAAACAATATTGACATTGATATGACTAATAATGACGGTATTGCAATATTTAAAAACATCAGTTTAGATTTTGCTAAGGGTCATATAGTTGCAACAGGTATTGCAAATGGCAAACAAAAAAATACACTAGTCAAACTTAATACCAAGATAACTGATGTTGATTTAAATACATTTTTTAACCAAATAGATACAGCTCATGATCTAGAAGGTTTATTTAACGCTACTGGGGATTTAGAAAGTAACAGCATATCAGGCACTAAATTATTAGCTAGCTTACAGGGTGATGTGGCAATTATTGTGACTAATGCAAGACTCAACAATATGAATATTCAAAGTATTATCCAAAATGCTGTAGCTCAATATTCAAAAGATGTCATAACACCTGAAAATCAAAAAAAATATACCGAATTTCATAAAATTTCGGCCAATGCTGGCTTGAAACAAGGTAATTTGGAATTTTCAACTTTAACTGCTAATTCTGAAACACTTGATATCATTGATGGTTCAGGCAAAGTCGGAATATTAAAACAGGACTTGGATATAAATTTGAACTTAAAAATGCTAGGTGGCTGGAATGCTAAAAATGAAACTATTGCAAAACTACAAAAGTTGACAATACCGCTACGCATTTATGGTCAATTTACTAAGCTTCGTTACCAAATTGATATTGGCAAATTAGTTACCGATGTTCTGAGCGATAAATTACAAGAACGTTTAGAAAAACTTCGCGATAAATTAGAAAATCATAATTCTAAAGATAATTCGAAATCTAAATCAAGAGCTACCGATATTTTAGGAGAATTATTAAGAAAGTAACAATAAAAAAGGTGAGCAAAACTCACCTTTTTTATGTCTAAGATATAAGCTGATTATAAAATAAACTTACTTAAATCTTCATCTGCAACAAGTTTATCTAAATGATCACCAACATATTTAGCATCAATTGTAACCGTTTGTCCATCAAGTTCACTAGCTTCAAATGAGACTTCTTCCATCAAACGCTCTAATACAGTATGCAATCTACGCGCACCAATATTTTCATTTTGCTCATTCACTTGCCATGCTGATTCTGCAATCTTACGAATACCGTCAGGAGTAAAATCGATATTAACACCTTCGGTAGCCATTAGCGCCTTATATTGAACAGTAAGCGAAGCATTTGGTTCAGTTAAAATACGCTCAAAATCTTCACTAGTTAGTGCTTGTAATTCAACTCGAATAGGCAACCGACCTTGCAATTCAGGGATTAAATCAGATGGATTTGCTGTTTGGAAAGCACCTGAAGCAATAAACAAGATATGATCTGTTTTAACAGAGCCATGTTTAGTCGACACAGTACAACCTTCAACTAATGGTAACAGATCCCGTTGCACCCCCTCACGTGAAACATCTGGACCTGATGAGTTACCACGTTTACAAACTTTATCTATCTCATCAATAAAAACAATTCCGTTTTGTTCAACTGCCTCAATAGCTTCATGTTTAAGATCATCAGGATTAACTAATTTAGCAGCTTCTTCTTCAATTAACTGTTTAAATGCATCTTTGATCTTCATTTTCCGTGGTTTAGTTTTTTGTCCACCTAAATTTTGAAACATTGACTGTAACTGATTAGTCATCTCCTCCATACCTGGAGGCGCCATAATTTCAACACCAATATTGACACCTGCGACTTCAATTTCAATCTCTTTATCATCAAGTGCACCTTCACGTAGTTTTTTGCGAAAAGCTTGCCTTGCAGCTGAATCAGAATTATTCTCAACCTGTCCCCAACCATCTTTAGCTGGTGGTACAAGTACATCTAAAATCCGATCCTCTGCTAATTCTTCCGCTCTATTACGGTTGCGTTCAATTGCTTGTTGACGGATCATTTTTACCGCAGAATCGGTTAAATCACGAATAATGGAATCAACTTCTTTACCCACATAACCAACTTCAGTAAATTTAGTCGCTTCGACTTTAATAAACGGTGCATGTGCTAATTTTGCTAAACGTCTTGCAATTTCCGTTTTACCAACACCTGTTGGGCCAATCATAAGTATATTTTTGGGCGTAACCTCATGACGCAATGTTTCATCAAGTTGCATGCGACGCCAGCGATTACGCAGTGCTATAGCCACAGAACGTTTTGCTTTATCTTGTCCTATGATGTGTTGGTTTAGTTCGCTTACAATTTCGCGAGGAGTCATTTCAGACATAATAATATTCTCTTTAATTCGGTTGATTAGTAATTGAGTTCTTCAATAGTTTGGAAGTTATTGGTATATACACAAATATCGCCCGCTATTGACAATGATTTTTGTACGATATCGTGTGCAGAAAGTGAGGTATTATCTAGTAAAGCTCGAGCCGCTGCTTGCGCATAAGGACCGCCAGACCCAATTGCAATTAAATCATCTTCTGGCTGGATAACATCACCCGTACCTGTAATAATCAATGATGCACTTTCATCAGCAACAGCAAGTAATGCTTCTAGTTTGCGTAACATTCTGTCTGTTCGCCAATCTTTAGCTAGTTCAACAGCGGCTTTGGTTAAATGCCCTTGGTGCATTTCTAATTTCCGCTCAAACAACTCAAATAGTGTAAAAGCATCAGCAGTACCACCAGCAAAACCTGCAATCACTTTGTTATTATATAAACGACGAACTTTACGGGCATTACCCTTCATAATAATACGTTCGCCTAACGTGACTTGACCATCACCACCAATAACGACTTGCCCCTCACGACGGACACTGACAATTGTTGTCATGTTCTGCTCCTTCTTTTACTTAAAAACTTGATTCGAAATGAATAGAGGATATATTGGGATGATTAATGTAATTTCAATATTCACATTTGAAGATATAGATAATTTATTGTAAAAAAGTTTCAGAAAACATCGTGTTTGCGTATAAAAATTATTTCGGTTGAAAGTCAATTGTCATCGTTTTGACTTGATTATAAAAACCACTTGCAGGTTTGGGAATTACAGCTTGTTTAGTCGCCGCAAGCGCTTCTCGACATAATGCGTCATCACCACCTTTTGCACTAACATCAAGTAATAAGCCATCAGGTGCTATTTGAATATCTAACACACAATTTCGACCACTATATAATTTGTTAGGATTAATAAACTTATTACTGATGGCATTTTGAACTAAAGATTTATATTTATTAAGTTCTCCATCTGAAACACCTTTACGAGCAGCGGCACCACCTGATGGAGTTGGTGCGCCTGATGTCAATCCACCTAGCAGATTATCAAGTTCTTTATCTTTTTTAGCTTGTGCGGCTTTTTTTGCTTTTTCGGCAGCCTTTTCTGCAGCGGCTTTTTCAGCGGCTTGTCTTTTTGCTTGTTCTTCTTTTTGCTTATTTAATTCTTCTTGTTTACGTTCATTTTCAATTCGTTGCTTTTCAATAAGTTCTTGCTCAGCTTTAGCTTTAGCTTCTTGTTTCGCCAATTCTTGTTGTTTACGCAAAGTTTCTTCTCGTTGTTTATCCAACAATTCTCGCTCTGCTTTTAATTTAGCCTCTTGCTCTGCTTTTTGCTTTGCTAATTCAGCCTGCTGTTGCTCTAAACGCTGTTTTTCAGCCTGTCTTTTTTGCTCTTCTAACTGTTCTTTTACTTTGCGAGCTTCTTCTTCTTTTTGCCTTGCTAGCTGTGCAGCTTGTGCAGCCTCTGCTTCTTGCCTTTGTAGCTGTTCAACTTTTAAACGCTCCTTTTCTAGCTCTTTAAGTCGCTGTTGTTGGGCAAGCTGCTGCTCTTGTAGTTTTTGAGCCTGCTCATCTACTTGTTGCTGCCTTTGTTGTTCTGCTTGTTTTTGGCTAACCTGTGCCTTTAATTGCCTTTGGTATTGTTCGGTCATGACGGAAGGATCAACCATAATAGCATCAATTGCATTTCCATTAACGCTACCATAGTTAACATCGTTATCATACATAGCTCGGTAACCCAAAATAATAATTAAAATCACATGTAATATAATGGATACTATAATAGCTATACTTAATTTTGAATTTGACTTATAAGACATTGCAAACTTCTTGCTATATTATTTTATTTAAATTGGTTGAGTCATTAAACCTACAGACTTAACACCTGCAGATTGTAATAAATTCAACGCTTTTATAATTTCTTCATAGGGAACATCTTTAGCGCCACCAACTAAAAAAACAGCTTTTTCGTTAAGTGACATCTGTTGCTTAACTTCTGCAACAATTTGTTCTTGTGGTAAATTAGATTGACGGTTCTGATCAATAATCAATGAATATATACCAATACCTGACACTTCAATAATGATTGGTTTATTTTCTGAAGAGGAGACCGTTTTAGATTCCGACGCTTGTGGCAGATCAACCTCAACACTTTGACTAATAATTGGCGCTGTTGCCATAAAAATAAGCACTAGCACTAATAATACATCAAGCAAAGGTACGATATTGATTTCAGATTTAGGTGTATAACGTGAACGTCTACTCATAATTATTTCCTGACAGCAACGGCTTGACGTTGTAAAATTGCTGAAAATTCATCAATAAAGTTAAGGTAGCTTTGTTCAATTCGGTTGACACTTAATGACAAGCGATTATAGGCAAGAACCGCAGGAATAGCGGCAAATAAACCAATTGCAGTTGCAATCAATGCCTCAGCAATCCCGGGTGCAACCATTTGTAATGTTGCTTGTTTAGCAGAGCCTAAAGAAATAAATGCATTCATAATACCCCAGACAGTACCAAACAAACCAATATATGGACTAATAGAACCCACTGTACCTAAAAAAGGGATACGCAATTCTAAAATATCAAGCTCACGATTCATTGCTAAGCGCATAGAGCGTGATGCACCATCTAAAGCCGATTCAGCCATATTTGGGTTAATTTGATATAGACGTGAAAACTCTTTAAAACCTGAATAGAAAATATGTTCTGTACCACTAATATCTTCTTTATTAAATTTTGCTTTATCAAATAACACATTTAAATCATCAGCGGCCCAAAAGCTATTATCAAATTGTTCAATTTGTTTCGTTGCTTTACCTAAGATTTTAGTTCGTTGAAATATAATAGCCCACGACATAACAGAAAAAATAAGTAACAACAGCATAACGCATTTTACTAACAAACCTGCTTGCAAAAACAGATCAATAATATTCATATAAACTCCAAAACTAATAACTCAGGAAGCCCACATGGCTTCATCTTAGTGATATTCACACAAGCAATAAGAACATCCGCTGTGCTGATAACTTGGTTATTTTGATTAAAAATAGTCTGCTTAAAAATAATAGACGCCTTGCGAACTTGCTCAGCACTAGTCTTAATAGTCAGCATATCATCTAAACGAGCTGGGAAATGGTAGCTAATATCCATCTTTTTAACCACAAAAGCAATACTTTCTTGTAATAGCTTTTGCTGGCTAATATTAAGTTGCCTTAGCATTTCTGTCCTAGCTCGTTCAAAAAAAGCAAGATACCTAGCATGGTAAACGACACCACCCGCATCTGTGTCTTCATAATAAACTCTTGCATTCCATATAAATTGTTTCATGTTCAAATCGCACTAATTAAATTTGAGACTATTATATCTGAATACAAAATTCGCTGCACTATGATATGAAAAAAATCAAATGAAAACAATTATCATTTATTATTTATTTTTAACAGCATATCCAAAAATAAAAAAGGTGGCTATTTGCCACCTTTTTTATTACTTTTTAAATCATATTATTTGTTATTAGACTCTTTTTCGCTACTGTCTCGCTCAACCCATAAGCCAATTACAGCGGATAGCATACATGCAGCAATAAGTCCTATAAACCATAAAACGTAATACATAGTAGTTCCTTAATAAAGAGAATGTTTATTATTTTCGATATGATTTTTATCCAGTCTTCCAAACATTTTAATATATGACCAAATGGTATAAAAAAGAACAATAGGTAAAAATATAAGAACAACAACAAACATAATATTAAGTGTTAATTGACTTGATGATGCATCCCATATTGTCAAACTTGCATTTGGCATAATGCTTGAAGGCATAATGAATGGGAAAGTTGCAATGCCATAGGTGAATAGAACACACGCAATGGTTAATATTGATGAAATAAATACTAATGCATTTTTATTTAAACTAGAAAAAAGAATAGTTAATAGTGGTAATATTACACCCAAAGCAGGCACTATCCATAAAATAGGATAATTCATATAATTGGCTAACCACGATGCATCAGTAGATACTGTTTTACTTAGCGGATGAGATGACGCAGTATAATCAATCACACTAGTAACTTCATAACCATGAATACCAAATGCCACCCAAACACCTGCTAACACAAATGCAATTAACATAACTAAACTAGCGATTTGTGTAGCTTTTCTGGCTCTTAAATAGAGCTCACCTGATGTTTTCATTTGTAACCATGCTCCACCATGAGCAACAAATAACATTAAGCTCACAACGCCAGTCAATAATGCAAAAGGATTAAGCAAACCAAAGAAGTTACCATCATAAAACACGCGATAAGAGTTATCAAATCTAAATGGAACTCCTTCTAATAAATTGCCAAAAGCGACCCCAAAAACGAGTGCAGGTACAAAGCTACCAGCAAAAATGCCAGCATCCCATAAATTACGCCATTTTGAATTTTCTAGCTTACTGCGATAATCAAAACCAATTGGTCTAAAAAACAGCGCACAAAGCACTAAAATCATCGCAATATAAAAGCCAGAAAATGACGCAGCATAGGCCATAGGCCAGGCGGCAAATATTCCCGCTCCAGCGGTAATTAACCAAACTTGGTTACCATCCCAATGAGGCGCAATTGCATTAATCATAATACGACGTTCCGTATCTGTTTTACCGATAAAAGGTAATAAAATACCCACGCCCATATCAAAGCCATCTGTGACAACAAAACCGATTAAAACAACACTAATCAGCACCCACCAGATGACGCGTACAATTTCGTAATCAATCATTGTGTATACTCCCTATGCCTTATTTTGTTATCGGTTGTGTTTTTTCATAATGATAGTTGCCAGTGCCCAAAGAACTTGGTCCTAAGCGAGCAAATTTAAACATTAAGAATAATTCAGCAACTAAGAACAATGTATAAAGCCCACAAATAAGTACCATAGTGAATAACACTTCACCCGCTGTTAATGATGAATTTGCCACTCCAGTTGGTAAAATATCTTGAATAGCCCAAGGTTGACGTCCATATTCTGCAACAAACCAACCAGATTCACAGGCTAACCAAGGGAACGGTAAAAATAGAACTAATAAACGATGTAACCAACGTTTTTCACCAATTTTATTTTTATATGTTGTCCATAACGCAAATCCAGTCCCAAGAATCATTAACACACCTAGACCTACCATCACTCTAAATGCCCAAAATAGTGGCCATACTGTAGGTATTGAGTCCTCTGTCGCAGCTTTAATATGTTCTTCAGTCGCTTGAGGAATAGTTAGATTATCACGATCGGTAAAGCGTTTAACTAGATAACCATAGCCTAAATCAGCTTTATTATCCTCAAATGCTTTAAGGACGTCAGGATCTTGATTGCCTTGTTGGATTTTTTCTAAATTTGTATAAGCTAAAATACCTTTACGAATTCTCGTTTCGTTATTCGCTAATATATCTCTTAATCCAGTTACTTGCGTGTCAAATGAACGCGTGGCCATTATGCCCATTGCATAAGGAATTTCTATTGCAAATAAATTTTCTTTATTCTTTTGTGACGGAAAGGCAATCACATTGAACGATGCAGGTGCTGGTTGAGTTTCCCATTCAGCTTCAATGGCAGCAAGTTTAGCAGGTTGGACAGTTGTCAGTTCGTGCCCCGCTTCATCGCCCATAATAGCAACTACAATTGACATGATAAGACCAAAGGGAGCAGCCACAGCAAAAGAACGTTTTGCAAATCCAACATCCCGTTTTTTTAGTAAATAATAAGAGCTGATGCTTAATACAAAGATCGCACCGGTCAAATAACCAGCAGCAACGGTATGAACAAATTTATATTGAGCAACGGTGTTAGTAATCAACTCAAAAAAGTTCGCCATTTCCATGCGTGAATTAATTGGGTTAAATTCAGAACCCACTGGGAATTGCATCCACCCATTAGCAACTAAGATCCAAAGTGCTGAAAGATTAGAACCGAATGCAACACACCAAGTTACCATTAAATGTTTACCACGGCTTAATCTATCCCAACCAAAAAAGAATAAACCTACCATGGTTGATTCTAAGAAAAATGCCATTAAACCTTCAATGGCTAATGGCGCACCAAAAATATCACCCACATAATGTGAATAATAAGACCAGTTAGTACCAAATTGAAATTCCATGGTCAAGCCAGTTGCGACCCCAACAGCGAAGTTGATAGCAAACAGCTTGCCCCAGAATTTTGTCATATCTTTCCAAACTTGCTTGCCACTAACAACGTATACCGTTTCCATAATTGCTAGCATAAACGCTAAACCCAGCGTTAATGGTACAAAAATAAAATGATACATTGCAGTGAGTGCAAACTGGAGACGTGAAATTTCTACTATATCTAACATAAACGCTCCCTAAATCTCAAATGCTCACAAATTTTTTACGTTATTGATGAACATTATACACAGATAATTACAAAATAATAATTGATATACATCAAAAAAACTATATCGTAATTTGTTTTTTTACAGCATCGCCGATATCAGTAAGACTTGTTACAACCGTAATACCTGCCGATTGCAATGCTTTAGATTTTTCCACCGCGGTGCCTTTATTACCCGAAATAATGGCTCCTGCATGCCCCATGCGTTTGCCTGATGGAGCAGAAACACCGGCGATATAAGCAATCACAGGCTTAGTTACATGTTTTTTAACATATTCAGCGGCTTCTTCTTCAGCGCTACCACCAATTTCGCCAATCATCACAATAACTTCAGTTTTAGGATCTTGCTCAAGTAACGCTAAAATAGAAATAAAATCGCTACCTGGAATAGGATCACCTCCAATACCCACACACACAGATTGCCCTAAACCGATATCGGTTGTTTGTTTAACCGCTTCATAAGTTAGTGTTCCAGAACGAGAAACGATCCCCACCTTTCCTGCTCGATGAATATGACCTGGCATAATACCTATTTTACATTCATCTGGGACAATAATCCCCGGACAGTTCGGTCCAATCATTACGACATCATTTAGCCTTAATTTTTCTTTAACAACTAACATATCTAAAGTTGGGATACCTTCAGTAATACAGACAATTAGTTTAATACCTGCATCAATTGCTTCTAAAATCGAATCTTTACCAAATGCGGCTGGCACATAAATGACACTTGCTGTTGCACCTGTTGCTTCAACCGCTTCTTTAACTGTATTAAAAACGGGTAAACCCAAATGAATTGTACCACCTTTGCCTGGCGTCACGCCACCAACTAACTTGGTACCATAAGCAAGTGCTTGCTGTGAATGGAAAGATCCTTGACTACCAGTGAATCCTTGGCAGATAACTTTGGTTTCTTTATTAACTAAAATTGACATAATAACTATTCTCCACGCTCCCTATTATTAGGCAACAGCGACAATTTTTTGAGCAGCATCGGTTAAACTTTCTGCAGTAATAATATTTAATTCACTTTTCGCTAAAATTTCTCGAGCAAGCTCAGCATTATTACCTTCAAGACGAACAACAACGGGAACAGTCAGGCCGATTTCTTTAATTGCACTAATAACACCATCAGCAATTAAATCGCAACGAACAATACCACCAAAAATATTAACCAAAATCGCTTTCACATTTGTATCAGATAATATTAACTTAAATGCTTCAGCAACGCGTTCTTTCGTTGTACCACCACCGACATCCAAAAAGTTAGCTGGTTCACCGCCATATAGTTTAATAATATCCATCGTTGCCATCGCAAGACCTGCGCCATTAACCATACAGCCAATATTGCCATTTAATGATACATAGCTAATACCTTGTTTTGTAGCAATTGACTCACGCTCATCCTCTTGAGTTGTATCTCTTAAAATAGTTAAGTTTGGATGCCTAAAAAGCGCGTTATCATCTAAAACAACTTTAGCATCTAAACAAATAAGTTCTTCTGAATCAGTAATCACTAACGGATTGATTTCGGCTAGTGAAACATCATTTTCTAAAAAGAGTTTTGCAAAATTAACAAATAATTTTGTAAACTGATTAACTAATTTTCCTGTTAACCCCAATTTAAACGCAAGTTCACGACCTTGATAAGCACAAGGACCTGCCAGAGGATCAAGTGAAGTTTTATAAATTAAGTGTGGTGATTTTTCGGCAACGCTTTCTATATCAACGCCACCTTCTGTTGATGCCATAATCACAATACGCTTCGAACTGCGATCGACCACCGCGCCTAAATACAGTTCTTTCTGAATATTAGACGCCTTTTCAATTAAAATCTTATTAACTGGCTGACCTTTATCGGTGGTTTGATAAGTAACAAGAAACTGCCCCAACCATTTTTCAGCAAATTGCTTTATTTCATCATAACTTTGAGTACATATAACGCCACCGGCTTTACCTCTCCCGCCGGCATGAACTTGACATTTAGCAACCCAAAGGCCTGAATCTGCCTGTGAAGATAATTCAGATAACGTATCTTGTACTTCATTAATTGAATTACAAACATACCCCTCAGGTACGGGCAAATTATATTGTTTAAAAAGATATTTAGATTGATATTCATGCAAGTTCATAAAGACATTCCACAGCCTAAATTAATATAAAAACAGGCGATAATTCTAATGCAAGATAAATAAATTGTATAGCAAATAATAAGTTATGTTTAGGGTTAGTCAGGATTATTGCTGATAGTAAGTGACAATGATATACTTCTAGAATATTTTAATATCGAAAATAATAAAGGTACAAATATGAAACAAGTTGGTATTTTTTTTGGTAGTGATACTGGCAACACAGAAAATGTAGCTAAGCAAATCCAACTCATTTTAGGTAGTGACAACGCCGAGCTTTTTGACATTGCAAAAGCCACTAAAGAAAACATTGAACAATACAATTATCTATTTTTTGGCATTCCAACTTGGTACTATGGCGAATCACAAGCAGACTGGGATGACTTTTTCCCTAATTTAGAAAAAATTGATTTTAACGGTAAAACTGTGGCGATTTTTGGTTGTGGCGATCAAGAAGACTATGCCGAATATTTTTGTGATGCCATGGGAACACTTCGCGATATTATTGAGCCTAAAGGAGCTAAGATTGTTGGGCATTGGTCAACCGAAGGTTATAGTTTTGAAGCGTCAAAAAGTTTAGTTGATGACGCACATTTTGTTGGTTTAGCGATTGACGAAGATCGTCAACCCGAATTAACTGAAGAAAGAATTAACAATTGGGTGAACCAAGTTAAAACCGAAATGAAAATTTAAACTATTAAAATGATTTCTTTTATTTACCGTATATAGTTCCTATAATAGGTAATTATTCATCACTAATGGAAAGTAATATGACAAATCATGATAATAATGCGGCACTCAAAAGCGCTGGTTTAAAGGTTACACTACCTCGATTAAAGATTTTAGAGTTATTACGCGATCCTTCATGTCAACATATTACAGTAGAAGATCTTTATAAAAAACTACTTGATATGGGTGAAGAAATCGGGCTTGCAACCGTTTATCGTGTTTTGAATCAATTTGACGATGCAGGCATTGTGACACGCCATAACTTTGAGGGTGGCAAAGCAGTTTTCGAACTAGCTACACAGCAACATCACGATCATTTAATTTGTTTAGATTGTGGCGAAGTATTTGAGTTTCGCGATGATATTATTAATGCGAGACAAAAAGAAATCGCCGAACAATATGGTGTAACATTAACTTTTCACAGTTTATATCTTTATGGGCATTGTCAATCTGGTAACTGTAAAGCGCATCCTGAACTTCATCACAAAAAATAAGCCTATTCCAATAGGCTTTTTACTTATTTACAATATACCAACTCATCTTTTGTACTAGGTTAATAATTAAATGAAACAACTTTTAAACTTTATTCCGCTTATATGCTTTTTTATTTTTCTAACCATGTATGATGTCTTTGTTGGCGTTCAAGCATTAATGATCGCGGCAACAGTATGTTTTCTTCTCATTCTTATTCTATATAGAAAAATAGATAAAGTAGAGTTGATTTCTTATCTAATGATCATGGTTTTCGGTGGATTTACACTTTATTTGCGTGACCCAAATATCATCAAATGGAAAGTCACTATTATTAATTTTTTATTTGCCACAGCCTTATTAGTTAGCCAATTTATTTTTAAAAAAAACCTACTTCAAAAAATGCTTGGCAAAGAAATACAGCTCGATACTGCTATTTGGAATAAACTCAATTTATTATGGATCTTCTTTTTTATATTATGTGGCGCCATTAGTTTAGGTGCAACCTATTACACGACTGATGATTTCTTTTGGATATTTAAAGTATTTATTTTACCTGCCGCATCGTTACTATTATCGTTAATATCAGGTATCTATATTTACAAAAATATGAATAAAGATATAGATAATAAACAATAAGTTATAACAAACGGAGTATTTTAGCATGACACAAGATACAACCCCTAAAGGTCAATTAGTGCTTAGAACGCTTGCCATGCCGGCTGATACCAATCCTCACGGACACATTTTTGGTGGGTGGATCATGTCTCAAATGGATCTTGCTGGCGGTATTTTATCAAAAGAGATCGCGAGAAATCGAGTTGTAACAGTTAATGCTAGTAGCATTACATTTTACAAACCAGCAATGGTCGGTGATGTTGTTTGTTGTTATGCGCGTTGCATCAAAACAGGAAAAACATCAATCACGATAGGTATTGAAGTTTGGGTTAAAAAAGTCATTGATACATCTGACACTACACAACGTTTTTGCATAACAGATGCTGTATTCACTTATGTTTCAGTAGATAAACATAATAATCCCAAACCATTACCTGAGGTTTTTCAACATTATGATTGTACTAAAGATCCAATAGCTAAACTGAATCTAACTCATAGCTAAGTAAATATGCAATTTACCTCATTTCATGCTTTAATCAGCACTTTGATCTTCCTTGTTTATTGGCTGATTATTGTTTCAACAACATTACGAATTGTCTTCAAACGAAGACCAACGACTTATGTTATTGCATGGATGTTAGTCATTTATATCTTACCGCTTGTTGGTGTGTTCCTTTATTTTACATTGGGCGAAGCTCACTTAGGGCAGCAACGTGCTAAACGAGCGCAAAAAATGCGTCCAACGATTTCCAAGTTTATTAACCGACTAAGTGACTTTCCAGATATCTTCACTAAAAACGTAAGCCAAGTCAGCAAGCCGATTTTCCAGCTTTGTAAACACCAAACAGGGCTTGATGGAATTAATGGTAATCATATTGAGCTATTGAGTGAAACAAATGTAATTTTTGACCGCTTAATTGATGATATCAATCAAGCAACGTCAAATATTGAAATGGTATTTTATATCTGGAATGAAGGTGGTCGGGCAGACGAAGTCGAGCAAGCACTCATTCAAGCAACACAGCGAGGGGTAACTTGCCGATTAATGGTTGACTCTGCCGGTAGCAGACATTTTATTAAAACTAATGCCAGTAAAAGAATGCGTGATGCGGGCATCATCATTGTCGAAGCTTTACAAGTCAACTTGCTTCGATTTATGTTTCGACGTCTGGACTTACGTCAACACCGCAAAGTGGCTATTATCGATAACTATATCACTTATACTGGCAGCATGAATATTGTCGATCCACGTTTTTTCAAACAAAATAAACATGTTGGCAAGTGGGTTGATATCATGGTCAGAGTAAATGGTCCAGTTACAACACTCATGGGCGCTATATATGCCTGCGATTGGCAGCTAGAAACAGGCAAATATTTAGCCCTACCACAAATCACTGATTTTGCCGAACCACCAGAAGATAAAAAACATATTATGCAATTAATCGCATCGGGTCCTGGTTATATGGAAAGCATGATACACCAAGTATTATTAACGGCAATTTATTCAGCGCAAGAACAAATTATTTTTACTACACCTTATTTAGTACCGACTGATGATATTTTACATGCTGTATGCACCGCAGCTCAGCGAGGTGTCGAAGTCATCATCATTATTCCTAAAAACATTGATTCACTAATGGTAAAATGGGCAAGCCGGGCTTTCTTTTCTGAATTATTAAACGGTGGAGTCAAACTTTATCAATTCAACGATAACTTATTACATACCAAAAGTGTTTTAATCGATAATCAATTAAGCCTTGTTGGCACTGTAAATTTGGATATGCGCAGCTTATGGCTTAATTTTGAAATTACAGCGGTAATTGATGATGCAGAATTTGCTCAGTCACTATCAATTCTCTTACAAAAATATTTATCTCATTCAGATAAAATAAGTACTGAAAAATGGAACCAACGCCCAATTTGGCAACGCATTGTTGAACGACTGTTCTACTGTTTTGCTCCTTTGCTATGATTTTTAAGTTAATTTTAAGCTCGCAACTATTATTACTATTCGTTAATAACCACTTTGAGAAACGTCGGGTAAAAACTGATTATCCGCTAAACGATAAACTTCGCTCTCGATAGAACCATCAGCATTAAGTGTGATTTCTCGCCAACCTGGCGCATCGTCACTTGATACTTGAAAATCATAACATTCAGGCTTAAATTGAAAACACGTTGAAGGAGTTGAAAACGCATGACAATGATGCCAAACATAATCTTGTTTTTGATGAATGTGTCCCCAACCTATTCCCTTTACATTAACATTTTTTTGAATAATTTGCTCGAATTGGTCACTATTTTTTAAAATATGGTGATCTAACCAATGACATCGAGAATTAATTGGATGATGGTGTAAAAAAACTAATGCATCTCGGTCAACATGCTCAGTTAAAGCATTTTGTAAAAATTCAAGTTCAGATTCGGGTAAAAATCCATATGCTTGACCAACAACTTGGCTATTTAATAAAACAACCAGCCAGTTATCCCCCAATAACACTATTTTATTATCAGCCAGCTGATAACTTGCAAACACATCTTGCATACTAGTATAGTTATCATGATTACCAGCTAACCACACACAAGGCGTATTAAACTTGCTTATTTGTTCGGCAAAACGGGCATAAGCTTTTTTAGAACCATCTTGTACAAAGTCACCAGTTGCCACAATCAAATCAAACTGCTTATTATTACGTCCAATTTCATTGATAACTGCTAAAAAACTTGCATTGGAATTAATACCAAGCAATGAACCATCTTCATCAGCAAAAAGATGAGTATCAGTTATATGCAATATTTTACCGTAATTTTTATTACGAATTGGAAGTTTTAACAATGACCTCAAAATTCACTCCAATTACTTATCAATCTATAATTATGGTTAATAGTGTCAGCAACAAAACAAGCATTGTGACAGGCAACATAATTTTTATTATAAATCTTAGTGTTATACAAAAGTGTAAAACAGATCACACTTTTATGAAAGAAATAATTAAATATGAATATTAAAAAAGTTATTCCCACTCTTTTTTTAATAACTGATAATTAAGTTCTAACCATTGAAGCGCAATAATTGATGCAGCATTGTTAATCACTCCATCTTTGACCCATTGATAAGCTTGATTGCGACCGACAACATGAACTTTAATATCTTCGCTTTCTTCATCAAGACCATGAATACCTTTGGCTGTTGATGAATCGACTTCACCCACTAAAATATGCAATTGTTCTGTTAACCCACCGGGTGATGCTAAATAACTGATGATAGGTTTACATCGACCAATAACGACTCCAGCTTCCTCCATTGCTTCACGTTTTGCTACTTCTTCAAATGATTCATTTTCATGATCCATCATGCCTGCAATGAGTTCTAGCATCCAAGGACTATCTTGCGTTTCAATAGCGGCAATCCGGATTTGTTCAATTAGCACAACTTCATCACGTTTTGCATCATATGCTAAAAGTACAACTGCATGTCCACGTTCTAAAATTTCGCGTGTTACAACCTCGCTCATTGAGCCATCAAATTTGCGATATTGAAAGCGATATTCAAACAAAGAAAAAAAACCTTTATACAAGATTCGTTTAGTTAGATTAAATACATCATTTTTGTCAAAATGTACCGGATTATTTTTAATTTTCATATATATTCTCGATTTTAAAATGAATTTGAATAAAAAGTGCGAATGGCATGCAAACTATGCTTACTATATACTAATTATCTGTTAAAATTACGCCATTAAAAATACTACTATATTTTAATGATTTTTAAAGAGAAGATTAATGAAAAAAACTTTAACCTTTTTAATTGGCTTAGCATTAAGTCAATCTGTCTTTGCTGAAAATTTGATTCAAGTTTATGAACAAGCAAAAGAAACTAACCCAGATCTGCGCAGTTCATTAGCTGAAAAAAATAAAGCATACGCGGCAATTTCAGGTTCTCGAGCGAGTTTACTACCGCAAGTTGGTTTAAGTGCTTCTTACGGTGTAACTCATGGTCGACGTGATACCAGTGGTATAAAATCCAAAAGTGGCAATTTATACCAAGTAACGGCATCTCAAAGCATTTTTAATTTCTCAAATTGGAAAGCCTTGGATATTACAAAAAAACAAGCAAGTGTTGCCGATATTGCTTATCAATACCAAGGTCAAACATTAATCTTAAATACTTCTGTTGCTTATTTTAATGTACTAAAAGCACTGGATGCATTGAGCTTTATTGATGCCCAGAAAAAAGCCATTGGACGTCAGTTAGAACAAACTCGTCAACAACACCAAGTCGGTTTAGTCGCCATTACTGATGTACAAAATGCCCAAGCTAACTATGACCTAACTGTTGCACAACAAGTTAACGCATTAAATGAACTAAACAATGCGATCGAGGATTTACGTCAAGTAAGCGGTCGTTTTTATTCTAATTTAGCAAGCGTTAACACCAACACCTTTAGAACGGAAAACCCAACGCAAATCAGTACATTGTTAAAGCAATCCGAAGCTTCTAATCTTAATTTATTAACAATGAAATTAAATCGAGACATCGCACGTGAACAGATCAAACTTTCACAAGCAGGTCATATGCCTACAGCAAGTGTAGATGCATCAACTAATTTGAATAAAACTGATAGGTATGGTAATAACATAGCGCCTGGTGCACATGGTGGTAAATCTTATTCAGGAAATAACTATGTTGGTGTTAGTGTAAATCTACCAATCTTTTCGGGTGGTGCAACAATGTCTAAAGTTGAACAAGCACAACAAAATTACGTGAGTTTCAGCGAAAAACTAGAAAGTACTAATCGTGGCGTAATTAATCAAGTACGTTCATCATACAACAATATTTCATCATCAATAAGCGCAATCAAAGCTTATCAACAAGCAGTAGTTTCTGCACAAAGTTCATTAGAAGCCACTAATTCTGGTTATCAAGTTGGAACACGAACAATTGTTGACGTATTAAATGCAACGACCCAGCTATACAATTCTAAACGAAATTTATCTGATGCAAAATATAATTATCTAACTAGCTTACTCCAATTAAAATATGCAGTGGGAACCTTAACTGCTAACGACTTAGTTTATCTAAACAATATGTTAGGTAAAGAAGTGAGCACGTTAGTGACGATAAAATAACGATTGGTTCTTTTATGACAACTGTTAAAAAAGGCGATTTGTTCGCCTTTTTTATTATGTATAAAAAACACACTTATTACGATATTGCATTCAACACAAATTCAATAAATACTTTTAATTTTGGTGGTTGCTGACGATCAGCAGTATAAAGCATATTAAGCGGCTTGGCAGGTGGTAAAAATTTTTGTAATATGGGAAATAATTTTTTCTGCTTAATTGGCTCTTGTAACATAGATTCTGGCAACATGGTGATACCTAGCCCTTCAATCGCAGCTATCGCTAACGCTGAAGTCTGATTACTTTGAAATGTCCCTGATATAGGAATATTAACTATTTCACCATTAATCATAAACGGCCAAACATGATCTTTTTTATTCTGATTCACATATTGGTAAATCAAGCATTGATGCTTTTTCAAATCATCAGGTATTAATGGAACACCATATTGCGCTAAATAATCTGGTGAGGCAGCAAAAATAAGTTGATGAGGATTAAGTTTACGAGCAATAAGCCCTGAATCACTCAAATCACCAATCCGAAAAGCGATATCAAAACCGTCCTTAACTAAATCGACATAACGATCACTTAACTGTATATCGACACTAATTTGGGGATAACACTTCATAAAACTACTAATTAATGGCACTAAAGTAAAATTACCAAAAGTAAATGGTGCACTAATTCTAAGCACACCGCTAGGTTTATCTAAAAACTGTTGCGCAAGCATAGAGGTGGCTTTAACTTCACCTAAAATACTCACACAGCGCTCATAATACTGCTTACCAAATTCGGTAAGATTTTGTGAACGTGTTGTTCGATTAAGTAACTTTAACCCTAATTGAGTTTCTAAAAAAAGAATATATTTCGCAACCATTTGCGGAGAGGTATTTAATGAGATAGATGCCGATGCAAATGAACCTGTCTTCACAGTCAATACAAAAGCTTTCATACTTCTAAAAAGATCCATATTGCCAATCTCCAGTTGTTAATAAAACAATTTTAAAGCCATTTACTATCTTTTATTTTATAAATATTATAACGCAAATCAAGTAAACAAATAAAAACAGGGTAAATATATGAAAAAAATCGGCATTATAGGGGCAGGATTTGTAAGTCAAGCCTCTAAAGAAGTTGAAGTACCACATAATTCATGGCAAACAAATAACCAATAAAAAAATATAAAAGACCAAAATGAGTCCACCTTCCAGTAGAATAAAGTTATATTTATCATATATTTAATAGTTTGAATGCTTTTAATTAAATACAGATATTTAAAATATTAGAGGAAATAAAAATGACCAATACACATAAAAAATATACCGTCATAACCGGCGCAAGTTCAGGCATAGGTTATGCAACAGCTATTGCTTTTGCAAAACGAAATAAAAACCTTATTGTTATTGCAAGAAGACAAGAAAATTTGGCACTTTTACAACAAGAAATTGCAAAAATTGCCCCAGCATTAGAAGTAATTATAAAACTTTGTGATTTATCACAACCAACCAACGCTCATTCCCTTTTTAATGATTTAGACAACTATTTTATTGAAACATGGATTAATAATGCCGGTTTTGGTCATTACGGCAGTGTTAGCGATCAAGATTTAGAAAAAATCGAATCAATGCTTCATTTAAATATTGAAGTCCTAACAATTTTTTCAACACTGTATGTACGTAAATATCAAAATGAATCTGGGACACAACTAATAAACATCTCCTCCCGTGGCGGATATACACTCGTTCCTAATGCGGTAACCTATTGCGCAACAAAATTCTATGTCAATGCCTTTACCGAAGGGCTAGCACAGGAATTAAAGCAAGCTAACGCCCAATTAACCGCAAAGGTGTTAGCTCCGGCTGCGACAAAAACAGAATTTGGTGAAAAAGCCAATAATGTCAATAAATATAATTATGATGAAAGTTTTACCAAGTACCATACAGCAAAGCAAATGGCCGATTTTTTACTGGCTTTATACGATAGCAACAAAGTTATTGGTGAGATTAATACAAAAGATTTCACTTTTTCACTAAAAGACAACATATTTCCTTATTCAGGAAATCCGTCAGAAAATCAAAAGTAAGGAAATAACAAATTTACATGCAATGTTAAATCAAACGGAAAAATATGATTTTTAAAAAAATAGAGCTTTGGCAATCGTTATTTTAATTGCCAATTTCGATAAAAATAGAGACCTATCAATTAATTTAATTTTCAGATATTTTTATTTCAATGGCTATCTATTATGTTGCTTTATCCAACAATGTAAACAGATCAACTTGTTATACTAAAACACGTAGTTTTATAAAACATCTTAACAAGCACATTAGCTTGCTAAGATGCATTTTTTGCATGATAAGAATTAAAATTACGAAATGCGCATTCCCGGTTTAGCACCACTATCTGGCGATAACAAGTACACGCCGTCACCATCATCTTTACCACTGGCACAAATCACCATACCTTCTGAAACACCAAATCGCATTTTACGAGGCGCTAAATTGGCAATCATAATGGTTAAACGCCCAATTAGTACTTCTGGATCAGGATAAAACTGCTTGATGCCTGAAAACACATTACGGGTTTCATCACCAATATCAAGCGTCAACTGGAGTAATTTATCGGATCCTTCAACAAAACAAGCATGTTTAATTAAAGCAACACGCATATCAACTTTGGCAAAATCGTCAAAATTAATCGTATCGGCAATAGGTTCAGCAACATTTGTTTTAGCTGGTGTTGCTAGGGCAGCTTGCTCTTTTGTTTCTTCAATCATGGCAGTAATTTTATCCATATCAATACGGTTAAATAGGGCTTTAAACTGATTAATTTTATGGCTAGTTAACGCATTAGCAATGGTATTCCATTCTAATTTGCTATTTAAAAATGCTTCTGTTCGCTCAGCTAATGAAGGCACTATTGGTTTTAAATAGGTCATTAAAATACGGAATAGGTGAATACCCATTGAGCAAATATCTTGCAATGTTTGATCTTGCCCTTCTTGTTTAGCAACTACCCATGGCGCTTTTTCATCAATATAACGATTAGCTTCGTCAGCAAGTGCCATAATTTCACGAATCGCCTTACCTGATTCACGTTGCTCAAAATAATCAGCAATGATTTGAGACTTTTCAACAAAATACGCATAAAGTGCTGGTTCAGCTACATTATCCGATAATTTGCCGTCAAAGCGTTTATAAATAAATCCAGCCGAACGTGAAGCAATATTAACAACTTTGTTAACTAAATCGCTATTTACACGTTGCACAAAGTCTTCTAAATTTAAATCAATATCATCAATATGTGGTGACAGTTTAGCGGCGTAATAATAGCGTAAGCAATCAGGATCTAAATGTTTTAAATAGGTACTTGCTTGAATAAAAGTGCCTCGTGATTTAGACATTTTTGCACCGTCAACAGTCACATAACCATGCACAAAAATATTCGATGGTTTGCGATGTTCACTACCCTCTAGCATTGCTGGCCAAAATAGACTATGAAAGTAAACAATATCTTTACCAATAAAGTGATAAAGCTCAGTGCTTGAATCTTTATTCCAAAACTCATCAAAAATTGGTTTATTTTGTGTATTGCAGTAGTTTAAAAAAGAGCCCATATAACCAATTGGTGCATCTAACCAGACATAAAAATATTTACCTGGCGCATCGGGGATTTCAAAACCAAAATAAGGAGCATCACGGCTAATATCCCACGGCTGTAAGCCTGATTCAAACCACTCTTGCATTTTATTAGCGACTTGCTCTTGTAGTGTTCCAGAGCGAATCCACTCTTGTAACATAGTTGAAAAAGCCGGCAGATCGAAAAAGAAATGTTCTGACTCTTTTAAAATTGGCGTCGCCCCTGAAACTACAGACTTAGGATTAATTAAATCAATCGGGTTGTAAGTTGCACTACACACTTCACAGTTATCGCCATATTGATCTGGGGCTTTACAACGTGGACAAGTACCTTTTACAAAGCGATCTGGCAAAAACATCTGTTTTTCAGGATCAAATAGCTGTGAAATGACTTTGGTTTTAATATAACCATTGGCTTTTAAACGCTTATAAATTTGCGCTGATATTTCACGATTTTCTGAGCTATGAGTTGAATGGTAATTATCATAACTAATATTAAATCCAGCAAAATCACGCTGATGCTCAGTTTTTACTTCACTAATCATCTGTTCAGGCGTAATGCCAAGTTGTTGCGCTTTAAGCATAATTGGCGTGCCATGCGCATCGTCAGCACAGATAAAATAGATCTCATTACCACGCATACGTTGATAACGTACCCATACATCAGCTTGAATATGTTCAAGCATATGACCTAAGTGAATTGCACCATTGGCATAAGGCAGTGCGCAAGTCACCAATATTTTGCGTTGAGTTGTCATGTTGATTTATTACCCTTTATTACATAATGGCAGAAATAGTACATCAATCGTGGGATTATCGCTAGATTTATGCCATAATTTGATGAAATTTCTATACTCGATTCACTTTGTAAATGGCAAATAATCTTTTTTCGAAAATGTAAAATAATATACTTTTTACATCTTTGCCATTGATTATGTTCCACCTCTTTAAAGGAGGATCATGGGAAATGAAGCAAGTATAAATATTAATGTACAACGAGATAATAATAATGAACATTGAAGTAGAAAATATTCTTGAGAATTTTACTCATTCAACCTTACAAAAAAATTTGCTTGAACTTAGCGCAGTAACAAAATGCGAATTAGTTAATCAAAACTTATCTATCCACTTAGCCATGCCCTTTGCTTGGCAAAACGCTTTTGATGAGTTAAAAAAAATAGCCACCCCAAAATTACTAAAGCTTAACGGCATTAATGACGTTGACTGGCACATTGAATATAAAATTGCCACATTAAAACGCGCTAATGACCAACAAGCCATTAACAATGTCAAAAATATTATCGCCATAAGTTCAGGAAAAGGTGGCGTGGGCAAATCATCAACAGCTGTCAATCTTGCACTAGCTTTACAAAAACAAGGAGCCAAAGTAGGTATTTTAGATGCGGATATTTATGGACCTTCAATTCCCACCATGTTGGGCACAGAAAAACAGCAACCCTTAACACCTGACAATAAACACATGACCCCAATTATGGCACACGGATTAGCCAGTAACTCCATTGGTTATTTAGTCGATCCACATAGCGCCATGGTATGGCGTGGACCAATGGCAAGCAAGGCATTACTACAAATATTACAAGATACATTATGGCCTGAACTTGATTATTTGGTTATTGATATGCCTCCAGGAACTGGGGACATCCAATTAACCCTAGCACAAAGTATTCCAGTAACGGCTGCAATTATTGTCAGTACACCGCAAGATATCGCATTAATTGATGCCAAAAAAGGCATGACCATGTTTAATAAAGTCAACATCCCAACGCTAGGCATTATTGAAAATATGAGCTATCACATTTGCGAAAATTGTGGTCATCACGAAGCTATTTTTGGCGAAGGTGGAGCACAGCGTCTAGCTGAGCAATATCAAACAAAATTGCTCGGACAAATACCACTTCATAAAATATTACGTCAAGATCTCGATACAGGGCAACCTACTGTTATTAGCCACCCTGATAGCGAATTTACCCAACTTTATTGCCAAATTGCTGGGCGCATTGCCAGTGAGCTATATTGGCAAGGCGAAGCAATTTTACCGGATATTTCATTTAAGGCGCTATAACTAAAGAATAAGCTTGGCTGTCAACAACAGCCAATGCTATTAATATTTTATGATTAATTTGGTATAACATCATCACAATCAACCACGCAATATATGGAATATTTGAAAGGCTAATTTAGAGCATTACCGTAACAAATATGCTCAATATTTATCATGTTTTTTAACATAAAATTAAGCAAAAATCTTATCGCGGAACATAAAAAATACCGCACCTAAAAGACACAAGCCAGCCCAAATATAGTCTGTCTTAAATGGCTCTTTTAAAATATAAATTGAAAAAGGGATAAAAACAGACAAACTAATTACTTCCTGAATAATCTTTAATTGACCTGCGCTAGCAACCTGAAAACCAATGCGATTAGCAGGCACTTGCAATAAATATTCAAATAACGCAATTCCCCAGCTAGCAAACACTGCCACTAGCCAAACTTGGTTATGTAAAAACCGCAAATGCCCATACCACGCAAAAGTCATAAAAATATTACTAAAAGTCAGTAAACAGACAGTAATAAATAATTGATTCATAATGTTGATATAAGAATAAAGAAAGGTGATGGCATTATATACCATTGTCTAATAAACATACAAAACAGAAATAATTTAATTACATTAAATAGCAACACTATTAACAATAATTGAAATTGGCTAATTCATCACTTAAAACATGATAATGCTATTGCTCTGTAGCCTGTTTGGGTCTATATTGAATTAACGCCAATAGGTGCAATAACTTTAATGCATTGAACGTCGTTATCCTATCAACACTGAAATTTATTACAACACGATTATTATCCCCAAAGGAAACAGTTATGCAAAAAAGAGTTAATGAAGTTACTATGCGCGGAGCCCCTATTACTTTGTTAGGTCCAAAAATCAACGTTGGTGACATAGCACCCGATTTTATCGTGCAAGATTTAGCAATGAAGCCCATTAAATTATCCGATTTTAAAGGTAAAATCAGGATTATTAATTCGGTACCATCCATTGATACTTCGGTATGTAGTGCCCAAGTTCACCGTTTCAATGTAGAAGCAGCAAAACTAAAAGATACCGTGATATTTTCAATTAGTGTTGATTTACCTTTTGCATTAAATCGCTATTGTGCGGCTGAAGGCATTGATGCGGTCAAAGTCACTTCTGATCATAAAGATCTGGATTTTGGTTTAAAATATGGCACTGTTATTGAAGAGCTACGCTTACTTTCCCGAGCCATATTTGTCATTGATAAAAATGACAAAATTGCTTATGTTGAATATGTTAAAGAAACGTCTTCTGAACCTAATTATGACAAAGCCCTAGCGGCGGCTAAAGCGTTAGCATAAATCAAAGCAATAATACATCGCCATCCTCTGCCAATAGTGGTGGCGATGATTTAATTTAAGATTTATTGATAGCAGCTATTTAATAGACAAAATTATTCAGTTATAATCCAATAAAAACATACCTCCTCCATAATCTTAATCATGAATAATAGTATTAACCGATCTCGTATTTGGTCATCAATTCTTTGCCTTGCATTTGCGGCATTTATTTTTAATACAACGGAATTTGTACCTGTTGGATTATTACCTAATATTGCTGAAAGCTTTTCAATGGATGTTGCTCATGCTGGATTATTACTCACCATTTATGCATGGTCTGTTTCGTTATTATCATTGCCACTCACAGTATTAACGTCAAAAATGGAGCGAAGAAAACTACTAATTTTTCTATTTTGCCTATTTATTGGTAGCCATATTTTAGCCGGATTTGCGTGGGATTTTTACAGTCTGATGGCAGCAAGGATTGGCATTGCTTGTGCACATGCGGTATTTTGGGCAATTACAACACCGCTTGCAGTTCGATTAGCACCTAATGGTAAAAAAGCTAAAGCAATGGGCTTTATTGTTATTGGCGTATCGATGGCAACCATCCTAGGAATCCCAATTGGTACCATCATAGGGCAACTCGTTGGCTGGCGCGTGACTTTTTTATGTATTGCTGGTATCGCTTTTTGCGTGATGATATTACTGCTCCGTTTATTACCTACTGTACCAAGCATGGATATTATCTCTATCAAAGATATTCCAACGGTATTAAAACGGCCAATACTGCTTAACATTTATCTATTAATAGCCATTATTATTGCTGGCCACTTTACTGCTTATACTTATATCACGCCATTTATGAAAGATGTTGGCGGATTTAGTCAAAATGTTATCGTCGCTTTATTGTTAGTGGTCGGTTTTTCAGGCATGATTGGCAGTGTTATTTTTGCAAGATATGCCGAAAAAAATCCAACCGCCATATTAGTGATGCCTATGTTGTCATTGATCATTTGTTTATTATCGCTTTATGTCTGTTCATTCACGCTTTATACCGCAATCATTCAATGTTTGATTTGGGGGCTTTCGATTACCATTATTGGCATGGTCATGCAAAGCAAAGTGATTGATGCAGCGCCCGATGCAACCGATATTGCTACATCGGTCTATTCAGGTATTTACAATATTGGAATAGGCGGAGGCGCTTTTATAGGCAGTAAAGTATTAATTTTACTATCAAAGGAAGATATTGGTTTTGTTGGCGCAGCTTTCGTTATTATTGCATTGTTATTTTTCTGTCTTTATTCTAGAAAATTGTGGAATAATAAAACCATTTTATAAAAATCTTAACGCTCAGAAACAGCATTATTTATTATATACCCCAATAAATAATGCTGAAAATAACAGTCTTACATTATAATTTACTTAAAGACTCTAACTGTTCCCAGCGTTCAAAAGCAGACTCTAATTCAGCTTCTTTATCGGTTAAAGATTGTAAGATTGGTCCCGTAACCTCGTGGGGTTGATTAAAAAAGTCACTTTGACCAATTTGAACTTGTAAATCAGCAATGGCTAATTCTAATTGCTCTATTTTGCTTGGCAATTGTGTTAACTCTCGTTGCTCATTATAACTCAGCTTAACTTTCTTTTTAGTGGCTTGATCATTGCTTTTGTTATTCGCCGTGCTTAATGCTTTTTTAGGCTGTTTAACATCATTAACTGCCGCCACCTTAACCGGTTGCGCCTGTTGCTGCTGTTGCAGAGCATCAGCATAACCACCTGCATAAACGCCAATATGCCCTTTTTCTTCAAAAAACCAACATTGGGTAACGACGTTATCAACAAACTGTCGATCATGGCTAACTAGCAAAACTGTTCCCTGATAATCATTAACCAACTCTTCTAACAACTCCAGCGTTTCAATATCAAGATCATTGGTCGGTTCATCAAGTATTAATAAATTGCTAGGTTTTAAAAATAGTTTAGCCAGCAATAAACGATTACGCTCACCACCTGATAATGCACGAACAGGTGTTCGGGCGCGTTTTGGCGGGAATAGAAAATCTTGCAGATAACCAAGAACGTGACGTGATCGTCCATTAACCATCACCTCTTGTTTACCTTCAGCTAAATTATCCATCACGGTTTTTTCAGGATCAAGTTCTAATCGATATTGATCAAAATAAGCCACTTCAAGCTTTGTACCACAATGTACGCTACCTGATGTTGGCGCTAAATTACCTAACATTAGTTTTAACAACGTCGTTTTACCAATACCATTAGGACCAATCAGGGCGATCTTATCGCCACGTAATACTTGCACAGTAAAATCATTAACTAGCAATTTATCTTCAATCTGATAGGTCACATTTTCAAGCTCAAAAACAATTTTTCCAGAACGTAGCGCCTCTTCAATTTGCATTTTGGCACTGCCCATCACTTGGCGACGCTCGCTATACTCTTGGCGCATTGCTTTCAACGCACGTACTCGCCCTTCATTACGTGTACGGCGAGCTTTAATACCTTGGCGAATCCAAACCTCTTCTTGAGCTAATTTTTTATCAAATTCCGCATTTTGCAACTCTTCAACGCGCAAGGCTTCTTCTTTACCAAGTAAATAGTTATCGTAGTTACCACTCCAAGAGGCAATTTTACCCCGATCTAAATCAATAATACGCGTTGCCATTTGACGAATAAACGAACGATCATGAGAAATAAACACAATACTGCCATTAAAACTTTTCAAAAACTCTTCCAACCATTTTATGGTTTGAATATCTAAATGGTTTGTTGGTTCATCAAGCAATAAAACCGACGGTTGACAAACTAATGCTTTGGCTAATGCAGCTTTACGAAGCCAACCACCAGATAGCGAAGATAACAAGGCATCACCATCAAGTGATAACGACGAAATAACATTACGAATACGACTATCTAATTGCCAACCATTTTGATGATCTAACTGCTCTTGCATTTTCGCTAATTTAGCCAAGTTACTTTCGCAAGGATCGTGTTCAACACGATGAGCTAAATCGTAATAATCTCGTAGTAACTGTGCTTGTTCGTGTAATCCTTCTGCCACAAAGTCAAACACATTGCCTTGCACATCGCGAGGAGGATCTTGCTGTAAGCGTGAAACAATTACATTATTTTCATAAATAATTTGCCCTTCATCTAATGGCACTTCTTTATTTAACACTTTAAGTAACGTTGATTTGCCGGCACCATTGCGACCAACAAGACAAACACGCTCGTTTGGTTCAATAGACATATCGATATGATCAAGTAGTGGTGCATCGCTAAATGAAAGATAAGCATTGGTAAGATTAATTAATGACATATTAGTGATTTTTTTTGGATATTAAGTAATAAGGCATTATTCTATCATAAAGTTGCCAAAGGCAACTAAATCAAATACCAAAGATACACTAATAGGTGTCACAAATATTAGAAATTACTGTTCTGTTCTATCAAAAAAAATAAATACTGTTTATATTAATGTACAAAATATTATTTAGATTTTGATGTGGAGATAACTATGAGTCACATGTGGACATTTCAGCGCGTAGGTGGATTAGATCAAGTGGTATTTAAAAATGCCAATGATATTATTAATCTACCTGATTTAGACCCCAAATTATGGGTAGCTTTAAGTTGCCCAACCATAGGGCTAGATTTTGATGAACGAACCTTAGCGCTACTCGACTCAGACAAAGATGGACGTATTCGCATACCTGATATTTTAGATGCCATTAGCTGGACTCGAGATAAAATTATTTCATTTGATAGTATTTTAAAAACGAGCGAAACACTCCCCTTATCACAAATTGATACATCAACTCCATCAGGGAATAAACTCTCTGTCACCGCGCATAGCATTTTAGCAAGCTTAAATAAAAGTAACGTGGATTATTTAAGCCAAGACGACATACAGCAATGTATAAAAACCAATGCTGACAAGCTTTACAATGGTGATTTAATCTTCCCTGCATCAAGCGAATTATCGCCCGAAATGCAAACGTTTATTCAAACAGCAATCCAAACCACCGGCGCAAAAAAAGATATGAGTGGGCAAGACGGTATCGATCTAAACATCGCCACCACTTTTGTTGACAACTTAAAAACGTGGTTACAATGGCAAACCAAAATAAGTAACACGCAAACACCATTTGGTGAAAATAGTGCCGAAATTTGGAAGTTAATCCAACAACTCAAACCCAAAATTGATGATTATTTTTTACGCATTGAACTAGCACAATACGCTCCTCAAGCGCAAACCGCGCTCAATGTCGATGAAAAATATATTGTACCAACACAAAATGGATTACTGTCTGATGAAGCTTTAGCCGAATTACCACTATCAAAAATCGATACAACCAATGCGCTTGATCTCGTCAATGGGCTTAATCCACTTTGGAAAGCTAAAATCAGCCGATTTAAAACATTAGTGGCGTCATCATTATATAATCCCGATCAATTAACACCGCAAGAATGGCAAGACATTCAACAAAGTTTGCAAGCTTACGCTACTCTTATTAGCGCTAAGCCCGAAATGGCACAATTAACAGTTGAAATTGAACCCTCTGCCAGTATAGAAGATATGTCAAATAGCGTCATTACCAAGCTAGCTAACGATGATTTACTCAACGAATTTAAGCAGATGGTTGAACAAGACAACAAAACGCCAATATCTGCATCAGATGTGCTAGTGTTAGAAAAATTAGTCCTGTTTCATAAACATCTTTACCGTTTACTGGTTAACTTTGTCTCTTTTGCAGACTTCTTCACGCCAAAAACCCGAGCTGCCTTTCAACTAGGTAATCTTTATATAGATGGTCGCTGCGCAACCCTTTGCGTTGCAGTTGACAATATCGCCAAACACTCAACAATGGCAAATTATTCTGAACTTTGTCTACTTTATTGTGAATGTACACGGCATGGGCAAAAACAGCTGATTGCCGCTGCCATGACCGCAGGGCAAGGTGATCTATTAATTGAAGGTCGCAATGGTGTGTTTATCGACAATGAAGGGAATGATTGGGATGCCAATGTCGTTAAAATAATCACCAAACCAATTAGTATTCAGCAAGCGATTTTGGCACCATATCAACGCATTGGGCGCTGTATTACCGAACAAATTAACAAATGGGCAAGCAGCAAAGATGCCGATGTTGAAAAATCGAGTGAACAAGCATTGCAAAACCCAGCTAATAAATTTGATATTGGCAAAAGCGTCGGTATTTTTGCGGCAATTGGTTTAGCCGTTGGCGCAATCGGCACGGCATTAGCTTCGATTTTTCAAGCGATTTTTTCGCTCACTTGGTGGCAATTCCCTTTGTTTTTTGTTGGGATATTCCTGATTATTTCGGGTCCTTCTGTTATTTTGGCATGGTTAAAATTACGCCGAAGAACCCTTGGACCACTGCTTGAAGCATCAGGCTGGGCTATTAACGGGCAAGTTAAAATCAACTTAATGCTAGGCGGGCTACTCACCAGCAAAGCTGAACTACCAACAAATGCAAAACGTAATTTGCATGACCCTATGAAACAGCGCCACCAAAAGCTGATCGTTATTTTTTGGTTAGCTATTTTACTTGGTGTTGGAGCGACAGCGGGATGGTTATGGCATGAAGGTTACCTTGACCACTATATCAAGCAGCATAATCAAGAGCAAACCCAAAATAAAACTGACACAACCACCAATATTGACAAATAAAATCAACAGAGCATTTCGCCGATACTAGTCGGCGAAATTAATCAGCCATTAATGCTGATAAACAGGCAAGCGGCGACAAATAGCTAAAACTTTGTCTTTTACTGCTTGAATGGTTTGCTCGTCATCAATATTATCTAAAACATCACAAATCCAATTTGCCAAATCGCGTGATTCGGCTTCTTTAAAACCTCGGCGAGTAATAGCTGGCGTACCAATACGCACGCCTGATGTCACAAACGGGCTTTGTGGATCTTTAGGTACACTATTTTTATTGACAGTAATATTGGCACTCCCCAAAGCCGCATCGGCTTCTTTACCTGTGATATTTTTATCGACTAAATCAATTAAAAACAGATGGTTGTGTGTTTCGCCAGAAACCACTTTATAACCACGTTGCACAATCACGTCAACCATCGTTTTGGCATTTTTCACCACTTGCTGTTGATATTCTTTATAAGCTGGCTCCATTGCTTCTTTTAATGCTACCGCTTTAGCGGCAATCACATGCATTAAAGGTCCACCTTGCGCTCCAGGAAAGACCGCCGAATTTAATTTTTTATATAATTCGTCACTGCCACCTTTAGCTAAAATCAATCCCCCGCGTGGGCCACCTAGGGTTTTATGGGTTGTTGTAGTCACAACGTGTGCATAAGGAACAGGATTTGGATAAACACCTGCGGCAACCAAACCAGCCACATGTGCCATATCCACAAATAAATAAGCGCCCACACTATCAGCGATTTCTCGCATACGCTTCCAATCCACCACACCAGAATAAGCCGAAAACCCACCAATGATCATTTTTGGCTTAGACTCTTGAGCTGTTTTAGCCAGCTTGTCATAATCAATGCGCCCTGAATCATCAACCCCATAATCCACAATATGATAAAGCTTGCCAGAAAAGCTAACTGGCGAACCATGCGTCAAATGCCCACCTTCTGATAGATTCATACCTAAAACAGTATCGCCGGTCTTTAGCAGCGCCATGTAAACGGCAAAATTGGCCTGTGAACCTGAATGTGGTTGCACATTAGCATAATCAGCACCAAATAAGACCTTGGCACGTTCAATTGCTAATTTTTCAACAATATCAACATATTCACAACCACCATAATAACGTTTCCCTGGGTAACCTTCGGCATATTTATTAGTGAGCTGTGAGCCTTGTGCTTGCATTACTCGTGGGCTGGTATAGTTTTCTGATGCGATCAGCTCAAGATGATCTTCTTGACGCTGCTCTTCGCCTTTAATGGCATCCCACAATTCCTTATCATACTCGGCAATAGTCATATCTTTATTAAACATATTGACTCCTTATTATTTATTGCATCAGCCTTAAAGGCATGGTTGCACAATATGCGTATGCATAATGTGGTATAAAAAATCACAGTTAATTATCCTTACTTAATCAACGTATGATTTCAATCTTTTTTTAGAGTTATAAAAAATATTTATATTAAATAGACGAGTAAAAATGGTCTTAAGGAGGCAAGCATTATCGATAATATGAATACTAAGGCAGTTTTGATTAGACTTTTAGTAAAAAGCTTTGGAAACAGTGTTAAAAAACGTCAAAAAATTATTCAAACACCCTATTTATTTTACTTAATTATTTGTTTTTAATAATAAATAAATGCATTACAACATAATTTTTGTTTATTATTTCGGTGAGTTTTATTTTTCTGAAACAAGCGCTTTTACTATCTAGTAACAAAAGCGCATAGCTCACAGGCGCGGTCAGCTTGGAGTCCCGCAAAACGCTGGGGGCTTTGTTCTTTGCTAAATTATCCTTAATTCGCACCATAATCCCACCCGAAGCCCAAAAAATCAAGAACTAAAAACAAAAGCTAAGGCGTGACGCAAAGCCCCTCATAACCAACATTCAAAGGGGTACGCAACACTTCACCGTCAAACGAGGTCACAGCAAAGTACGTTTTGTTATCTGTTGAAGGATCACTTACCGAGTAGCCATCGTTACCGAATCTTGCCCCGTAGTAATAATACATTTTGCCCCACTCTGTGAAAAATCCTGCCCCAATTCGACGCTGATAATGATTACCACTTGATGACGGCGTAGCGCCCACAACACCTCTACATAAATCATTGTCTGGGTTGTGATCGTAATCAAGACAGATGGCATTGGTGAGGTCTTTTGCTTTCGGAAGTCGATAGCCTAATCCCTCACACCATTTTGCGTGTGATGGAACACCAGGCCATCTGTCATCTGCATCGCGGAGAACGAACCATTTCTGTAATACAAATCCATATGTTACAACCTCATGACCCTTGCTATCTTTACCCACTAACTCGAATGTCTGCGGTAAATTTGGCTTATAAACTAGACCTGGGTATGATGGACTCTCAGCTAGCCAAGAATTATTCAGCTTAGGACCTGTTAGAGTAACTCTCGTCACATCTTCTGGATTATCAAGCCAATCATCCCATTTTCCTATCTTCCATTCCACTGTAGCAGTTATACCCTCATGCGTAACAGGTTCCCAAGTCAACTGACTTGCATCAACACCTTCTATATCTAAATCAAAATATAATCCGTCAGCTCCCGTGGTCGGAAAATTAAGCGCATATGAGTAGGGGTTGATTGACTGTACTAGGAATCCTTTTTGAGAGTTCCATATGTCAACGGGACCAGCATTTTCATCTGTGCCCCAAACCAGATCAGGTCTAACGAAGTTGATAAATGGTGATGGCGATAATATGATTGCATCGCTACGATTACCTTTTTTACCGACCAATGCCTGTGAATGCCATGAAGACAACAAGAACAATACCAACGGAACTTTTGAAGATAATTTAGATAATAGTTTGGGGGATAATTTCGAGGATATCAACGAGATAAGAGAAAAAACTCGTCTAACATGGTTATTTAGGAAATTCAGGACATAGGTTTGGCAGTGCTGGTGTTTGGTGTTTGGTGTTTAAAATGATAATGCATTACGGTTCTCCTGTCAAGTAAATTATTGTTTTATTTATATTTTGCTTGCTTACCTGCTTATTAAATAAGCTATTTTTTAAATTGATGAAAGTATAACCGTTTAAAAAAAGTTTGGCTAGTTTTTTGGGGTATTTTTTGGAAAAATTTGTTAGGCGTAACTTTGATTAAGTTTGTAAAAAGCTTTAATAGATTGAAATATTTAGTTTAATTAAAAACAACAAAACAAAAGCCAAATAAAATCAATAATGTACATAAATATTTTTTAATGAGTTTTGAGGACTTACCAAAAATCATGCCTTTTTGTTATATAAGTATCCGTTAATATTTATACAAATCAACTCTTATAAGATAAAATAATTGAAAAATTATTCAGTATGATCGTATACATTATGAAGGTGAAATTTTTTCTTATTCTTTTTTTGTTTAAAACTAATATTGCAAAAGCAGGAACATTTAGGATCCATCCGCGCATGGGTCACGATTACAATCCAATATATCCATCTTTATTAGGTTTATTTTTAGGACTTTTATTCTTTGTGATTATATCGTCGTTAACAGAAGTGCTAGCTGAATTTAGTATGCATAGAGAAAAAAAGCGAAAAGCAAAAAATCCAATAAAAGATGTAATAAAAAAAGAGAAAAATTTAGCTATAAATAATCAAAAAAAATTGAAAAGAAGCCAAGTAAAGAAAAACAGAAAAGAACAAATAAAAAAAATGCGTGAAGATAAATTGGCAAAAAAGATGAGGAAAAAGAAAAAAGATAAGAAATTAGATAATTAAATAAAATTACCTTTTTAAATAAGGCTATTTTTATAATTTAGTAAACAAATATTAAAAAAAGATTTTGAGTCACATTGCTCAATATCGTTATATTTTGTCACATTCAAAAAATATACATGAATTTTTCATCGCCGTTATTTTTGAAATATATGCTATAATGGCGCTTTATTTTTAATAAAAAGAGAGATTATTTTGCAGCAGTCGTTACAAGATTTTATTATTGATAAGATTGATGATCTAAAAGGCAAAGACATTGTTACCCTTGATGTCCGCGGTAAATCAAGCATTACCGATTATATGATTATTTGTACCGGTACTTCAAACCGTCATGTTTCGTCTATCGCAGGGCATTTGCTTGATGAAGCAAAAAAACAGGGCCATTTGGTGTTAGGTAGTGAAGGGAAAAGTGATGCTGATTGGGTCGTGGTTGATATGGATTCAGTGATTGTGCATATCATGCAAGAAGAAAGCCGTCAGCTTTACGAACTCGAGAAGCTTTGGAGTTAATTGCGTGAAGATACAGCTTATTGCTGTTGGCAATAAAATGCCAAACTGGGTTACTACAGCTTTTGATGATTATCAGTCACGGTTTCCTAAAGATATGCCTTTAGAACTTGTTGAAATCCCCGCAGGTAAGCGCACTAAAAATGCTGATATTGCCCGAATTTTGGATAAAGAGGGCGAATTGATGTTAAATGCTTGCGGTAAAAGCAATCGCATTGTGACACTTGATATACCAGGTAAACCATACACAACGCATAATTTAGCTGAGCAGCTAGAACGCTGGAAAGTAGACGGGCGTGATGTGAGTTTATTAATCGGCGGACCCGAAGGTTTATCTCCTGCTTGCAAAGCAGCAGCACAGCAGAGTTGGTCGCTGTCGCCACTTACGCTTCCCCATCCTTTAGTACGAGTCATTGTGGCTGAAAGTCTTTACCGCGCATGGAGTTTAACCACTAATCATCCTTATCATCGTGAATAATTAAGGTAATAAAATGAGCACCATTATTTTAGATTTGCAAATTGCTACAGAAGATACCCTAAATTTACCAACCGAAGCGCAAATTTTGCAGTGGTTAAATGTTATTCTACCTCAATTTATGGATAATGCCGAACTCACTATCCGTATTGTTGATGAACAAGAAAGCCAGCAATTAAATAATACCTATCGTCATAAAGATAAACCCACCAATGTATTATCTTTTCCCTTTGAATCCCCCATTGAGATTGATGTTCCTTTATTGGGCGATCTAATTATTTGTAAACAAGTTGTCGAATCCGAAGCCAAGCAACAACATAAATCATTAACTTCACACTGGGCCCATATGATTGTACATGGTTGTTTACATTTACTGGGTTATGATCATATTCTTGACGAAGAAGCCGAAGAAATGGAAAATATTGAAGTTGCTATTATGCAGCAATTAGGATTTGAAGATCCTTATCAACCGATTGACGAATAAAAATATGCAATTAACCGTTTAGTTAAATGGCAATCTAACTAACTCAACAAACATATAAAATAAGTTACATTAATAACAAAGCAAGAAAGGAAAAGAGCAAATGAGTGATGATAATCACCGGAGACCTAAAAAAGGGTTTGCATTATGGTTAAGTCAATTATTTAATTCAGAGCCAAAAGATAAAGAAGAACTTATCGCGGTGATTCGCGAAGCTGAAGAAAACGAACTTATCGATCCAGATACCCTTGATATGATTGAAGGCGTCATGGATATAGCAGAGCAGCGCGTTCGCGATATTATGATTCCCCGCTCTCAAATTGTGACAATCAAAGATAATTATTCGCTTGATGAATGTCTTGATATTATTTCTGAACATGGGCACTCACGTTATCCTGTCATTAGTGAAGATAGAGATCATATAGAAGGCATTTTACTAGCTAAAGATCTTTTGATTTTTATTCGCCAAGGTGTTGATAATTTCGATCTCAAAAAAATCCTTAGACCAACCGTTGTCGTACCAGAAAGCAAACGTGTCGATCATATGTTGAAAGAGTTTCGTATGCAGCGTTACCATATGGCGATGGCTATCGACGAGTTTGGCGGTGTGTCAGGACTTGTGACTATCGAAGATATTTTAGAACTTATTGTTGGCGATATTGAAGATGAATATGATGAGGTAGAAGATCGGGATATTCGCCGCTTAACGCCCTCAGTTTATACAGTGCGAGCCCTTACACCAGTTGAAGATTTTAATGAAATATTTGCCACTAATTTTAGTGATGACGAAATGGATACCATTGGCGGTCTGGTGATGCAACATTTTGGACGATTACCTTTACGCAATGAAAGTATTACCATTGATGGTTATCAATTTAAAGTCACCATTGCAGACCGAAGGCGAATCATCCAACTGCATGTGACTATTCCTGAAGGAGCAACTGTGCCTAATTTAGAGCTACCTGAAAATGTTTAAACAAATCTTATTAAGCCTAATATTTGGTGGTATAGCGGTTTTTAGTTATGCCCCATTTCATATTTGGCCTTTAGCTTTTGTCTCGTTTGCGGGGCTTTTATGGCTTATTGCCGATAAAGCAAAAAAACAAGCCATGCTACTCGGATTAAGTTGGGGCATTGGCTATTTTACGGCAGGGATACACTGGGTTTATATTAGTATTCAACAGTATGGCGAGTTACCTGCTCTGGTTGCCATTATCGTATTAGGCCTTTTAATTGTATATTTGTCGCTTTATCCGATGCTATTTACTGTTTTGTTAAGCATAGCAAATCGTTTTACTGGGCAATTTTCATTTAAACAGCTTGTGCTTGTCGCTCCAGTGCTTTGGCAAGTAACCGAATTTTTACGTGGCTATATCTTAACTGGATTTGCTTGGTTGCAACTTGGCTATAGCCAGCTTGATAGTCCATTACGAGCCTATTTCCCTCTAGTTGGAATAGATGGCGTTAATTTATTGTTAACTATTTTGTGTGGATTATTCGTTTATTGTATAAGGACAATAACCAACAAAACACCAAAGCGGCACGCACTTGGTGCAATTATTGCACTATTTACGATCTTTTTTGCACCAATTTCATTCAATAATACTAATTGGACTACGATAGATAACACTCGTTCGGCTAATTTTGCATTAATTCAAGGAAATATTTCGCAGTCAATTCGTTGGACAAAAGATCAACTCAATGACACGTTACAAACCTATGCAAAACTGAGTCAAGAAAACTTTGAAAAAGATAAAATTATCATTTGGTCAGAAGCCAGCATCACCGATTACGAAATAAATCAGCAATCTTTTTTACAATATCTAGATAACGAAGCTAGAGCCCATGATGCTGAAATCGCTGTAGGTATTATAGATTATCGCTTTGGTGAAACTGGATATCAAGCTAATGGAGATCTCTACAATACTTTGTTGGTATTAGGTGAAAAAGAACCTTATCAATATCCAACAACTAATCGTTATCAAAAACACCATTTAGTGCCTTTTGGAGAGTTTACACCACTAGAATCAATACTTGAACCGATTGCTGAATTACTCAATATTCCTATGTCGTCGATGAAATCTGGCGAAACAAAACAACCTCAATTACAAATAAAAGGCTTTAAATTTACCACAGCTATTTGCTACGAAGTGATTTTATCGAATTTAATGTGGCAAAACTTTGCTGCAGACAGTGATTTTTTACTGACTGTATCAAATGACGCATGGTTTGGTAATAGCATTGGCCCGAAGCAACATCTGCAAATGGCACAAGCCAGAGCATTAGAATTTGGTAGGCCTTTAATCCGTAGCACTAACACAGGCATTACCGCAATCATCGATCCACATGGCAATATTGTTAAACAGTTACCACAATTTAAAACAGCGGTTTTATCGGCAACAGTATCACCCACAACGGGTTTAACGCCTTATGCAAAATGGGGAAATTGGCCTTATTTTGCTATGATGGTATTAATGTTTATGTCACTTTTTATAAAAAGACGTTCATAATTAACGATACTGGCATAATTATTGCTTAGATATAATTGGATTTAACTAAGTATTGGTGTAATCAATCATCATAATATTGCGTTAATTATTGGTTACATCTAGCTCCAATGATAGATAAATAAACAGTAAAAAGTACTTTTATGGTAAAAAATAAGTTATAATATACGCCCTTTGTAAAAATATTAAAATTATTTAATATGATACAAACTAAACAGTAGGAGACGAGTATGAACAAAAAGACAAAATTAACCAAATTAGTATTATCATTTGCAATGTTAGGACTAATGACTGGTTCGGCTGTTGCAGAAGAACTGAGTGGTACATTAGCAAAAATTAAAGATAGTGGTGTTATTGTTGTTGGTCATCGAGAATCTTCTATTCCATTTTCCTATTATGGTGATAATCAAGAGGTTATTGGTTACTCACAAGATTATTCTAATTTAATCGTCGATGCGGTTAAAAAAGAATTAAACTTACCTGATCTTAAAGTAAAATATTTACCAGTTACTTCTAAGACTCGTATTCAACTACTTAACAACTATACCTATGATTTCGAATGTGGTTCGACAACTAATAATCTTGAACGCCAAAAAACAGTTGGTTTTTCAGACAGTATTTTTATTGTTGGTACGCGCTTCCTAGTTAAAGCGGATAGCAATATCAATAGTATCGAAGACCTAAAAGGTAAAAATGTAGTAACAACAGCAGGTACAACTTCTGAAATCCGTTTAAACCAAATCAACAGTAAAGATAACTGAGGTATTCGTATCATTACACCAAAAGATCATGGCGATGCGTTTAATGCGTTAGAAACAGGTCGAGCTGCAGCATTTTTAATGGACGACGCACTACTTGCAGGCGAACGTTCTCGCGCAATTAATCCTGCTGAATGGAAAATTGTTGGTGAACCGCTTTCTTATGAAGCTTATGGTTGTATGTTGAGAAAAGGCGATACTCAATTTAAACAATTGATGGACAAGACAATTGCTGATGCGCAAAAATCAGGAAAGGCTTTAGAATCCTATAACAAATGGTTTACTCAACCTGTTCCGCCAAAAGGCGCAAATATGAGTCTTGAAATTTCGCCAAAAATGGTTGAGCTATTTGCCAATCCTAATGATAAAGCATTAGATTAATACTTTTCTTATCTTTCTAATCCAATGTACTAAATGAATTGCATTTAGTACATGATCTAATTTAGTGAATTAAATATATTATGAGTTTTAATTGGACACTCTCTTTTGAACCTATTACAGCTTTATTGAGGAGTTTTTTAGACTCCATTATGAGCTTTAATTGGATGTTATTTTTTCAATCCACCCCTTATGGTGATGGAATTTACTTCAATTGGCTACTAGATGGCATTGTTGTGACTGTTTCATTGGCTGTGACTGCTTGGATCATAGCCTTTGTGCTGGGGTCACTGGTAGGGATATGTAGAACTTTAGAAAATCAGTTTCTAAATAACTTTGCGGCAAGTTATATTCAACTATTTCGTAATATTCCATTACTGGTGCAAATGTTTTTGTGGTATATGATACTACCAGTAATATTAAGTGGTAGTGTACGAATTTGGTTTACATCTGTCTTATCGCCGAATATAAGCGCATTTATCACTGCCGCAATTGCGTTAGGGCTATTTACATCTGCGCGTATAGCAGAACAAGTAAGAACAGGTATTCAAACTTTACCTAAAGGTCAACGATATGCTGCTATTGCACTTGGTTTAACTAATCGACAAGCTTATATGTACGTTTTATTACCAAATGCTTATCGACGTATTATTCCACCATTAACGTCAGAAATGACCAATATTATTAAAAATTCATCGGTTGCTTCAACAATAGGATTAATTGATTTAATTGGTGAAATTGATCGCATTAATGAGTCAACCAATAGCATTATCGAAATATTATGCGGTGTCACAATTGCCTTTATGCTGATTAACTATGTGGTAATTACTGTCATGCGAATTGTTGAAAAACATACTCGTTTACCTAATATGAGTCACGGAGGATAAAATGCAGTTATTTCATTGGATTGCCGATATACCTTCATTAGTATTAGATAACTATCGCTTATTATTAAGTGGATTATGGTTAACAACTAAAATCACCCTTACTGCTGTGGTTTTCGGTATTATTTGGGGAACAGTACTGGCATTAATGCGTTTATCAAATAATAAGGTACTTAATGTTTTTTCTAAATGCTATGTCAATTTATTCCGCTCCATTCCTCTATTATTAGTGTTGTTATGGTTCTATTTAGCACTGCCTCAGGTCATTAAATACCTATTTAACTTGCCACCATATGCAGATGTACGTATTGCATCAGCGATGATTGCTTTTGCGCTGTTCGAAGCTGCGTATTATTCTGAAATCATTCGTGCAGGTATCAATGCTGTTGCTAAAGGTCAATATCATGCAGCTTATGCATTGGGTATGACCAAAAGCCAAGCAATGCGTTTGATTATTTTACCTCAAGCATTTAGATCTATGGTGCCATTGTTATTGACACAAGGTATTATCTTATTCCAAGATACCTCTTTGGTTTATGTCATGAGCTTAATTGATCTATTTGGCGCAAGTGTGTCGCAAATCGGTAATACACAAGGTGGCACCGTCAAGTATTCTATGATTATTTTTGCAGCTGCAAGTTATTTTATAATTTGTTTCACTGCTTCATGTTTAGTTAATTATTTCAAGAAAGGGATAAATCGATGATCTCCTTAGAAAATATATCAAAATGGTATGGACAATTTCAAGTATTAAAAAACTGCACAACTCGAGTCGGTAAAGGCGAAGTTGTGGTGGTTTGTGGTCCTTCAGGTTCAGGTAAATCAACTTTGATAAAAACAGTTAACTGTTTAGAGCCTGTACAAAAAGGCAAAATTATTATTGATGGAATTGAAGTTACAAGTAAAGCGACTAACTTAGCAAAGTTACGCTCTAAAGTGGGTATGGTATTTCAACATTTTGAACTATTCCCGCATTTGACTATCTTAAAAAATCTTACCCTTGCGCAAATTAAAGTGTTAGGTCGAGCCGATGAAGAAGCTCGCGAAAAAGCGCTTAACCTGTTAGAGCGTGTTGGTTTACTTGCTCATGCAGATAAATACCCTGCACAGCTTTCAGGCGGTCAACAACAACGTGTGGCCATTGCTCGTGCGCTATGTATGGATCCCATTGTAATGTTGTTTGATGAACCAACCTCAGCGCTTGATCCTGAAATGGTAAATGAAGTATTAGATGTGATGGTTGAACTTGCTTATGAAGGTATGACCATGATGGTTGTTACGCACGAAATGGGCTTTGCACGTAAAGTTGCACATCGGGTTATCTTTATGGATGCAGGTGAAATTATTGAAGATACATCAAAAGAGCAGTTTTTTACTAATCCACAATCAGATCGTGCTAAAGACTTTTTAGCTAAGATTATTCATTAAGTTAACTATTACAGGGCTTATCGCCCTGTTTTAATGTTTATTCATTGATTTATCTTTTTATAAAGAATTATCTGTATTAGCGCATTTAAAAAATCCACTCAACTATTGTTCTGTAATAAACTAACTAAACCACTATGCCTTTGTGTTTGTGATTTTATTGATTGTAATAAGATCGGTTCAGTCGCATAAATTGAAACGGCTTTTTTAGCGCGGGTAATTGCTGTATAAAGCAAAGAACGGTTAAGCAACGGCGAATAATCAGTTGGTAATATAATATTCACATCATCGAATTCTGAACCTTGCGACTTATGGATTGTCATAGCGTAAGCTGTTTCATGCTCAGGTAATCGAAATGGCGAAAATCCTTTAATAGAACCATCAGCAAACGGGAAATACACACGTAATTTTGAGCTACCCTTTTCGGCCATTAATGTAATGCCAATATCACCATTGTACAACCCTAATGAAGTACTATTGCGTAAAATCATAATTGGCCGACCAACATACCAAGCTTCTTTACTTTTTAAGTGAATCAATTTATTTTTGGCTAACAGCAACTCAATTTGCTTGTTTAAACCCTCTACACCAAAATGCCCTTCTCTTACGGCACAAAGTAAGCGATATTCGGCAAATTTAGCTAAAACTGCCGCAATATCATTAGTTCCATATTGCTTAATAACATTTAAATAATGTTTATAGTGATTAATACTATCATATAAAACATCTTCATAAGCTTGTTGGGATGAAAGTACATGATATTGGATATCACTTAATGACTCATCGGTTAATAATTTTTTAACGATAGTTGAGCGCCCCTCTTTAACTGCATTTGCCAACAATCCAATACCAGAGGATTCATTAAAACGATAACTTTTTTGTAATAAGCAAATACTGTCAGTGATTGTTGCTGTTTGCTCGCAAGCAGGCACAGCATAACCCGTTAATTGACTTAGCTCTTTTGCTCGTGGTTCACTATAACCATACGTAATAAAGGTACAAAGATCACCAAATACCGCACCAGCTTCGACCGATGAGAGCTGATCTTTATCACCTAACAAAATCAAACGTGCAGACGTGGGTAAGGCTTCAATGACTCTTGCCATCATATTTAAATCAACCATTGAGGCTTCATCAATAACTAACACATCAACATGCAATGGGTTATTTTTATCATGCTTGAATGAACGATTATCTGCTTTTGCACCTAATAAACGGTGTAAAGTGATCGCTTCTGCCTTTATATTGAGTGATACAAAAGCGAGTTGTTCAATTGTGCGACTCAATGATTCGGTTAATCTTGATGCCGCTTTCCCCGTCGGGGCTGCTGTAATAATTCGGGCATTAGGATTGGTTAACAAAATTCCAGCTAAAATTTTAGCCACAGTTGTAGTTTTACCCGTACCAGGCCCCCCCGAAATAATCGCGACTTTACGCGTTAATGCCGCAGCAACGGCCACCTTTTGCCAATCAATTACAGTATGATTATCGGTAAAAAGCTGATTAAGTATAGTGCTTAAATCAGCATCGCAATTTGACTCTTCATTAAGAATTGTGTGATTGAAATATTGAGCAACATTTTTTTCATCCATCCACATCCTTTGAAAATAAAGTTTATTTTCAATAAAGATAAGCGGAGATAAATTTGTTCCATCACTCACAATTTGACTATTTTGTGCTTGTTTAAGTGCGTTTATCCAATCTTGCTCGTTTGGCGAGCCTAAGGCTAACCAAAGCTGCAGTTCAATCGTAGGTTGGTTTAAGTAACTAAGATCCAAGCACACATGACCAGCTCTTACTTCTTTACTTAGCGTTATCACTAAAAAACTGAATCGTTTGATCGTAATATCATCATTTAGCTTTGCTTTATTCGTTAAAAACACGGCCAAATGAATATCCAGCAAACTAATTTGACTGTCTTGTTTAAATTGGTTTAACCATTCGTTTAACATACTGTATTTTCTGTGATTCACTCATTTATAATCCAATTATATCGTTAACTTTATCTTTTGGATAAGTCAGTTTAAAGCTTAAACTAAGATTTTTATTTTCATTTGGATTCAACTTAAACTGCCACATCAATTGACCGGTTTCTTTATTATAGTTTGCACTATCATATTTAGTATCATCAAGTATGACCGCCTTATTGATAATATTTGGTAGCTGATCATAAACAACAATATCAATGGGTAACGATTTGGCATTTTTTACATCAATGGTATAGGCATATTTTTGTGAAATATTATTGCCAAATAACGAAGGTTTTGATGTTTCATTAATATTACGGTTACGTGAAATAAAAATATTGTTATCTTTTCCTAAAGAGATATCTAGCGTTTCTTTTATATCTTTAGTAGTAATAAAACTTTCGCCAATATAATTACCGTTAAAAAATACCGTGGACTTTCCTGGTAAAAGGTTAAGTTTATCCCAATCAGCAATTTGTGCTTGTAAATATACACTGCTATCTAATTTGGGAATAGCAATATAATGATATTTCGCTTCCACTTCTTTGTTTTGTAAAGTAAGAATATTACTTTGGCTATTGGATTTAATGGTATAAGGCAATTTGACTTCAAAGCGGGTATTAATACCTAACGTTTTGGTTAATACATTATCATCAGGATTCACTGATCTTGACGCTTTTGCACTTATTTCATCATAATCTTTTTCGCTCTTAGAAAAAAAGAATCCACCTTTTGTAGTATACAAATCGATAAACCAAGGCATTAAATCAGGAGCAGTTATTCCATCACTTGGATTAGATGTCGATAAACTAAAATCCACATTTTGCCAATCCAAACCACTATTTTGATAAATGTCTGCTTTATAAGTGAGTTGTAATGGAGAATTGATATCCGCAACGCGCACATCATAAACAGGCGCCCAACCAGCTTTATTGGTGACGTACGATAAAGTCACTGGCAAGCTAATGTCTTTATCAGAATAAACTTTTACGGTAATTGCATTAGTTAAACGCTTGGTCAACGCTTTTTGTTTATCAATCTTATCTTGGCATTGTGCGATTTGTGCATCAATCTGATCGACTTCTTTCTGTAGTTTGTTTTGTTCATTTAATGCCGTAACTAAATTTGTTTTAACAAATTCCAACGCATTTTTCATTCCGTCTAAATCGTTATTTCCATTTTTAACTAACAGATCCAAGCGATTCCCCTGTAAAAGGGTAATTTGTTCAGATACGGCTTTTAATTGTATTTCAGCGGTATCATGTTTTTCTTGTAATTGCTTTAGCTCGTCAAGTAAAGGCTTAATATCTGCGCTAGGTTTATTATCGCCAACATAGTTATCATTTAATGACGTTGACAATACTTTTACGTTAGCATCATTACCAAATCCCACATTAATTGAATTTGCTTTAACACCATCGGCAATTCCAGTCAATAAAATTTCACTTTCCCCTTTATTTAATAATACCGTTGATTGCCCTTGCAATTCAGCTCCTTGCAAAAAAAGCGTTACTTTATTGAGTGTGACATTATTGTTTGCTAAGACACTATTAGAGGCAAATGCAATGAAAAAAGCTATTTTTTGAATTTTCATATTTTCTTTTCAATCTAATTGGAATGTTAATTATTGGAATATATTTAGGTTATAGGTAAGCAAGAAATAGCCACTACCTAAAATCAGTAATGGTAAAAGAGTATTCACTATTTTCAGCTTAATTGCTATAAATTTTAATAAAGTTAAATAAAAATAAATTATTTTATGTTTAATATATTGAACATAAATACAAAATGATTTATATTTTGTTTAAAATAAAAAACACAAAAATAAGGAGACTATTATGAATAGCTTCAGTTATCTAAAAAAAGCAATAAAACGGAAAAATATGTCATTGCAGACAGTTGCCGATGCTTGCCAAATGACTAAAGGTTACTTAAGTCAACTCATTAATGATAAAATTAAAAATCCTAGCGCTCAAAAATTACAATCGCTCCACCAATATTTACAAATCGAAGCATCTACCAAAAATAAGAAAGTAGGCATCATTTTTGGCAAATTTTATCCTTTACATACTGGGCATATCTATCTTATTCAGCGCGCAATTAGCCAAGTTGATGAACTGTATGTCGTACTTTGTTCCGATACTATTCGCGATATGGCATTATTTGAACAAAGTGCAATGTCTCGACAGCCCACGATCAATGATAGAATTCGCTGGCTACTGCAAACTTTTAAATATCAAAAAAATATCCATATTGAATTATTAGAAGAAGACGGCATTCCTGCTTATCCTAATGGTTGGCATGAGTGGAGTGAACGAGTTAAAAAACTGTTTCAAGAAAAAGGCATCAAGCCAGATTGCGTTTACTCAAGTGAACCACAAGACGTTACCATGTATAAAGATTTATTTGATTTAGACACCGTACTTATCGATCCAAAACGACAATTTATGCAAGTCAGTGGTACTCAAATTCGCCAAGCACCACTGAAAAACTGGCAGTACATCCCAACAGAAGTCAGACCATTTTTTGTCAGAACCGTCGCTATTTTAGGTGGTGAGTCCAGTGGTAAATCAACGTTAGTGAATAAACTAGCGAACGTATTTAATACTACTAGTGCGTGGGAATATGGACGCGATTATGTATTTTCACACTTAGGCGGTGATGAGCGCGCCTTGCAATATGCCGACTATGACAAAATTGCACTAGGACATGCTCAATATATTGATTTTGCGATAAAACATGCCAATAAAGTTTCGTTTATTGATACTGATTTTGTCACAACTCAAGCTTTTTGTAAAAAATATGAGGGCAAAGAACACCCATTTTTACAAGCGATGATCAACAATTATCGTTTTGATTTAGTTATTTTGTTAGGCAACAATACACCTTGGGTTGCTGATGGTTTACGTCATTTAGGTAGTCCAAAGCAGCGCAAAGATTTTCAACAGTTATTGATAACATTATTAGAAAAAAACAATATTAACTATATACAAATAGATTCCCCTGATTACGAAGTGCGTTATTTACGCTGTATTGAACTAGTTAATCAACTTATCAACGATGAAGAGTAATAAATTATGAATAAATTAAATGAGCTTACCATTTCAATCGGACGCAATAAATTTTATCCATTTTTTTGTATATTATGTGTCACGCTAGCATTCTTATACACCGATCCATTTACTCAATTTAATTTACGCTATACGGCTTCTTACATAGGCGCTTTTTGTGGCCTACTCTGCGTTATTTTATTAGCAAAACGTAAAAATATGGGCAATGTATTAGGTATGTTTGCCGTAGTTGCAGAATGTTGTGCAAATGTTCTTGGTGGCAATATTGGTGCAGGACTACCGCCTGTTTACTATTTTTGTTCACACATCTACGGTTTATTCACTTGGCAAAAAAACCTTGATAACCATAAAAATGTTAAAGTCCGTTCACTCAATGAAACTGCATTTTTATATGCACTCATCTTTTTGATTGTTGCCGCTTTTTTCAATATTTATTTAACCAATGAAATAGGTGCTACCAATACAAGCTACCAACTCATGGCTAACTGTTTCATTTTTGGATTAGGCGTTGTTGCTCAGTTATTATTAATGTTGAGATACTATTTCAACTGGTATTTATGGGTCATATTAAACGTATTGGTGATTGGTTTAAATATCTATACCGACAATATCATTATCGCAACACAGTACTTAATTTATCTGTTTAATGCTATTTATGGAATTTGTGAATGGAAACGTTCTGAACAGGAAGCATAAATACACCAGATTTTGTCAAAAAGTTTCAGAAAACACTATGTTTCAGTATAAAAATAGAAAATAAGTAATTTATTTTCTATTTTTTATTTGATATGAACACCAATTATTCTATATCGCCTTTAACCAAAGGTACAAATATCACCTTACCCATATTTTTGACTACAAAGTTATTGCCATCACGCTCAATTAATTGTAGAGCCTGTGTATTTTTACCAACTGGAATAACTAATCGTCCTTTATCTGCCAATTGTTCTAACAAGCTTTGCGGCACTTCGGATGCTGCTGCGGTAACAATGATGCCATCAAAGGGCCCCCGCTCAGGCCAACCTAACCAGCCATCACCATGACGCGTTGAAATGTTGTGAATATCAAGTTGCTTTAAACGACGTTTCGTATTCCACTGTAGGCTTTTAATCCGTTCCACCGAACAAACATGCTCAACTAACTTTGCCAAAACAGCGGTTTGATACCCAGAGCCAGTCCCAATTTCAAGCACTTTAGAATTAGGCTCTAATTTTAATAGTTCTGTCATCTTTGCGACAATATAGGGTTGGGAAATAGTTTGACCATTGCCTATTGGGAGCGGACGATCGTCATAAGCTTGATGCGATAGGGCTTCATCAACAAAATGTTCCCGTGGAATTGATGCGATAGCATCTAAAACGTACTCGTCTTTTATTCCTTGCTGACGCAAGAATTTAATTAGGGATTGCATTTTTAGATTTTGCATTGGGGCTACTCATTTTCCATTATTAATTCACGTATCACACTTGTCGCATAACAACCTGATGGCAAATAAAAATCGATCTCAAGAGTGCTATCATCCAACCATTGCCAATTAAGCTGATCTGCTCGTAATAATATTGACCGTCTTGCTGTTTCGACTCGTTCTTTTTTGAATAGATTATTGAATTGAGGCCAACTTTCTAAACATTTTTGTTCAAAATCAAATGCTTTAAAGCGTGTTCCAAGTGGTGAATCACCCACCATTGGTGCGGTAATATTAATTTCACCATTTCTAAGTCGCTGCTGTAATAAATCGAGTTCATCTTCTTGTGCAACAAACCAGCTACCTCGCTGTGCTAGTTGTAATATATCGCCATCTAGCACAAGTTGATGTAAATTTTGAGCTATTCGTTGGCTGACAATATCATTAAAAATCGCACTACGTGCAGCAGAAAGATAAAAGCTACGCTTTTTACGATCTTTAACTGAAATCTCGCCACAAGCCCATTTTATGGCTTGGGTAATATTATTTTCATCCCGACCAAAACGCTGCTCACCAAAATAATTAGGCACGCCATGTTGTTTGATTAAGGCTAATTTAGATTCGATTTCAGATTGGGCATTTAAATTTCTTAGTCTAATTTTAAAATAATTACCCTTTAATGCACCTATTTTTAATTTCTTATTATGCCGAGTGACTTTTAGTATCTGGCAACCAGCTACATCAAATGCCGAAAAATCGGGCGTTTGCTGACCAGGCATATGTAAGCTAAACCACTGCGTCGTTATCGCTTGACGATCTTTTAATCCAGCATAACTCACAAGCTTGGCTGAAATACCAACATATTTAGCTAACTGCTCAGCCACAAAAATAGTATTACAATCACGCTTTTGCAAAAAAGCTAAAACATGTTCACCATCGCCAGTCAACTCAAATCCAAGATCTTCTGTAACCATAAAATCTTCATGTTGCTGTTTATACTGCCCTGTCGTGGTTGGTTTTCCATATAAATAATTAAGTTTTGCTAACACTTGTATTGCCTATATTTAAATTTAATCTGCTTTGGACTTTTTGGTTAATAAAACAACTACTTGGCAAGCAATGCCCTCTTTACGTCCTGTAAATCCTAATTGCTCAGTCGTTGTCGCTTTTACACTAATTTGATCAAAATGTACTTTTAGATCTTCAGCGATATTAACCCGCATTTGATCTACATGAGGCCGCATTTTGGGTTCTTGTGCGATGATAGTAGTATCCAGATTCACAAGTTCATAACCTTTAGCTTGAACTAGGCTGTACACTTCTGTCAATAATATACGACTATCTATGCCTTTATATTTAGGATCAGTGTCCGGAAATAGCTTACCAATATCACCTAATGCTAATGCACCAATTAAGGCATCGGTTATTGCATGTAATACGACATCTCCATCAGAATGCGCAACAAGGCCATATTGATAAGGAATTTTTACGCCAGCAAGAGTGATTGGACCCTCACCACCAAACTTATGAACATCAAATCCATGACCTATTCTCATATTTTCACCTATTTGGAATCTGCTTAGTCAAATAAAAAGTAGCCAATGCTAAATCTTCAGGACGCGTTATTTTTATATTGTCTCGGCGACATTCAATCAATAAAGGGTGACCGCCACAATATTCAATCGCTGAAGCTTCATCTGTAATGGCAACATGATGATTTAAAGCTTGTTGCAAACATGATTTTAATTCACCAGCATTAAATAGTTGAGGCGTTGCTGCCCCCCATAAATAAGTTCGATCTTCAGAATAATCAACAACGGTATCATTATCTTGATATGCTCGTTTTATTGTATCACTCACACGAGTAGCTAATAAGCCTCCTTGTTTTTTATTTATTACCGTTGTGATTAACCGAGTAATATCATCATGATCAACACAAGGCCTTGCTGCATCATGAACTAAAGCCCACTGCTGATCATTTAGCAGTTGTAAACCGGCTAACACAGAATCAGCGCGAGTTTTACCACCTAAAGTGACTTTAATCTTATCGTGTAAGGCGATCGAAAGGGTATTAAATAAGTTATCTTCCGGGCTGATCACAACAATAACTTTCGCAATTTGAGGGTGCGTTAATAATTTATTGAGTGTATGTTCTAAAATCGTCTTTGAACCAATTTCTAGATATTGTTTGGGGGTTTGGCTATTCATACGGCAACCAACTCCTGCTGCCGGCACAATAGCGATGATATCATGAAGATTATTTACGTTATGCATTATCGTTTTTTTGTATCCGAATCAATTATAATTCGATAAAAATATTCATTAGATTTAACCATCCCTAAATGGCTACGTGCGCGCTCCTCTATTGCTTCATAGCCACGTTGTAAATCATCAATTTCAGCAAACATCTGTTCGTTACGAGCCTTTAACTTCTCGTTATCAGCACGCAAATTGACTAGCATTTCTACATTGCTTTGATAGTCGTACACGTTATTTTTTCCATACCACAAAGAATACTGTAGATAACCTAGTATAACCAATAACAATAAAGGGAGCTTCCATCTTCTCATGAATTTAGTCTTATCCCTTATCTATATACATTTAACTGGTTTTGGTAAGCCAGCAAGTTTTGTTGCTTGTTTAGCTGGACCATCGGGAAATAACTTATACAAATAACGACTATTACCCTTTTCTGCACCAAACTTTTTTTCCATCGCTTTAACTAACGCGCGTATAGCTGGTGAGGTTTTATATTCTAAGTAAAAATCACGAACAAATAAAATCACTTCCCAATGTGCATCGGTTAAATCAATGGACTCTTTGGAAGCCAATTCTGGAACCAAATCGACAGTCCAATCCTGCCAATTTTTTAAATAACCGTTATCATCGGTTTCTATCTGTTCTAACATTTTTCAAAGTACGCTATTTAATTTATGTTGTATTATACCCAATTAATCAAAATCCAACACTAATTTTGCAGGCAAATACCTCACCGTTTGCTTAATTCCCACAAAATTTGATGAAATTTAAAGCAAACGATAAAAAATCTTAAAATAGCTATTTACAAATCAGCAAGTCTACTTTAATATTCACAGCCATTGCGGAAGTGTGGCTGAGCGGTTGAAAGCACCGGTCTTGAAAACCGGCGAGGGGAGACCCTCCCAGAGTTCGAATCTCTGCGCTTCCGCCATCTTTCCTAAATACTTCTTAAAAACCAACAAGATAAAATGAAGATGTTATTCAGTATGCCATTTTGTATTAGATTATATTGTACAAATATCTTTACGCAGGTTACCATCAATGTATTAAGTAATTTTTATATTATCATTCATTAGTGTGCTAATTCTGCTAAATTAGCAAAATTAGCTGTGTTTTATGTGATATAAAAATTTTCCTACAATTTGACATGCATCACGGTTGGCTCTCAACAAATAAACATAACTTCACATCGAACCAAATAATATTAGGAAGAGTGTTTTTCGACAAAAAATAAGTTCTTCTTATTTTATCGAGTAAGAGATAAAAAGATTTTGATAAAAATCTGGTATCTATTCAATTTCACAGCCTTTGTTTTTTTCTAGAATTAAAATATTTTTAACAAGACAATCTGCACTATTTTGATTAGTTGTCTAGCTACCATAAGAGTAAAGTGTAAAAAAGAGTTAGTGAGGAGCAAAAAAAAGCAGTGCAATTGCACTACTTTTTTATTGATATCAGTATAGATAAACTCCTGTTAACAAACAATATGTCAAACCAATTCTTACTAATGCCGACCTGAAAGCTTTCCTCGTAATACAATAAAGGCTGGTTTTGCATTAGGATAATAATCAATATAGTGATCATTGTATAGTCGCCATAACGCCATCTCTAGGTTTTCTTTATTTCTAAGAATGCTTGGACCATACTGATAAATATGACTTTTTAAAAACTGTAAATATCCTCCTTGTTGAGATGATCCTCGCCAAAATATTAGACAGTGCCCACCTCTATTCATAAAGTTTTCTACTTATTCTTTGGTTTCGTAAATACGGTTTAATTTGAAACTCCATTGACAGAACTAATCCAAGCTCATCTTTCAGGCAGCTTATTGAACTTTGATATCAAACGAGGGTTATCTGTACAGCAGGAAAGTTGTGCCTAAAACAGGGAAATGGCAATAAATAGTAACTTATCTAGAGGTATTTAGATCTAAATATAAACCCAAATGCCTCAAAAAAGCGCGGTTAAAAATTTAGTTTGAGTGAAGCTTTACTGTACAAAGGTCTCAATAAAAATCAAAGTAGTTTATACATATGGTAATTTATCAGTACCTGATTTTCTCTGGATATTTTGTTAGCCCACTCTATTTTAAAACCCCATTTTTTGAAAATTGGCATGGCCACTTTTGAAGCATCTACACTTAATTGTGTAAGCTTTTTCTGGTGGGCCAAGTCAAGCACATGGTCATAGAGTTTTCTAGCTATGCCACGCTTTTGAAAGTCAGGATGCACGTACAGACAGTCTATGTAACCATCATCTCCAAGTTCAACAAACCCCGCAAGGCTTGAGCCAAAGATAGCCATCCAAGGCTGAGTGTTATTTAAACGTTCTAACCACTTCTGATAATCTGGTGGTGTTGAGCACCATGCTTCTTGCTGTGCTTTGCTGTAAATATCGGTATCAATAGCATGAATAGACGAATGAAACAAATCGCATATTTCAGAGGCATAGAGTGAAGAGTATGGTTTTACTTCGATTTTAGATGCAGCATTACCCAATTTGTTTCCTATTTTCATTATGATTTGCTCTAGCAAGACTTTGCACTTCAATATCGCCAACATTGACAAGGCTGGCTTCCGTACTAATAGCTTCGTGAGTATCCACATCAATAGCTAAGTCTGCTTTGCGCCATGATCTGCTTTCTTACTTTACATTTACCAAAGACTTTGATCCTCGCCAAAATATTAGACAGTGCCCACCTCTATCATTTTTTCGTTTTGGTAATATTGTTGTTCATATTGTTCAGGTGATACCCAGCCATTAGCTGAATGACGGCGTATCCGATTATAATAGATTTCAATATATTCAAATAGTGCTTTATTAGCCAGTTTCCTCGTTTTGTAGTAACAGTCATGAATAATGTGTGTTTTGAGTGTATGAAAAAAACTTTCAACAACCGCATTATCAAAGCAATTTCCTCTTCGACTCATGCTTTGCCTGAGTCCATATTGTAACAATAACTGCTTGAAATCAGCACTGCAATATTGGCTTCCTTGGTCACTATGAATGAGTACATTTTTAGGAAAGTGACGCCGAAATAAGGCTTGTTTTAATGTATTACACACTAAATGACGGTCTATATAGCGACTCGTTTGCCTAGCAATCACTTTTCGTCCATATAAATCGATAATCACCGACAAATATAACCAACCTTCACCCGTTTTAATATAAGTAATATCGGTTACCCATGTCGTATTCGGCTTATCAGGGTTAAATTGCCTATCTAACGTGTTGGGCGCAATATTGCGATGAGCCGTGTCTGTTTTATACTTGAATTTACGTGCTGCTTTACTCCGTAATCCCAATTGTTGCAAAACACGGCTAATTGTCCTTTCTGAAACTTGATAGCCCGCTTCCCTAGCATCATGAAGCAGGCTTGGCGCACCCAAACGGGCCTTATGTTGCCAATACTGCTTTTTAATATACTCGCTGAGTTTGGCTGATTTGTTTGCTCTTTTTAACCAAGCATAATAACCCGATGAACTGACACCAAGTAATGAGCATATCTTAGTAACGGGATAGCAGGTTAAATGATTTTTCATATAAGCGTACTTCACCGACTTGGATTGTTGATGAAGTACACATGCGCCTTTTTTAGTATATCATTGGCCATTTTCAGTTCTTTAATCTCTTTTTCTAACGCCATAATCCGCTGTTGCTCAGCCGTTAACTCTCGACGGCTGGTTTTATTCGGGGAAAGTTGCCTAATCCATTTATCTAGGGTTGATTTACCCACACCTAGATGGTTGGCAAGTTCGCTGATAGAAAGGTGTGCATTAGATAACGCATAATCCACCGATTGTTGTTTGAATTCGATACTAAATTTTTTGACCATGATATTTGTCTCCTATGATTTTTGTTTATATCATAGAGGCAACTTTTGTCCACTTTTTTGGCGAGGATCAGTGTTTATTCCAAACAGTTCCTGGGGAGCAAATGGACGAGGTGAGCCACAAAACAAAGTTACATTATGTGTTTTAGCTAGCTCTTTGGCAACTTGGCGACCACCAGAACCATCACCAATTATTGCAATATTTTGTGAAGACAGTTGTTTTGGATTTTGATACTGATCTATTGTCAGCTGCTGTATCTCTGCTGAAATATCTCTGGAAATATCAAGAACATTAACTTTCTGATTTGCCCCTGTTGCATTGACCAAACACTTTGCTTGAAATGTTTCTCCATCTTGAGTTTTTAAAGAATAAATTTGATCATTATATTCTACTGAATATACATTTTTATTTAGCAATACATGTAATTTGTTATGTTGAGCATAAAACTCCAAGTAATCAGCCACTTCATGCTTATCTGGATACCCTTTTTGATCACCAACCATAATTAAGCCTGGTAGCTGATTCATTGCTCTTGGTGTAAACAACCGCATACTATCTGGTCGTCTACGCCAGACGTCTCCTATACGTTCATCTCTTTCTAATATAAGAACCGTGATATTTTTTTAGTCAGAAATGACGCTAAACACAGCCAGCTTGTCCAGCACCAATGATTACACAGTCGTAAGTCATGAATTTTATCCTCTAATTGATATCTGTTGGGTGAGCATATATCAATTCAAGGGTTATTTAATTGAATAAACTAGCTATATTCGATCTCTCATTCTTTTTTTTAAATGAAAATAATTGTCAAAGAATAAATAACTATTTGAAATATAGAGAGTTAAATAAATCAATGACTTTTTTTATAAAATGAAGTCAGCTTATTTGTTCAAGACAATATTACTTACCCATTTATACAATGCTGTTAGCTTTTCACAATCTAGTAACCAAACAAGAGATAGGATAACATAATGGAAAATAAATGGTTTTTTGTTTCGGGTGGTTCACGAGGCATTGGAGCTGAAATTGTTTCAGAACTGGCTAGAGAAGGATTTAGTATTGTATTCACTTATAAAAACAGCAAAGAGGAAGCGCTTGAGTTATGTGAATCTTTGGCTTTACAAGGTAAGCAATGCAGAGCTTATCAATGCGATGTCTCTATAGCAAAGGAAGTTAACCATGTAGCAAAAGAATGTATTTCATTATTCGGTGCTCCTTACGCAGTGATTAATAATGCAGGAATTACTAAAGACAACTTGTTTATAAACATGGAAGAAAAGACATGGTTAGATCTAATGAATAATAATGTTTTGTCTAGCTATTTAGTCAATAAAGCTTTTTTACCTCATATGATTAGTCAAGGAGATGGCTGTATTCTCTTTATTAGTTCAGTAACTGCATTTAAAGGTAATACAGGGCAAGTAAATTATGCTGCGTCAAAAGCTGCAATGATTGGTATGACTCATCCATTGGCTGTTGAATTAGGTCGTTTTAATATTCGGGTCAATTCAATAGCTCCAGGTCTTATTGAAACGGACATGAGTAAAAATTTGTCGAGTAATGCATACAAAAATATGATCAAAAAAATTCCATTGGGTCGTATAGGTTCAACCAAAGAAGTGACTATGTCTGTGAATTTTTTACTCGGTTGTGGGGGTAATTATATCACAGGTCAAACTCTCGTTATTGATGGTGGAATGTCTGCTTAATGAAACTGCATATTATGATTCTGTTCATAGAAGCAAGGATTAAAATGAAATATGTAAATGGAGTATACGATGGAAAAAAACACCGATGGTCGACCGTTGAAGGGTTTAACACGATATAAAAAATTGATTATTTTATCTGTTATTTTCTTAATTTTGGGGATGGGATACTTTATTTTTTGGTATATGTTTTCTCGGTTCATACAATCTACAGATAATGCATATGTTATGGGAAATCAGGTTCCAATTCATACTCAAATAAGCGGAGGAATCTCCTCCATTTACGTTGATGATAATGACTTTGTGAGAGAAAATGATGTAATCGCTAAATTAGAATCAATTGATGCTGAAAATAATTTTAGTTATGCAAAAAATGAATTAGCCAAGGTAATAAGAGAAACTCAACAGATCAAACTGACAACTGAAAAATTGCTAGCAAGTATTCAATTAAAGCAAGCGACATTAGATAAATTAGAAAAAGATTTAGCTCGGAGAGAAAGCCTTTGGTCACGTGATGCTATTTCACAAGAAGAAATAGATCATGCTAGGCAAAATGTATTAATTGCGTCAAATGACTTAAAAATTTCCAAGCAAGAGTTAGAAATTAATAATGCCCTATTAATGCAGAATTCATTATTCGAGCATCCAAGTATTCAGCAAGCGATTTCTAAACTAAAGGAAGCCTGGCTTAACTTAAAACGAGTAACAATTGTTTCGCCTGTCACTGGGTATGTGTCAAGGCGCCAAGTGCAAATTGGAGCACAGGTTAATAGAGGGGAACGATTATTAGTTATTGTTCCTTTGGAGCAAGTTTGGGTAGAGGCTAACTTTAAAGAAGTTCAACTAAAACACATTCGATTAGGACAGAAAGTTACGTTAACTAGTGATTATTACGGAGATGATATTAAATTCGACGGGGTAATTACAGGAATTGCTATGGGAACGGGAAGTGCTTTTTCATTATTACCAGCACAAAATGCAACAGGAAATTGGATTAAAGTAATTCAGCGCTTGCCTGTTCGTATTGAATTGAATAAAGAGCAAATTAACAAATATCCATTACGGATAGGGTTATCTATGTATGTAACAGTTGATACCAGTGACGACAGTGGGAAATTACTTACTGATATTTCACCTCAAGAAATTAAATATCAGACAGATGTACTTACTTACGACTTAGATGAATTCAAGCAACTAGTCCGAGAAATTATGCAAAATAACTTAATTTCAGAGAGTAATATTCAGTGAGTAATAAAATGTCCTCATTACATCTATCAGGCCCCAAATTTATTGGGCTCATTGTTGCATTGGCAACAGTCGCTTTTTTACAAATTTTAGATTTAACTATTGCCAACGTAGCACTTTCCACTATTGCAGGAAACCTTGGAACATCAACTAGCCAAGCAACATGGGTAATTACATCGTTTGCTGTTTCCAATGCCATTTCAATTCCTTTATCTGGATGGCTAGCTAAGTACTTTGGGGAAGTTAAGTTGTTTTTGTTTTCAATTTTGATGTTTGTTGTAACCTCTTGGCTATGTGGTATCTCCAACAGCCTTGAAATGTTGATTATTTCACGAATACTACAAGGCGCTGTTTCTGGTCCAATTATCCCACTTTCACAAAGTTTGTTATTGGCTAACTCTCCAAAGTCCAAAAAAAATATGTCTTTAGCAATATGGTCGATGACTATCATTATTGCTCCCGTCTGCGGTCCTATTTTAGGTGGATGGATAAGTGATAATTTATTTTGGGGCTGGATTTTTTTACTAAATGTACCAATTGGTCTGATAGCTTGGATAAGTATTAAAATATTATTAAAAGGACGAGAAACAGAGATAAGTAAATCGCCAATAGACACTATCGGGCTTGCTTTATTAGTATTAGGTGTCGGTAGCTTACAGCTTATTTTAGATAGAGGGAAAGAGCTGGATTGGTTTAATTCATCTGAAATTATTATTTTATCTGTGGTAACGTTAGTCACACTTTCTTTTTTTGTTCTTTGGGAAATGGCATCAAAGCATCCTATTGTTGATTTATCTTTATTTAAATCAAGAAATTTCACAGTAGGGACGATTTGCATAAGCTTGGCATTTTTGCTACATATAGGAACATTAGTTATACAGCCACAACTATTACAACGGGTTTTTGGTTATACGGCAACGTGGGCAGGGTTAGCATTGTCTCCCATCGGTTTGGTTCCTATCGTTCTTGCTCCAATAGTCGGCCGTTTTGTTCCTCATCTAGATATGAGGAAGCTTGTGACTTTTGGTTTCATTGTTTTTGCTTTATGTTTTTTTTGGAGAGCTTACTCATTTGAGCCTAATATGGATTTTTCGAGTTCTGCCTGGCCCCAATTCTTTCAAGGATTTGCGATAGCTTGTTTTGTTATGCCTTTGAATATAATAATTTTATCTGATATACCTTCTCACAAGTTAGCGGCAGCAGGGAGTTTATTTAATTTTTTTAGAACATTATCTACTTCCATTGGCACTTCTTTAACAAATTCATTGTGGGAACATCGTGAAGCCATTCATCACAATCAATTAACTGATTTGATGAATCAAAATATACAAACGCTAGAGTACTCATATCAGCAGTTTCAGTTGCTCGGATTTTCTGAAACTCAAGCTTCGGCAAAACTAGCACAAAATATTACTAATCAGGGACTGGTAATCGCAACCAACGAAATTTTTTGGCTATATGGAATTATTTTTCTACTACTAATCATAGTTGTTTGGTTTGCAAAATCATCTATTACATCAAAGAGTGAAATAGAAAAATAGCCGGTTAGATAAATACATAAGTCATAACAAGATTATAATATTTTGAAAAATAAAAATGAACTTCAAAAACTTTATTGATCGGATTACCAACATGTAATGTACATATTTTTTTTCTTTGTTTACATCTATGCAAAAGACATCTTCATATGAAAGTGTAATACCAGTGGAGCTAAACGCCTTATATAAACTCTCTTGGGCTGAAAATACCAAAGTGATGTAATGTGTTATGTCCATTATCATGTCACAGGGAGTAGGGCATTTTAGGATCGTGTGACTTAAATCAATTGCTTTTTGAGTGGACATTATTTTTTCTATATCAACTCCTATGCTTTGAACACTCCTTTGAGTGTTTTAGTGTAACCGCAGTTACAAAATTATTAGAGTGCGATATTGAACCAGCTATGTTTTTAGGCCATAAAACTGCTCCGTTGGAGCTTTTTAGTCTCCAGTAATACTCTCCATCATGCAATAAGTTTTCTAATGCCGTAGCAGAACACACTCTACCGGCTAAGAACTCTATTTTTCTTCTTACTGGAAAGTATTGAATATCTTTTTTTAATTTTAATGGTAAATAATCAAAATTATTAATATTAAAATTATCTACTGAAAAATGGCAAAAAGATTGCGAAATATTTTGAGATCTTATAATAAAGTTTTTGGTGATAGGTTTAAAATAGCCAAAAATACGTTTGTATTGTTCTTGATTAACTTTATACATGATATGTGTTATCCTTTAGTTGGTTTAAGTTAATCAAATTATGAATATATGCATAGTCTTTTTATATGGTTTATGTTACTTATTTTAATAACAAGGATGTTTATTTAGCAAGGATAAAATATCATGTTAGGCAATGATTTGTTAGTTAAAGTACACCGACAAAATTTATCTACATTGTTTTTTATATATAATATCACGACGGATTGGCATCGTCACCCTTCTCTTCAATTGACAATATCATTGCACAATATGTCTTTTGAGCTAGAAACACCAGATGAAAAAAAAGATGTATTTGGTTTTATTATTCACTCAAATCTTCCCCATAAACTGAGCGCACCAGATGTCTGTTGTATTAATTTGCTTATTGACCCAGAAGATCCCTATTATCACTTATTATCGCATTTTACTGACATTAACCCTGTTTATTTTCTTACTAACGAAGAAGCATTAAAAATTGCCAATTATTTTATGAAATCTGTTACTATTAGCCAACCATTTGATCTTTATCACGTCTATAAGCTATTATGTGAGTCAGATCCCAGTTGTTCATGTGATCAAGATAACCGCATTAATAAAGCCGTCTCTATTATTTCATCATTACCCATAAAGCAAATTTCATCGAGGGAAATCGCTGAAAAAATACACCTTTCTGAAAGTCGCTTTCTTCATCTTTTTCGTTCTGAGTTGGGTATTAATTTCAGGGGTTATCTATTGTGGAAAAGATTACAGGATGTAATTGATATACTTGACTCCCCTACAACACTGACAACATTAGCCAGTGATATGGGATTTTCTGATTCGGCTCATTTTAGCAGAACATGTTTATCTAGTTTGGGACTGAGACCATCACAACTTAAACGAGCTTTAATAATTGATAATAATGACATTATGTGTGGAAAACATTACTGTTTGTACAGAGTATTTCAGGCATTGCATACCTAAAATACACTGTATTATCGTTTATATACTACTAACTGAATCAATCTTGACTTTGACTGTCAAATATTGTTGAAATGTAAAAATGATTGATCCGATCAAAAAAACATCGTATTTTAATTAAGTAATATCGTTTATCGTTACCGATTAGTTAAAGAGCTAATTAAACTTATAACAAGTAAAAAATTAGTCTACATAATAATAAAGGAATGATCATGGATACGATGAAACAAATGGCAAACACTCTCACTGCTTTGGTGAACGGTGTGCCTCATAATCGCTATATTTTTAAAATTGATGGTAATAATACTAGTGACATGGTATCGGTATTGTCATTGGATGGACAGGAAAAGTATACCGTTACAGTGTGATGTGTAGAGATCTTCTCAATATATACTGAGGTTATGAAACCTGAAAAAGTTTTATTTTATTAATTTATTATTAATATAATTATCATTTTGAATGATAGTGTCATTAAAGTTTCTCCATGGGTGGTTATTTCTCATTGCTTTTTGATAGTTACCTGGAGTTACCCCGAAATTTCGACGGAAAATAGCAATAAAACCACTAATATTATCATAACCTAAATTTAAAGAAATTTCTGTGATAGGTCTGCCCGCAACAAGCAACTCTAAAGCTTTTAACATACGTAGTTTCTGTCGCCATTCTGTGAAATTAAATCCAGTTTCATTTGTAAATCGACGAGTTAATGAGCGTCGAGAAATCCCAGCCCAAACGCTCCATTCATTAATGTTTCTATCATCACTAGGATTATTAGACAAAGCTAAAGCAATTTTTAACAAACGAATATCTTTTGGCATTGGGAGTGCTATATCAACTTGAGGTATTATACTAATCTCGTCGACAATCACTGCCATCAATCGCTTATGCTCGGGTTGCAATTCTGAATTATTCCATGTCATGGTTCGGGTAATTGCTTCACGCAATAGACTAGATAATTCTAGCATGCAGGGTTTATTCGGCAGATTATTACATTCGCTTTTTTGTATATAGATACTCCATCCGTGGAATGGTCCATGTGATCCGAGAAGAGAATGCTGTGTATCTGGAGGTATCCATATACCATGAGTTGCGGGTATTACCCATTGACTACTTTCCACTTCAATTGAAATTAAACCTTGTAATGTACCAGCTAGTTGTCCTCTCGAGTGATGATGACGTTCTGTTACTTTCACTGATGGGGATTTGAGTGATGCCGATATAATCATAGGTTCGCTATCAGAAGAAGCGACCTCTGGCGAAATGAGTGAAATATTCATTTATATGGCCTCTAAGTAATATTTTGTGGCTGGAATTAGTTAGTAAATTTTTGTTTTACTAACTATCCTAAATTAGCCCAACTTAATTCAAATAAAATAAATATAACTATATATATTAAAAATAAATTAGCAATAAATCATGAATGATTTAAAAAAATATTATTTAATATAAGCAATTGAAATTATTAATGTTATATATATTTTTAGTAGCTAGCTGTCTAGAAAGAGGTATAAAATGAAAGGAAAACATGTTTACTGAAGATATCGCACTATTTGCATCTGAAGAATTGGAAAAAGTGATATTGGATTTAATCGATGAACGTAAAAAGTGTGCTGGAGATGATATTATTTATTTTATTATTCATAATAGTAATAAAAGTGAAATATTAAGTGATAGTGAGATAGTCGCACTTTCATTAAACATCTTACTTGCAGCTTCAGAACCAGTTGATAAAGTTTTAGCAAATTGTATCTATCACCTTTATAGAAATGAATCTCATATTGATCTTGTTATCTCCAATGATTGCAGCACTAATAGTATCTTGCAGGAAAGCTTACGTATTACACCACCTGTTCATTTAATTCCACGCCAAGTCGAGGATGATAGTTGTGTTGAAGGTGTTAACTTAAAAAAAGGAGATTTAATATTTTCCTTAATACCATCAGCAAATAGAGATGAAAAATATTTTGAACATCCAAACACATTCAATCCACGAAGAGAATTTAAGGAACATCTTTCATATGGAGTGGGAATTCATGCTTGTATTGGTGCTCAATTTACAAATATGCAATTAAATATCGCCCTTCAAAAATTAGTTTTAATACTTAAAAATTATAAAGAAATTACACCACCAACGTTCGGTGGAATATATACACGAGGCGCAACTCAATATAATCTGGAAAGAGTTTAATATGAAACAATCGATTGACCTGACAACCTCAGAAAGAAAGTTAGTGTTTGCTATGACACTATCTAGTATATTGCCATTATTAGATAGCAGTATTGTTAATGTTATTTTACCCTCAATTTCGAATGACATTAATGCCTCTTATGCTTATATGCAATGGGCTGTTACCATATATATGCTTGCTTGCGCAGCTGGCATATTACTATCACCTTATGTACATGAAAATTTTGGACTCAAGAAAGCATGGGTATGCTCAATTTTAGTCTTTCTTGTTGGTTCTATATTAGTTGGATTTTCATATAATCTGGTTTCTTTAATCTTGTATAGATGTCTACAAGGTTTTGGTGCAGGAATTTTAATTCCTATTACTCAATCTACAATAGCAACTTATTTTGGTAAGGAAAGACTAAAACCGGTTATGGCATTGATTGCTATTCCGTCAGTCTTTGCCCCTGCACTAGGGCCAATTTTTGGAGCAATCATATCAGAACAGTTAAATTGGAGAATAGCTTTTTTTATCAACATACCTTTAGTACTTATGGCTTTTTTATTTGGTAGAACGACAATGCCTGATAATAAAACGTCTAAATACAATATGAATATTTATGTATTAATGACATTTTTAATTGCTTTAATAATATTTTTCATCTCTATTAAAAATATCACTTCTGGGCATTTTTTTGATATTTTTAATATTATTATGCTAGTTTTAGGTATTGGTTTGATGATGGTTTCGCTTATTATTAATAACAAGTCAGACAGTAAACTGATCGATTTAAGTTCATTTAGTTGTATTCAATATTCGTTCGCAATAATTATGGGATTTCTGACGTCACTTATCTTTTTTGGTTTCATGATTTTTTTTCCTTTAATACAAGCAATAAATGATAATATATCTATTACATATATTGGTATGTTGCTAGCTCTACAAGGTGTAGGTGCCTGGTTGGCTAGAAAATTTATTTATAAATCTCTAAGTGAGATAAATTCATTTCTAATTATTGGTGTAGGATTAATAATATCAGCAATAAGTATATTAATAATTCAAGTAGGTGGCAACGCCTTTGAAATTATCGGTTTTACTGTTCGAGGTTCCGGATTAGGCGTCGCCACGATTGCTGTTCTCTCTTCTCCATTTGAGTTCTGTGATAAAAATCAAATTAAGGACACGAGCGCTATCACGCGTGTTACACAGCAAATTGGTGGTGCATTTGGAGGCGTACTATCAGGAATATTAATCAACCTCACTCAACATCAAATACTTTCAATAAACTGCGCTTATCAGGCAATGTTTTTTGTGTCTCTGGCTTTTGGTTTTCTAGCGGTTATTGCCTATATTTTCTTTGGCCGAGTAAATACAAGGATTTAGCATACAAAAAAAACGGAACATGTGAGTTCCGTTTTTTTTCGCTTATTCAACGATACTGCTAAGCCACTTATTCTGTATTGAACAATTGAATGAACTATAAAGAGTCTCAACCTCTGACGCAGGTTTTAACTTGAATAAGGTATTTTTTCTGTTTAAACTAATTTTCTAAACCACTTATACAGTGTAACGGTATACTTTTTGATCCTCGCCAAAAAAGTGGACAAAAGTTGCCTCTATGATATAAACAAAAATCATAGGAGACAAATATCATGGTCAAAAAATTT
>NZ_WTEV01000019.1 GCF_009795885.1 Gilliamella sp. Pas-s25 | reverse complement strand
TCAACTAGATACGATAAGTTAGAAAGGAATTATGCCAGTATGGTATCACTGGCATTTATGTTAATGTGGCTGCCAATGTATTGTTAATTGATTTATGTACAGCAAAGATCAACAGCCCCTAGGTTATAACATTGATCAAACTATCCTTGAGAAAGAAAAAAGCAATGATAGAGTCTTAATGCCAACGAATAATGTCATGACTTTTTTAGAAGTGCTTAACAACCAATAATTTGTTACTAGTCTACGTTGAGTAATGAATTAGTAATATCTACTATGGATATTATACAACAAAATCAAAGGGGCTAACTTGCTAATGTTGACAAAAAAGTTAATAGCTTAACAAAGATGCCCCAATTTAGCTATTACATATAGCTGGCTTTTTACTGAACATCGACGCTTTGGGGCTCGCTTTCCGCTAGGGCTACATTCTTTGATTGCACCCTCCCATCAAGGATTAAAGACTAAAAATAAAAACTAAGGCGTGGTGCAAAGTCCTGAGTAATGGTAACTTGGGTTATCGCGATCCACAGCACCGCCCATCAACCACACATAGAATCCAAGGTTTCCTGCCGTATCACTTGTCCAGTACCTGAGTGCGAAATCTATACCAGCGTAATCGTATATTTGATCCCACTCGGTGAAAAATCCAGCACCTATTTGACGCTGATAAAAATTATCGCTGCCTGCTGGCGTAGCGCCGATAGCATCTTGACAATACTCGCCAGAGTTTAAACCAGAACAAACTGCGTTAGTCAGGTCTTTGACTTGTGCAAGACGATAACCGAGGCTACGACACCACGCTACTTGATTAGATGCGGTATCACTTTTATCCCCCCGGTTGATGAACCACTTCTGTAATACAAAACCATATTTTACAACTGCATTACCATCACTATCTCTACCGACTAATTCAAATTCTTTAGGCAAATTTGGCTTACTAATTCGACTTGGATTGACATTGTCCTTTTGTGCTCTTGCTTCAGGACCGGTTAAAGTGACTCGTGTTACTACTTCTGGACGGTTAGGAATCCAACTATCGTTTGCTGTTATCCTTGCCACTGTGGCGGTTATTCCCTCATGTGTGACGGGCTTCCATGTCAATTGACTTGGATCAACGCCCCTTATGTCTAAATCAAAATATAATCCATCAGCCCCTGTGGTCGGGAAGTTACTGCCATATAGTAAGGGATTGATTGATTGCGGGATAAAACCTTTATCTGAATCCCATATGGAATCAGGTCCTTTAAAGCTACCTGTGCCATGTTGCAGATTCGGCCTAGCATAGCAAACTGTAGCTGGTAAATTTGGATTGATATAATATGTTGCCGTGCCATAGTCAAAAATGCTGTGGCTTGGTACTCCGTACTGTGTACTTAAACTGCCAGCCATGTTATTTAGCACCATTTTATAAGGCGCTTTGCAAATATCTAAAGCATCACTGCGATCAATTATTTGGTCATTTTTATCGGTAATGCTAACCGATAAACTACCTGTTGCGATAACCCCATTTGTGCCTAACCCATCGCCATCATCATCGCCCCAATAGTGATAACGCGTTACTAAATCACTTAACAATATGAAATTTGTTGATGCTGGTATCATCATGTTAACATTGGCAAGGGTATCCCCTGCATTAGGTAACTTGATTGGGCTTATAGGAGTTGAGGGATTGTTTGATGGTGTGATTTGAGTACCATCCGATAGCCAGATACTAAGCAAATCTTCCGTTGTTGTCACTCTAGTTCTACCCCCATCAAATGTAAAATACGGCGCTGAGCCTTGAATTGTATCGGTGGTTTTGGCAGATAATGCCTGTAAGTTGAATGAATATGACAATAACAATAACGGTGACAACTGCCCAATGAATTTTAATAATAATTTCGATGATAAAAATGAGGTGAGTACGCCCCTCCGTCTAACTTGTTTATTTGGTAAATTTTGGATATAGGGCAGTTGGTGTTTAACCTGTCTCTCCATAACATTTCACCTATCAATTATTTCTCTGTTTTATTTATCTTTTTTACAATTACTCGCTTTTAAAATAAGCTGAATTAATTTTTCCTTTTTGTAAGTATAGCGTTTTAAAAAAAATTGACCATCATTTTGATTAAAAAATTTGCTAATATTGCTTATGAACAACTTTGAAGAATGCTATTTTTTTAGCAAAAAGCCTGAAATTATTGTTAAAAAAAAATTCCAGTTAACTATGGGGTTTGGGGTAAAATTATTTTGGATTCGTCTATTTTTAGCTATTTGAGAAATTAATATTGCGATTCCATTTCACTTTTTTTGAAATTTCTAGTCATTATAAAGGCTATATTGGAGCGGGAAACGAGGTTCGAACTCGCGACCCCGACCTTGGCAAGGTCGTGCTCTACCAACTGAGCTATTCCCGCTTATTGAGGCTCTTCGAAAGAAGTGGTGAGCATTATACAAAAATTTTTGTATCTAGCAACTCTTTTTATTGTTATTTTTTATCTTTCCAACTAAGTGATTCAAAAACACCAAATAAGAACAAACGTAAGACTTTAAATTTGTCTTGTTGTTTTTCTTGATTTGTCATGGTTGAGTGTAACATCCACGCTTGTAAACCATGGGTAACGATAAATGCAATTAAACCAATATTAGCCACTACATTGGCAGGGTGTGGATAAGGATAGATAAGGTTAAATACTAAAAATAACCATACCAATGAATACAAGACTTTTCCTATAAATATGAACATTAATTGCCTTCTCGGATAAATAAATAACAGTGAACTTGTCCGGCCGTTTTTTCGCGATGCAAATGCCAGTGAGTTGGAATATAAGCTGTTAGATTATGATCTATTTCTGTTTCAATATAAATATAAGCCGACGGCTTTAGCCAGTTATTATTCTCAAGCTCGCTAACCGTTTTTACCACCAATGCTTGATGGAATGGTGGGTCGATAAATACAATATCAAATTGTTTTATAGCAGGCTTGTTTAGCCATTGTAAAGTATCAGTATGATAAATGTCGATTATGTCGCTAGCAATAAGCTGTTTATTTTTGTTGAGTAGTTGCACAACTTGTTTATCTTTTTCAAGTAAGGTAACACTTTGTGCTCCTCGTGATGCGGCTTCAAAACCTAACGAACCACTCCCTGAAAAACAGTCTAAACAATTGCTATCGTGTATAATTGGCATTAACCAGTTATACAGGGTTTCTTTGATACGATCTGTTGTTGGGCGCAATCCTTGTTTGTCAAGTACCGACAATTTACGCCCACGCCATTTTCCACCAATAATTCTTATTGAACCATTCATCTTAAATCCTTATATCAGAATAGCTCAGAAGTATTACCTTCTGAATCTGTCACTTTTGTGCCCACTTCTTGGGTTGCATAAGTTGTTGGCTCGGTACCTTTTATAAAGTACTCTGACATGGTGCTAGAGCCGGATTGAGGTAATAACCCCGTTTTTTGATCGATAGTCACCGAAATCACATTTTCAGGTTTGACATCTTCTCTTACCGGTACATCTTTTAGGGCAATTTTCATATAATCCACCCATACTGGATTTGCAGTGACCGCCCCTGCTTCGGCTCGGAAAGTTCGACCTAAATCACGACGGTGATCATCAAATCCCATCCACACAGTTGTGACAATATTACCACCAAATCCAGAAAACCAAACATCTTTAGATGAGTTAGTAGTCCCTGTTTTTCCTCCGACATCTTTTCTGCCCAATGCTTTTACGCGCCATGCCGTACCCTGCCAATTTGAACCACCAAATACAATTGAACGAAGACCATCTTTCATAATAAACGCAATGCCACTATTTACCGTATGCGGTGCATATTTTGGTGTGACATCAATTGTTTTATTATCAAGATTTATATCAGGTAATACGATATCATCATCAGCTTTAAGATTAGCTTGTTCAGGTTCTTCATTATCGGATTCATTTGATTCATTTTCAACATTATCAAGTGATACCGGTGTTGAACCAGCAATGACATCATCATCAGCACAATTGTGACAAGCAATCAGCGGTTGGTGTTGATAAATGGTACCAGTACCACTATTGTATTCTATCTTTTCAATTAAGTATGGTGTAATTAAGTAACCTCCGTTAGTGATAACAGAATACGCTCTTGCCACTTGCAGGGGAGTAAACGAAGCCGAACCTAACGCTAACGATTCGTTATGTGAAATATTCTCTTTTGGGAATCCAAAACGTTCTAAATAATCTGCCGCATAATCTATACCAACGGCACGCAAAGCTCTTACCATCATTACATTTTTAGACATTCCCAGCCCGATTCTTAAGCGTAGTGGTCCTGCATAGGTCGGTGGTGAGTTTTTAGGACGCCATGTTGCACTCCCTGTAGAACGGACGATGGGTGCATCATTGAGCAGTGTTGCCATCGTTAAGCCTTGTTCTAAGGTTGAAGTATAAATAAATGGTTTAATGTTTGAACCTAATTGGCGCAGCGCTTGCGTTGCTCGGTTAAATTTACTCAAATTAAAATCATAACCGCCTACAATTGCTTTGATTGCCCCATTATCTGAATCAAGTGATACCAGTGCGGCATTTACAGCTGGAATTTGTGCTAATTCCCAATTATTTCCCGTTTTTTTAACCCAAATAAGTTGTCCTGATTTAAGAGTATCAGATACTTTTTTAGGAAACGCGCCTTGTCTTGTATCGCTAATAAATGGACGCGCCCATTTCATGTTTGGGTATGTAATAATAATACTGCTTTTATCAGATAATACCGCTGTTGCTTCTTTGTCTGCTGAAGTCATAACAACAGCTGGGCACATGCCGTTATAACACATATATTTATCAAGGGTTTGCTTGATTTGCTCAAGATCCCATGGGGTTTCATTCGGTTGCCATAATACTTTTTCAGCACCACGATAACCATGCCTGATATCATAATCAATAATATGCTTTTGTACTGTTTCTGTTGCAGCTATTTGATCTGTTTTCGAAATAGTTGTATAGACTTTATAGCCATCTGTATAGGCATTTTCGCCAAATTTATCGTACATAAATTGACGTGCCATTTCGGCGACATAAGGCGCTGAAAACTCGATTTGTGGTGAATGATAGCTGGCGCTAAGCGGCTTTTTAATCGCTTCATTATATTCAGCTTGAGTGATATAGGATTGGTCTAACATACGTCCTAATACCCAATTACGTCTAGTTAATGCACGATCTGGATGAGAAATTGGATTGTAAGCTGATGGTGCATTTGGTAAACCAGCTAATAAAGCGGCTTCATCAATGGTTAACTGATCGGGAGTTTTACCAAAAAAAGTATAAGATGCAGCGGCAACACCGTATGCTCTAGAACCGAAGTTAATCATGTTAAGATATAATGCCATGATTTCTTCTTTCGATAGTTCTTTTTCCATACGGATAGCCAAAATAATTTCTTTGGCTTTACGCGATATGCTTTTTTCAGGTGTTAAGAAAAAGTTCTTAGCGACTTGTTGAGTGATGGTACTACCACCTTGAGAAAATCCTTTCTGTTTTAAACCGATATACATTGCCCGAACAATACCAATAGGGTCAATGCCAAAATGTTCATGAAAACGCGCATCTTCTGTTGCAATGACGGCATTAACAACCATTGGTGGAATTTCGTCATATTTCAATGGGGTTCGACGCCGTTCACCAAAAATGGCAATTAACTCACCATCTTTACTTAATACTTGCATTGGCGTCTGTAATCGAACATCTTTTAATGTAGTAACATCCGGCAGATCTTTAGAATAATGAGCATAACCAGCAATGCCAACAATTAAGCCACAAAGAAATAAACCAATGAATAATGTTAGAAGAATTTTTAACACTCTAATTAATATCACAAATTTTTCCTATCTAAATTTTAAGGCAAAAATAATGGCTTCAGAGTTATCTCTGCGCCAAATTTAGTTAACCTATCTTTTGGTAAGGACTTCACATTGACATTAAAAGACAATGCTAATGATTGATCACTTATCCATTAAATCACACCCAAATTGTGTGTATTATCTCCCATATTTAACTTTATTTTAAGCAATTTTTAACAAAATCATGAAATAATTATATTTTCACTCATTAGAGTAAGCATTATGTGGAGCATAAAACTTAGCATATCGAAGTTGCAATTACTGATTTCAACTCTTTTTTATTCCATGCTAATGATGCTTTGTCTAGTCTTGTTTGCTAACACATCCTTAAATTCTTATACCTTTATTATTATAATATTATTAATAATAGAATGGTGGCGTAGTATCTGTTATTTCAACACCATTAAAAACGAATTTGCGCTATTTCACTATATCAATCAAATATATTGGCACAAACAACGCTGGTACTTAATGTATAAACCGCTGATATTGCGTTATGTTATTATCTTGAATTTAAAATCTCGACATGACGGTAAACGCTGTACGCTTTTGTTAATGGCTGATAATCTACAACCTAATGACTGGCGAACATTACGTTTTTACTTAAAACAAATTGAATTCACTTAACGCAACCACCTACTTTATTGAAAATTTTGTCAAAAAAGTGGTTAAACTAATGCGTTTTTTTAATCCAATACTGATAGGGTTGGAATTCTATTTGCGATGACAGTAATTCGTGATCCATATGGCGGCAAAAGCTAGGGACATCGCGAGTTGTAGCAAAATCATCAGCAATAACATAAAGAACTTGCCCTATGGCAAGTTCTCGAATGGTTTTTCTTATTAGCATAATCGGTTCAGGGCAACGCAATCCAAGCGTATTGAGTTCTTTGTCGATAATTATATTCATTTTTAGATATATTTGATAATTATAAAAATAGTTTACTTAAGTAATGAGGCACGGCGTCTTGTGCATTTGAGCCGATTACCTCTAATTCTGGTAATAATTCCTTTAACTCTGAGCTACCGTTTTGCATTATACAGCCTTTACCAGCCACTTTTAGCATTTCGTAGTCATTCATACCATCACCAAAAGCAATACTCTCTTTTAAACTGTAACCTAATTTTTCAACCACTTTTTTTAATGCACTTCCTTTAGACACATTTTCGGCCATCACTTCTAGGCAATTTAAAGTAGAAAAAGCAACGCTAATTTTATTGCCAAATTTTGCATCTAGTCGATTTTTTAGCTGAACCAAATGCGGATAAAGTGCATTGTCCGTGGTAGTAAAATAAATTTTAGCAATATCGTTAGTATCAAAATCAAGTGGGTTAAATAATTGATAAGTAAACTGGGTGTCTCGATAAAATTCTAATGAATATGTATCTTCTTTGTTAATTAACCACTCATCACCACGATATAAATGAGTATAAACTAAAGGATCTTCCATACTCATTTTAGCTATTTCGCTCGCAAGTGATGGTTCAATACTTTGACTAAAAACTAAATGACCTTGGCTATCATGTACTCTTGCGCCATTTGACGTTATCATAAAAGCATCAATTTCCATATTTTCTCGCATTTGAGCAACATCAATGTGGTGTCTACCCGTTGCAAAAACAAAATGAATGCCCTTGTTACGAAGCGCTTGAAGAACCTGTTTTGTGTAAGGCGATAAGCTATGTTCAGGAGTTAATAAAGTACCGTCTAAATCAGAAGCAACAACATGCATAATATTCTCTACTTTTATAATAAATGGTAATAATGACGACTAAAATAATATACTTTAAAACAAGCATTACTTATCAAAGCAAAGGCTAAAACAAGCTAGGATATGATACAACTCTGTTGACATTTACTCAACCAATTGTGGCGTAATAAAAATAACTAACTCACGTTTTTGTTGTTTTTTGCTGTTGTGTTTAAATAAATTGCCAATAATTGGCACATTGCCTACACTAGGAACGTTTCGTTGACCGTTGGTGGTAACTTGTTGAAATATCCCTCCTAATACAACTGTTTCGCCATTTTTTATTTGAACTTGTGTTTTGATTTCTTGCGTATCAATTGCTAGAGCTTCACCACCATCGCTACGTTTTATTGAACGACCAGCCGTATTTTGCGTAATGTGTAAATCTAAAATCATCTGATTATCAGATAATATTTTAGGTGTAACTTCTAATCCCAACACAGCGGGTTTAAATTCAATAGATGTGGCACCATTACCACCACTTGCAACCTCGTAAGGAATTTCAGTACCTTGTTTTATCGAAGCCATATTCTGATTAGCTGCAAGTAAATTCGGGCTAGCAATAATTTCGAGCTGATTTTCAGATTCAAGCGCAGATAACTCTAAATTGAGTAAACTACCCGATAATTTAGCCAAATTAAAACCAGCAGTTGTAGTCGGATAACGAGTACCAAGCCCTATATCAAACTTATCTAATAATTGCGATGATTTCCCTGAATATCCCCATTTAATCCCCAACTCAGCCATACTTTCATCACTCATGGTAACAATGTGCGCTGAAATATGCACTTGAGGCATAGGTTTATCAAGTGTTTTAACTAATCTTTCGATATGAGTAAATTGTTTAGGTAAATCGGTAATGATCAGTGAATTTGTCCGTTTATCAAGCGCAACTTTACCTCGTTGTGATAATAATCCTTGTTGTTGAATCGTTTCGATTAAGGTCGTTGGATCGGCATGATTAACAGCTATAGATATCAAATTAAGCGGTTGCTTTAGTTCTTTTTCTTTTTGTTCTAATTGTTGTTTATACAATAAAACTTCAGGATCTATCGCTTTAGAAACGAACAAAATATTATCGTCAATTTCCGCTTGTAAATTTGCTGAGTCTAATATGATCTTTAGCGCTTTGTGCCAATCAACATTGTTAAGCTTGATAGTTTGTTTTATTGACAAATCATCTGACATAACTAAATTCATCTGCTGACTATCGGCTAATGCTTGTAAGATAATTGCAATATCCGTTTGATAAAATGTCATTGAGATATTTTTTTGCTGTTCGATATTTGAAGATTGATTTATATTTGCATAAGCAGCATTTATGCCAGTTGTTACAAATACAAAAACTATCACAACTAACAAACTTATTTTGGCACTAATTAATCTGCCAATATTTTGATTGAACCACTGATACGCTTGATTTGTGGAATTTTTATTATTCATTTAATGACATTGTCCATGACACAGTATTATGGCAATAATCAGGTAAATCGGCTTGCCACATAATTTTATCATTTTGTAAAGATTGCACAGACCAAGGAAATAAAACATTCGGCATCACATTATCGGTTATTGCTAGCCACTGATTATTTGATGCTAACCAAATCTGCTGATACTGTTGTTCAATTTGTTTCATAAGTCCCTTAAAATGCCAAACTTGAATTTGTTCAAGCAGTAACGCTGTTTGCTCACTGCAAGAAACTGAATAATTTTGTTGAAAAGGATCTCGATCTAAAAGCATACTAGCCTTTAGCTCAAAACAGATAACACACAATAATCCGAAGTACTTATATATACAACGCATCACTCTATGCCCTTTTTAAACAATAAAGTAAACATGATCTGTAACTGCTGTTCTTGTTTGCTGATTTTTAGATTTTGAAAATCAAGAAAATAAAAATCATTTGTCAATGATGAAATTAAATTAATAAAATCGCCAAATTGCCCCTCTAACTCGATATTCCAATTAATCATATTATCCGCTTGATAATGTTTAAAGGAACGTAATGCAAGATGATTTTTCTCGAAAACCTGTGCCAGCTCTTTTTCCGATATCACGCTATATAAAGTATTTTTACTTGCCTGATAACGATTTACTTTTGCCTGTAGCAACTTAGTTTCAGTAATTTTTTGCTGATATAAATTAGCTTTTAGCATGGCTTGTTGCTGGATATCTTTAATAAAAAAGAGATAAACGATAGCAAAAAACGCCAAGCAACATAAAATACAAACCCCATATTGTTGCCAAATTGGACGATAAAAAAAATCACTGTTCATTAAGTTTTATTTCCATTTCAAAAAATAGATTATTTTTATTGGTTGAGATAGTTTTTACTTGGCTATGACTTATATCCTTTAGCATTAACAAACTTTGATTAAAATTAGTCAGCTCAACATAACTAAAACTTTGCCCCTCGATCCTTACTTTTTGTGGTTCATAATAAAAAGATTCAAGCCAAATTACGGAAGGCAGCTGCTTTGAAAGTAATATTAAAGATTGCTGAATTTGTTTTTGGCTTAATGATGGATTAGGCAAATAATTAGATAATTCTTCGGTTAGCGCTTGTGCTATCCCTTGCTGTTGTAACAATTTTTCATCATAATTTTGTCGATCATTTTGTGCTTGGATCCACAAATAACAGAGTACACAACTGATTATGCCAATAAAACCTACAATCGCACCGATCATTTGTCGTTGCTGCTTGGTGTGTTTTTCTTGCCGCCAAGGTAAAAAGTTAACTTTAGTATTTTCAAATCGGCAACCTGCAAATATTAATAGTAGTGCATACTTTTTAAAAAGGTTAATCCAATTTTCAATATAATGACGTTCAACTATTATCACCGTAACTTGTTTTGTTTGCTCATTTAAAACAAAATCAAAAAACACACTTTTAGCTGGCAATTGAAATAATTTATATATGTTTGCTTCAACATACAAAACCAATTCACTGACATTTAGCTTTACATCTGGCAGGGTTAGTTGTTGTACTTGAATCAAATTGCTATCCAAATTAAGCTCAAACTCAGCACGCCCAGAAATTTTTTTTCGTAACCCATCAATAAAAACATCGACATCAGTGACATTTTGGTAATTGAATGTTATTAAAGATTTGCTAGCTGTTGATGTGTTGTTTTGCTTAGCTGTACTTACTATTTTATAACGTAAAGTTGTCGGTTCTACATACATAATGACGCGTTCTTTATTAAAGATCATGATGGAATATCTTCTTCCTTCTGATAACAATGTCACTTCATCATAATCACCTTATTCTAAATAAAAATAGACAAAAGTTATTTTTGAGAACTAATACCCAAAAAATGTTTAAAATTAAATCGAACGAGGTAATTTTTAGAGAAATTTAAAAAAAAAGGTTGACTGAAATAAGACGTGCCTTATAATGCACATCCACACGGTAAGGGTGATTAGCTCAGTTGGGAGAGCACCTCCCTTACAAGGAGGGGGTCACTGGTTCGAACCCGGTATCACCCACCAATCTTTACCGTGAAGTTTCAGCACTGAAACAGTGGGGTGATTAGCTCAGTTGGGAGAGCACCTCCCTTACAAGGAGGGGGTCACTGGTTCGAACCCGGTATCACCCACCATTTCTAGATGGGTCGTTAGCTCAGTCGGTAGAGCAGCGGACTTTTAATCCGTTGGTCGAGCGTTCGAATCGCTCACGACCCACCACTTTAACAGCACATACCTTAATCAATGTAAATTATTCAACCTAACCCCCAAAAAGCGATGAGAGCGCTAGCGTTCGACAAATTCGTCTGAAACGAATTTGAACAATACGCAGTGTTGGCTCTGAAAGGATGAGGCACACGATGGTCAGATAATCAAGCTCACAACAGTCTATTCTATAACACCAATATTGAATCACTAAACAACGCAATTAATTACGCTATACTAAACAAATAAATGCGATAAAATGATTAAGTTATTTATTTTTTAAGGAAATCGTATGCTAAAGTTTCTTGCAAAACTATCACTAGTTTTATGTTTTAGTATTGCAGCTAATGCTGATCAACAAACATTGTTTGATTTTAATCAGGAATATCAAAAAGCAACCGAACAAAATGATGCTGAAGCACAATATCATTTGGGTCTTATGTATACTGATAGTTCATATACTAAAAAACGTCAATTTAAAGGCATTGAAGATGGCTTTGAACAACAATCAAAAGCACAACCTGATTATATTAAGGCAAAAGAGTGGTTTGAAAAAGCGGCCAATCAAGGCCATATTGCTGCTCAACACAGTTTAGCTTTATTGTACTATAACGGACAAGGAACAAAGCAAAACTATTTAAAAGGCATTGAGTGGGATACAAAAGCGGCTAAAAAAGGAGATGCTGTTGCGCAATATACGTTAGCAACGCTCTATTACCATGGGACTGGCGTCAAACAGAACTATTTTAAAGCCAAACAATGGTTTGCTAAGGCTGCTGAACAAAACTATTCTGATGCAAAAGATCATTTAGCTGTTGTAACAAAAAAGGTTAATGCTATTGTAGCCAAACAACAAGCCAAGAAAAAGCAAGCTAATAATAATGATTGCGGTTGTGATTAATATTAAATAAATGACGGAATGCTATTTTATTCTATTATCATCATTAAAATCACGATAATAAAATAGTTCAATTGATCAAATAAGTTAAAGCATAATCCAATAGATGTAATGATTTCTTATTCTATTGCAAAACAAAAGCCTGCTATTTAACGCTCTTCATCGATATTGGGTAAGGCAATTGGCCGAGTATCAAATAATCTTTTCAATCAAAATCAAAGATAAAATAATATCCACACCCCCCAAGCTTTGCTTTCAGCAAGCTTGTCAAAATAACTGCAAAGAGGCTTGCAAACATGTCAAAAACATTCTTTAATTAAAACATAATGTGTTCACCTCAAACAAAGGCAATGACATGAAAAGATTACTATTATTAATATTTTTGTTTATATCGATAAATACGCCCATTTTTGCAACACAAAATACAAAATATAACTTTGATGCTGAATATAAAAAAGCGACTGAACAAAATAGTGCCGAAGCGCAAAACCACTTAGGTTATATGTACCAGTATGGCCAAAACGTTAAACAAGATTATGCTAAAGCTATTGAGTGGTACCAAAAGTCGGCTAATCAAAATTACGCCGATGCACAAGTGAATTTAGGCTACATGTATAATTATGGTATCGGTGTGAAGAAAGATCTACTTAAAGCAAAGCAACTTTATGAAAAAGCAGCTTCAAGTGGTTATGCTTTAGGCCTATTCAGTCTAGGGGCACTTTACGAATTTGCAGAAAAAAAACATTATCGCAAAGGAATTGAACAAAATTCAGATAATAATACTATTAGTCAAAACTATGTTAAGGCGAAAGATTTTTACGAAAAAGCGGTGCAATTAGGTAACAAAGAAGCTCAAAATAATCTGGGTGGTTTTTATTATAGTGGAATTGTTGTTAAAAAGAGCTATACCAAAGCTAGACAACTATATGAACAAGCAGCCAAGCAAGGAAACATGTATGCACTGCATAATTTAGCAAATATGTATTACAATGGATTAGGCGGATTAAAAAAAGATTTTGCCAAAGGTGTAGAATTAGATACTCAATCTGCACAAAGCGGAAATCCTGAAGCACAATATAGCTTAGGTTGGTTATATTATAATGGTTCGTGGTTTGAAAAAGATTATACCAAAGCTAGGGTATGGTTTCAGCTTGCCGCTGAGCAAAACCATGCCAATTCCCAATACAATCTAGGTATTATCTATCAACAAGGATTAGGGGTCGCAAAAGATATTTATACAGCAAAACATTACTTTCAACAAGCTTGCCAAAATAACTACCAAGAGGCTTGCAAACATGTCAAAAATATTCTTTAGTAAAACAATTAAAGCTGGGAAGTTTTCAAGATGGGGGGATGGATGATGGGCTATAAGCCTTGATAGCCATTACCTCTGTAAAAAACACTATGAGTAAAGTGGTGAACTTACCTTTCAGGAAATAAATCATAAAAAACAATAAAGCAAGATGAGTAGCCCCCATTTTAAACAAGTAGTTTTAAAAAATAACGCTTTGCACATAAATCATGATGAAATAGAAAGTCAATACTCAATTTCCTTATGCGCATAAGATAGCTATCCAAGGCGACTTTAACGGAAGTATACGCCTAAAAAACAGATTAATTGCGCCAGATATGCACACAATAAAAACACTTGGTAAACTGTGTTCGGCGCAAAATGACCAGTCATAGAAAAGCAACTAGAGACTTTATTTTACTCATCGGACACACGTTGCTAACATGAAACCCGATGAATAATGAGTAATTGTCAGGTTAAGTCTGAGCTAAAATATATAATTAATGCGTTAAACCATAACCAAGTGGATAGAGTGCTTTCATTTCGTTTGGTAAATCTGACGCTTGCTGTTGCACGCTATCCATTGAATCGGGTAATGAAAATGGCATTTTAGCTAAATAAGGCTTGTTATCAAGTAATCGATCAAATAGCACCTCATCATTGACCCCAAAATTAGCAATAATCGCACTAGCATATTGTTTTAAAACCGTAAGAACAGCCGGTCTATCTAAATAAACGGTAACTACGACGGGATGCTTTTTACTTGCTTGTGCGATAAATTCAATATTTTTATCATTAGATGGAAATGCTAATGATCCTTCATGATGTTCTAAACCAAAAAAGTAACCTTTATGGTTTTGTTCATAAGGCGCATTTATTCGAACGACAACGACATCAGCTTGATCTAAATCATCAACAATATTAACTTTATTCTTTAAAAGACTTTTAGTACCTGGCAAAAAACCATGTAGATAGATTTTATTAGTAGGATTTAATGGTAACGTTTTTTGTGTATTTTCAAGTAATACCAGCGAATTATATTGAGCTTGATTCGCCACTTTTTGAAAATCTTTATTGCCAACAAAACTTGTTTTGCTTAGATCAACATATGGTGTTTCAAATTGCCCTAAAGAAAACTTTTGCATCAAAATAGCCAATACTGCGTTATCGATGTCTTTTTCCGCAATTTTTTTGTTTTTAACAGCGGTTACAATAATTGAGCTATCACTAACACCACCAAATTGTTGAACTCCTGCTTGAATAGCTTTAATAAAACGTTGCTCTTTGGTCAGATCTTCAACCCCCCATGGCATTCCTTCTACTTTGGGTTTAACACCTAAAGGTGTGCCATTGACACAAACTTCATTACAATCACTCGTAATATTCCAATCACTCATGATAACACCTTTAAATTTATAGGTGTCACGTAATAAATCTTTTAATAAAAACGAATTAAATCCACCACCAACAGCATCAAGTTTATGATTATTTATTTGAGCATTTTTCAATATTGAATAAGTCGGCATGACACCAGCAACATCTGCTTCAAAAGCGCCAGTAAATGGAATAATATGCTCTTTCAAACTATCTTTTTGTGTAAAAAGTGCATATTTACCATAAGCGCTATGACTATCAAAACCATTTTCGGCAGCGCCATATCCCACCCAATGTTTAACAACGGCGGCGATACTTTGTGAATTTAAACCATCTTTACCTTGCATTCCTGAGATATAACCTCTAACCATCTTTTTACTTAGTTCAGGATTTTCACCAAATGTACCTTCAAAGCGAGCCCAACGAGGTTCAGTACCCAAATCTGCCATTGGTGATAATGCTTGTGTTATCCCTAATGATCTATACTCTTGTCGAATTATATTGCCATATTCATTAATATCTTTTTCGTGACCAATAGCCGCCATTCCTAAAGTGCCAGGCCACTGGCTAAAACCACTTTTTATGCCTAATTCATTGCCATAATAAAACGTATTTCTAGGATCAACGCTGATCGTTAATGGGATGGATAAACGAGAGGATTCAGCTATTTGTTGTAATTGATTATTTTGCTCTGCAAAATCCTTAGGATTAACCTCTAATCGGGTAATAAAGCTATTAACCTTATCATTCAAAATTAAAGCGGTCAGTTTTTCAAAATCGTACTTATCACCACGCCCAATATCATTATTTAAACTCGGCGCATTACCATGCATCATTATCCCTGCTTTTTCTTCTAATGACATTCTTGAAAGCAGATCCTGCGCACGTTGTTGTGGTGATAAACGCCAATCCTCATAAGGAGTTAGTTGTCCATCTTTATCCATATCCTTAAATTCAAGGTTATCAACAATAATTTTTTTTAATTGATGACTTTCAAGTTTGACTTGGTCAATAGCAAATAACGGGCTTGTTGTTAGAACAGCACTAATTAATAGCGCTGGTTTTAAAATCTTACTTTTCATCTTTTTATCCTTAAGTCACCTATGACACATTTATTATTAATATTAAATTCTTAAAATAGTTGATTTGTTGCTATAGCGAATTAACGCCTCGCCTTTTTTGCCTTTATACAAAACAAAAAAAAACCTAAACACTTTGTTAACCAAAATGTTTAGGTTTTGCCTGTATCGTCAATTGACGATACAGTAACAATCCAAATTTATTCCATGTAAACTAACATTAATAAGATAAAGAAGATATGCTATCTTTTAATTTGTTGATGTAATTGTGATAAAAGTCACATTCTTAATTGATATGTTATTTAATAACTAATGATAAATTAATGTTTTTTATCGCAATACACTTCAGCGCGAATTAAAAATCAGTCGAAACATACACTATCTTTTATCAGTAACATACATGACTAACTTACAACTTTTTGTTTAATTTTTATAAATCACATAAATAATTAATCGGTAAGCGATATAGAACATTACAGTACCAACAATGCAATCCAATATAATCCACATTCTTTTTTGTCTAAATAACGGTGTGAGTAATCTTGCCCCATAACCAATACTAAAAAACCAGATGAATGAAACGCAAACCGCACCAATCAAAAAAGCGAGTTTTTGTTCACTGGTTAACGTGCCAGCAATTCCTCCCACTATAACAACAGTATCTAAATAGACATGAGGATTGAGCAGTGTGATCGCCAAAGTTGCTAGTACAACTTTTAATAAGTTGTTATTGTTAGGAACTTGTGATTCGATTTGCATACTACTTGTGCCTTTAATTGCACTTTTAAACGCACAAAAACCATACCAAACTAAAAAAACCGCCCCTAATATCGCGAGTATATTAGTAATTAAAGGATTGCTACCAATAAAGGTACCTACCCCAAAAATACCCACGGACATCAAAGCAAAATCACAGATAAAACAAATTGCCGACACACAAAAGATATGATTTTTTAATAACCCTTGCTTGAGCACAAATAAATTTTGAGCACCAATAGCAATAATTAGACTGGCTGAAATTAAAGCGCCACGTAATATTTCTGATAGCATTTTGTTATAATACAAAAATAAAATAGTAAAACATTAATAATTAATCAATGATATCATAAGCTTTCAATAAATTAATTGAATTTATTTCTTTCTAACCATCGTAATTGCGCTCGATCTTTGTTTAAATAGAGCATAATCACACCTATCGCTAACCAAATAATGCCGACCATTTTTGCATCATTATCAATATGAAATAATACAGGTAATAGCACAACAATACCAATAATAGGCATAAAAATATCTAAAATCCATGAAAGCCAGCCTTTGCTGCCTTTTTTGAACTTAAAATAACCGATGACAGATAAATGTAACATAATAAATGCAGTTAATGCGCCAATATCAACAAATGACACTAACGTTGGTAACCCTTTTGCATTATTCGCAGCAATAACTACTAAACATAAATTAAATAAAGCAGCAAATAAAATAGCCATTGTCGGCACACCGTTTTTTTTACCCACTTTAGCAAAAACTGGAGGTAAACGCTTATCACGCCCCATACTAAATAAAAGGCGACTTGCTGCGGCTTGTCCAACCATTGCAGCAAATGATGCACCAATGGCTTTCATTAAACTTAGTGCCCATCCTAACCATAAGTTAATTTGTTGATTAACAATATTATAGTAAGCTTTACCTTGTAGTTCGGGATGACTACGCAAATAGTCTGAGCTATAAGGATTAAGTAAAGCTCCAACATAAATTTGTACCACAAATAAACAACCGGCTAAAATTAAACAGCTCATAATCGCTTTACTGACTAAATTATGGTGGCCGCTATTTTCTTCAGAAAAAGTAGCAATAGCATCAAATCCTAAATAAGATAGTACAGCAATAGACACTGCATTAAATAGATTGCTCCAACTGAATAAATTACCTCCAACAAAAGGTTGCAACCAATCTTTGCTATTCTCACTGGTTATTATTATCCACATACCAGTAGCTAACACAGCAAGCAGGACAATAATTTCAAATATTAGTATGATCAACGTGATTTTGGCCGATTTTTTGGCACCCATTAAATTCAGCGTGGTAGTTAACATAACAGCCACACAAGTCCATACCCATATTGGTACTTCGGGGACCAAGGCATTGAACGATATGCCACTAAATAAGTAAGCAACAGCCGGAATAAACATATAATCAAGTAGTAACAACCAGCCGACTAAAAATCCAGCATTAGGATGGATACCAATAGAGCAATAAGCGTAAACGGCGCCCGCATGCGGCAGTGCATTTGCCATTCTAGCATAAGAAAATGCAGTAAATGCCATCACCAAAGTGGCTACTATATAAACTAAAGCAACCGCACCATCACTTATCGCATCTAAAACGCCAAATAATCCAATAGGTGCTGCTGGACCAATAAAAAGCAATCCCAGTATAACCAAATCTCGGAACCGCATATTTTTACTTAACTGTTGCATAATCGTTTTCGTATCATAATCATCAATAAAGTAGAATGTTAAATGATTCATAAAAAACGTACTAAGATCAGCTTGTTATTAAGTTATAATTATTTGTTATAAGAAGATATTTAGTGATGCTCTCTCACTTCATAGGTATACGACATTTTTGCGGTCTTACCTAACATGATAGAGGCACTACAATATTTTTCTGAAGCAAGTTTCACCGCTTTTTCAACTGCCTCGCTATCGACATTAATACCAGTAATCACTATATGAAAATTAATTGATGTATAAACTTTAGGAGAAGATTCGGCTTGAGTTTTATCAATCTCTATCCAAAGATCTCGAACATCTTTTTTATTATTTTTTAAAATAGCGATAATATCGTAAGCCATACAACCTGCTGCACCATGTAACAAAAGTTCCATAGGACGAGCGCCACGATTGCGACCGCCATGTTCAATACCGCCATCCATCACTAATGAATGCCCACTTGCAGTTTCGCCCAAAAAACCAAAATCATCAATCCACTTTAAACGATCTTTCATTATTCGCTCCTTTCAATTTATCTTTAAACTTTTCATTCATTACAATTTACGCAATAACATAAGCTTTTTTAAGCATTCTGTCATCTTTTGACCTATTACTTTGTGATTAAACTTGATAATAATTTTGATTTATTTGTAAATAGATTCATTAGGTTATTGTAAGTATCTCAGGTAGAATAACCAAATTATTTGCAACAAACATCTTTGTAAATATAATTAGAATCAATTATCTAGCCTTAATTTTCATTTAACGAACAAATAGCCAAGTTGTTCTCTTTACCACTATTTTAAGGATTGAATATGATTTTTGAGTTTGTCATCTTTCTTAGTATTGGCGCAGCTGCAGGATTATTGGCCGGTATGTTTGGTGTTGGTGGTGGCGCATTAATCGTACCTTCTTTAATTTTTACCTTCAATTACTTTAAGCAAGGCGATCCTTGGGTTAACCATATTGCTATTGCAACATCATTAGCCACCATCATTGGCACGAGTTTATCTTCAAGCTACATTTATAATAAAAACAATAATATTCAATGGGATATTCTTAAAAGAATGATTTTAGGTTGCATCATTGGCACTTTGGGTGGTTCGTATATAACACCTTATATTCCGGGTAATTGGTTAAAATGGATATTTATTATTTTTCTTATCTATGTGAGTTTTAAATTTATTTTACAGACAGAGCGAAATTCAAAAAATCAGGTTAGTAAAACAGTTTCCTTAAGTAATACTATTTTTGTATTTGCTGGTATTTTCATTGGCACTTTTTCTGCCCTTGTAGGCGTTGGTGGCGGCGTTTTAGTTGTGCCATTTTTGCAACGATGTGGGATTGATATGCGTAAAGCCATTGGAACCTCTGCCGCTTTCACTGTACCAGTTGCCATTGGTGGTGCCATTGGCTATATCATCGCCGGTTGGAATAATCCACAATTACCAAACTACTGTTTAGGTTTTATTTATTTACCTGCAGCCTTAGTGATTATGCTAGCAAGTATCCCCATGGCCAAAGTGGGCGTGCAAATTGCGCAGAAATTATCAATTAAAAAATTAATCAGATTTTTTGGTCTATTTTTATTATTGCTTGCAATCAAATTAATCATGTCTTAAACATTGTTGGATATAAAAAAGGCCACAAAAGTGACCTCATAAATCTTGATACCAAGTATCAATGACTATCTTGCCTCTTTAACGGCCAGTCCTAATTGCCAAACAGCCATTGCATAATGCGAACTATGGTTATAACGAGTGATAGTATAAAAGTTCGGTAATCCATACCAGAATTGGTAACGATCGCCCACATCCAGACGCAATAGACTCACCTGAGTATGCCCATCTAATGAACTTTGTGGTTTTAACCCAGCGTTAGCTAGTGTTTCAATTGAGTATTTAGTGCTAAAACCAGTATCAAGTGATAGAGCTTGACCATCAGCCATTACTGCCACCTTTTTACCACGTTGCCAACCATATGATTTAAAGTAGTTAGCTACACTACCAATGGCATCAACCGGATCCCATAAATCAATATGCCCATCGTGATTAAAATCAACAGCGTGACGTCTAAATGCCGACGGCATAAATTGACCATATCCCATTGCCCCAGCAAACGATCCATTTAAATCAAATGGATCTACACCTTCATCAAGACACATAACTAAAAAATCTTCTAATTCGTTAGAAAAATATTGCGCCCGTCTTGGATAGTCAAAGGCAAGTGTCGACAGAGCATCAATCACTTTAGTTTTACCCATTACCCTACCCCAGCCTGTTTCAACACCAATAATGCCTACAATAATTTCTGGCGGTACACCATATTCATTATAAGCACGTTGTAATTCTTTTTCGTATTGGTTCCAAAAATCGACCCCACGAGGAAGATTGCTCGGTGTAATAAATTTATTTTTATATCGAATCCAAGCGCCATTCGGCATCGTTGATGAGCCGGCTTTTGGTGCTTGTTTATCCATTAAATTAATAACCCAATCAAGTTTATTGGTTTGCGCAAGCACATTGCGAAGCTGTTGACGATTAAAACCATGTTTACTGGCCATTCTATCGATAAATTTTTCTTTATCTACCGCTAACGGAGGACTGGCGATTTTAGATTGATTGTGATCTTTTTCAAGATAAACACCACCTTTAACATTGGTATGTCCGCGGTGTTCTTTCATGGGTGATGTTGAAGATCTACGACTACTACAAGCTGCAAGCAATAAAATTATGCTAATAAAAATGATAATACGCTGCATAAAAAATCCATATCTTAAGTAATTAAAAAATCGACAACATCATAAGATATTTCTTGTTATTTAACAATATTTGGACATGATTGACCTTCCGCAACCTGCTTAATATTGTTTAAAGTGGTATCAGAAATATTCAATAATGCTTCCTGTGTTAAAAACGCTTGATGACCAGTAAAAATAACATTATGACAAGAAGACAAACGACGGAATACATCATCTAAAATAACATCGTTAGATTTGTCTTCAAAGAATAGATCACGCTCATTTTCATAAACATCCATCCCCAAAGCGCCTATTTTTGATTGTTTTAATGCATCAATAGCCGCTGTTGCGTCAAGTAATGCCCCTCGGCTGGTATTGATAATCATCACACCGTCTTTCATCTTTTGGAAAGACTCTTTATTCAGTAAGTGATAATTTTCAGGCGTCATTGGGCAATGTAACGTAATAACATCTGATTTTGCATATAACTCATCTAGCTCAACATATTGAGCTCCTAACTCAACTGCAATATCTGTAGGATAAGGATCGTAAGCAAGGATATGCATACCAAAACCTTTCAAGATACGAATAACTGCTTGACCAATTTTGCCAGTACCAATAACACCAGCGATACGATTATGCATATTAAATCCAGTTAATCCCTCTAACGAAAAATTAGCATCACGAGTGCGCTGATAGGCCTTATGCGTCCTTCTATTTAGCGTCATCATCAAAGCCACTGCATGTTCAGCAACAGCTTCAGGCGAATAAGCAGGGACACGAACAACAGTAATGCCCAATTTTTCAGCTTCGGCTAAATCAACATTATCAAACCCAGCGCAGCGAAGTGCTAAAATTTTAATGCCATAGCCTGCTAATTTTTGTAGCACTTTTTTATCTACTTCATCATTAACAAATGCACAAACCGCATTATACCCTTGGGCAGTAACAACTGTTTTATGACTTAATTTATGCTCATAATATTCGATATCAAAACCAAATTTTTTATTCGCGATGTCTAAATGTTCTTTGTCGTAATGCTTACTGCTAAAAACAGCAACTTTAATTGAACTTTTCATCCTACTGAACCCCTCTTAATGGTAATTAGTTAATTTTTTAACTGGTTATTGGCGTTAATTTTATACTGAAACACATAGTTTCCTGAAACTTTTTAACAAAGCCTAACTAAAATAATAAATTTTTAGCTTTTAACATATTTGCAATATAACTTTTCTTATGTTGAAAATATGACTGTAGATAAACGGTTTATATTAGCTTGCAGAATTATTTTTAATATGTTGTATGGTATGATAACACTTTGCTAAAAAACTAACCAATAAAGTTAAATAATGAATAATGTGCAAAATTCACTTTTAAAAACGATTTTTACTACTAAAATGCTAATCTGTATTTTTACCGGGTTCGCCTCTGGGCTGCCTTTTTATTTATTATTACAACTATTACCTGCTTGGTTAGAAAGTGATGGTGTAAATATCAAAACGATTGGTGCTTTTTCATTAACACAAACGCCCTATATTTTGAAATTTATCTGGTCTCCCTTTATGGATAACATTTCGCTTTTTAATTTAGGGAGGCGACGTGGTTGGATGTTGGTTTCTCAGGTTATACTCATATTTTCAATTGCGATATTGGGATTTTTTTCTCCCTCGTTAAATATTTGGTTAATCGCTGCCATTTGCTTCATTATTGCGCTATTTTCAGCCACGCAAGATGTCGCTCTTGATGCATTTAGACGGGAATTATTGCTTGATAAAGAATTAGGACTTGGTAATAGCATTCACACTAACGCCTATCGCGTTGCAGGTTTAGTACCGGGATCATTATCACTGATATTATCAAATACCCTACCGTGGAATAGTGTTTTTATAGTGACCGCACTATTTATGTTACCTGCTATTATTATGACTCTACTAGTAAAAGAACCAATTAACCTATCACCCAAAAAGCACCATATTGAAGATATCATCATTAAACCATTTAATGAATTTATTACTCGAAATGGACTTAAAACAGCCATATTAATTTTAGCATTTATTTTTTTATATAAATTAGGCGATAGTATGGCAACCTCTTTAGCCACGCCTTTTTATTTGCAAATGGGTTATAGCCGGCCGGACATTGGTTGGATTGCTAAAAACGCCTCGTTATGGCCAAGCGTATTTGGTGCATTAATGGGGGGGATTTTGATGATCAAAATAGGCATAAACCGCGCACTATGGTATTTTGGCATTGTACAAGTTATTTCAATTTTAGGTTTTGCTTGGCTTTCAATAGAAGGCCCTTTTACTGTCATTGGGACATCCCAAAAAACGTTATTAGCCATAGTAATTGGTTTTGAATCACTTGGCGTTGGTCTTGGCTCAGCCGCTTTTGTTGCGTTTATTGCAAAAACAACCAATCCCCTTTATACCGCAACCCAATTTGCTTTATTTACAAGTATTGCATCTGTCCCAAGAACATTAATTAATGCTACAACAGGTATTATGGTTGAATATTTGGGATGGACAACATTTTTTAGTTTATGTACGATTCTTGCTATTCCAGGTATGCTATTATTATTTAAAGTTGCCCCATGGAATATCAAATCTTAGGAGAAAATATGGATAAGTTAACCCAAGCATTCGACTTTAGACATGCATGTAAAAAATTTGATGATACAAAAAAAATTACAAATGATGATATTCAATACATTTTAGAAGCAGGTCGGCAATCTCCTTCATCATTTGGCATGGAGCCATGGCATTTTGTGGTTGTTGACAGTAGCAAAATAAAAGCAGAATTACGTAATGTTTGCTACAATCAAGAACAAGTTACCAGTTGTTCACATTTTGTGATTGTGCTTTATCGAAAAGCGAATAATTTTGCATTACAGAGCGATTATTTACGACGAGCAATTGCGCGCACTTTACCCGATCCAAATAATCAAACGTCTATTGATATTGCCTGCCAAGCATTTATCAATTTTTGCGAACAGGGGCTTGCTGATGGGTTAACTATCAATCACTGGTCAGAAATGCAAGACTACATCGCTTGTGCCAATATGATGACTGCAGCGGCATTTCGCGGTATTGATTCATGTGCTATTGGTGGATTCGATCACGATAAAGTGATAAAAATACTAGAAAAACATATTCCACAAATTGGTGAAGAATCATTTGGGGTAGGGCTTTGTTTAGCTTTTGGTTATCGAATCAATGAACCAGTAGCGCATATACGTTGGCCACTTGCTGATTTAACGACATATCTCACTGATAATCACTAAACAAATTTAACAATTTGCTACCTTCAATCGCCACATGGCGAATGAAGGTGGATATAAATAAAAAACAGGCCAAGTTATTATTCAATTGATTGATAGAGCGCTTCGGCATCAGCAGAAGCTGAGTCCATAATAAAAGCAATTCCAGATAAAATATTACCAATCTGAGGATCGCTGACATTTTGTTGTACCGAATTTAAAATCTCTTGCGCCCAATTAATTTTTGTAAGTACTGCTTCTACACTTTCTTTTGAAGGATTATTCATAGCATCTCCCCCGCTTTGTTAGGATGTCAAATAAATCGATAAGCAAAAATACATTATCAGATAATAGAAAAAGGAATTTAAGAATAAGAAAGGAACGTATTTTATACGCTACAAAGCAAAAACAAAAACCAATATCGTTTTAAAAAACACAACTAATTTTAAAATAAATGAAAAGGAAAAGATAACCCGATTATTTAACCTTAATAAAGTATATTGCCATTACCTATTGCTACAATAACCAATTTTTTTGCACGATAAAGATTGATAATGTTAGACTTACTGCCATAAATTGCGCTATTTTTGTCTAAAGTTGCCAAAATTTAAAATAAATAAGGATTTAAAATGAAAACCAAACATGCACGTTTATTAATACTCGGTTCTGGTCCAGCAGGTTATACCGCAGCTGTTTATGCCGCACGCGCTAACCTTTCGCCTGTGTTAATTACTGGAATGCAACAAGGTGGACAACTGACAACAACAACGGATCTTGAAAACTGGCCAGCAGGTGCACCTGATTTAACCGGACCAGAATTAATGGTCAAAATGAAAGAACATGCCGAAAGATTTAATACTGAAATTATTTTAGATCAGATCGATCGCGTTGATTTTCGTTCTAAGCCTTATAAACTTTTTGGTAGTGAGACTGAATATAGTTGTGATGCCCTTATTATTGCAACTGGCGCATCAGCACAATACCTTGGTTTACCGTCAGAAGAAGCATTCAAAAGCAAAGGCGTATCTGCGTGTGCAACCTGCGATGGTTTTTTCTATCGCAATCAAAAAGTTGCCGTAGTGGGTGGTGGTAATACTGCGGTTGAAGAAACGCTGTATTTAGCCAATATAGCTAGCGAAGTCCATTTAATTCACCGTCGAGATAGCTTTAGAGCTGAAAAAATATTAATGGATCGCTTGGATCAAAAAATTAAGGAAGGTAAAGTTATTTTACATACGCATCGCATTATCGACGAAGTACTAGGCGATAATATGGGCGTGACTGGCGTTAGGATCCGCAGTACACAAGATCCCAATATAACCGAACAATTATCGGTTTTAGGCGTATTTATCGCAATTGGTCACAAACCAAATACCACCATATTTGAAGGTCAACTTGAACTAAATGGGGGCTATATAAAAGTACAATCAGGCACACAAGGCAACGCCACTCAAACCAGTGTCGAGGGAATTTTTGCTGCTGGTGATGTGATGGATCATATCTATCGTCAAGCAATCACGTCAGCCGGTACGGGCTGTATGGCAGCTTTAGATGCTGAACACTATTTGGATAACTTAAAATAAGCAGTAAAAATCTTTATGTCATTAGATAAAAAACGCCAGACCTATCTACTTGGCTGGTTAAAACAGCATGCCAAAAGGCATAAGGCTAATTTGCGAGCTTCAATTTTAACTGGCTTTATTTTAACGGTATTAATCATTATCCAAGCGGGATTGCTTGCAATAATTTTGCAAAGAATCATTATTGAACAACAACATTTTGTGGATATTTTGCCCTTTTTTGGTGCATTAATTGCGGTACTACTCGGTCGAGCGGGTTTAATCTATCTACGCGAAAAGATCAACTTTGCTATAGGCAAAAAAGTTCGGCAGCAAATTCGGCAGCATGTAATTGATCAACTTGAGCTACATGGGCCTGCTTATCTAAATCAAAGCACGATCGGTGCATGGAGCACGTTGCTCATTGAACAAGTTGATAAATTGCATGACTTTTTTGCCCGTTATCTACCCCAAATGCGCTTGGCAAGCATGGCCCCGATTTTAATCTGTATTGCTATTTTCCCATTTAACTGGGCTGCTGCTGCAATTTTGCTGTGCACAGCACCTCTGATTCCTATCTTTATGATTTTAGTCGGTATGGGGGCTGCTGATATCAACCGCCGTCATTTTAAAGCTCTCGCTTATTTAAGCGGTCACTTTTTAGATCGTTTAAAAGGACTCAATACCATTCGACTATTTAACCAAGGCGAAAAGCAGACCAATGAAATAGTTCGCGCCTCTGAAGAGTTTCGTGTTAAAACCATGCAAGTACTCAAAATAGCTTTTTTATCTTCAGCGGTATTGGAGTTTTTTACTTCTATTTCAATCGCCATTGTGGCCGTTTATTTTGGCTTTTCGTATTTAGGCGAATTTAATTTTGGCGCATACAATGGCACAGTCACCTTATTTGCTGGTTTTTTTGCGCTAATATTAGCCCCTGAGTATTTTCAACCATTACGCGATTTAGGCACTTACTATCATGCCAAAGCCGAAGCAATTGCAGCGGCTGATAATATCGAAACGTTTTTAAGTAAAAAAATACCGCAAGAACAATCCAACGCTAATATTGCAAACACCAAATTGACTGAACCATTACAAACTATTGAAGCCAATAATTTAATTGTTTTATCTAGCGAACAACAACCGATTGTCGGTCCGCTATCGTTTAGCCTGCAAGCACCATTTAAATTGGCTTTAATAGGTACAAGTGGCGAAGGTAAAACCTCGTTAATACAAGTACTACTTGGCTTTTTACCTTATCAAGGCTCACTAAAAATTAATGGTATTGAATTTGCTCAATTAGATATTAATGACTGGCAACAACACGTTAGCTGGATTGGTCAAAATCCTTATCTGTTAAATAGCTCTATTCGCGATAATATTTTACTCGGCAAGCAAAATGCCACTGAAAAAGAACTTGATGAAGTGATAACCAAAACCCAATTAACCGATGTTATTGCAAAATTACCACAGGGTCTTGAAACCCAAGTTGGTGAAGATGCAGTACGTTTGTCGGTTGGGCAAGCACAGCGGATCGCTTTAGCAAGAGCAATGCTTAAACCTTGCCAATTACTAATTCTTGATGAACCAACTGCGAGCTTAGATAAACAAACGGTACAAAATTTGGATAAGCAACATATAGCGCCCAATAGCATCACCATTACTCATCAAACAGATGATATGCAAAATTTTGCACAGATCTGGCAATTGGCTAATGGCAAGCTACATTGTGATATTAAGGAGAATTTATGCTAGCCATATTGCGCCCCTATATAGCCCTTTATAAACACTATTTTTGGCAAATTTTATTTGGCTTATCGCTATCGATCCTAACACTGCTTGCTAGCGTATTTTTATTATCCCTATCAGGTTGGTTTTTAGCCTCTACCGCTTTTGTTGGCGTTGCTGGTTTATATACATTTAATTATATGTTGCCTGCGGCAGGTGTGCGAGCGGCAGCCATTACTCGAACCGCTTCACGTTATATGGAGCGTTTGGTGGATCACAATACCACATTTAAGATTTTAGCTTACTTAAGAACACTTGCTTTTCGTAAAATTTTACCACTAAGTACCCAGCAATTAGCTCATTACCAACGAGCAGACTTGCTTAATCGCTTTATTGTCGATATTGATGCACTTGATCACTTATACCTAAAACTCTTTTCGCCCATTGTAACCGCATTAGTTACCATTGGCTTTTTATTTGTAGGGTTAGCAAGTATAAACTTACCCATTGCGTTAATCATTACCATTATCCTTACAACCACCTTACTTGTGGTACCTGTTATCTTTTATCAAGCTGGAAAACAGCTAGGTAAAACACTGGCTAAACAACAAAGTGAATACCGATTATTATTAATTAATTACCTACAAGGACAAGCTGAACTTATCTTATTTAATGCACAACCACGCTATCGCGCGAAACTTGATGAACTTGAATCAAATTGGCTTTATAATCAACAGAGGCAATCGACATTAATGGCACTATCAAGTGCATTGGTCTTGCTCATTGCAGGCTTTTTAACATTGCTGGTTCTGTGGCTAATTACCCAATACACCCTATCTCCTCTAGTGGCTTTATTTGTATTTGTTAGTCTTGCAAGTGCCGAAATACTCATGCCAATTCCTAGTGCATTTATATTTTTAGGGCAAGTACTCACTTCTGCCACACGCACAACAGCTATTTTTAATCAAACACCCGATATTCAATTTGTTACTAAAGGCAAAGTGATAGATTTAAATTCGGCAAAATTACAATTTGAGCAAATTAATTTCAGCTATCCCAATCAACCTTTTGCAGTATTAACAGATTTTTCGTTGACAATAGAACAAGGTGAACATATTGCTGTGGTTGGTAAAACAGGTTGCGGTAAATCGACCTTATTAAGTCTGGTTAATCGCACATGGGAACCTAACTCAGGTCATATCTATATCAACGGTATTGAACTTAATCAACTTGACGAAAAAACACTACGGCAAGCTATCGCCATGGTGCCTCAAGTGATCACTATCTTTAGTGACACCTTAAGACAAAACTTGCTAATAGGCAATCAACAAGCAACCGAGCAACAGCTAATCGACGTATTACACCAAGTTGAACTCGACAAATTAATCACCACCGAGCAAGGTTTAGACTTGTTAGTTGGACAAGGTGGTCGCGCTTTATCGGGCGGTGAAATTCGCCGAATTGGCATAGCAAGGGCACTACTGCATAATTCACCGTTAATTTTAATGGATGAACCCACAGAAAGCCTTGATCAACAAACAGAACAACAAATTATTCGATTGATCAAACAAACTTGCAAAAATAAAACACTAATCATGGTTACGCATCGTTTGACAGATAATCCGCTGTTCGATCGGATTATTTCACTTTAAGAACATTCAACGTTATTGATGACTTTAACCGAGAAGTATTAGGTATTGATATTACGTTCAGTTCACCTGTGGTTAAAATCACTCTTTATCTGGACTTGCTAGCTGAATATCATGGTTATCCTTTAAAAATACGGGTCGATAATGGACCTGAATTTACTGGAGGCGTTTTTTCCAACTGGGCAAAATCACACAGTATCACCCTTGATTATATTGAGCCCAGTAGTTTTAGCCAAGTATAATAACCTGATGTACTGACTCCAAACAACGGACATATCTTGGTAATGGGATTAGGCTGTTAGAAGATTTTTCATATAGGCGTACTTCACCAACTTGGATTGTTGATGAAGTACACATGCGCCTTTTTAGTATGTCATTAGCCATTTTCAGTTCTTTCATTTCTTTTTCTAACGCCATAATCCGCTGTTGCTCAGCCGTTAACTTGCGACAGCTGGTTTTATTAGGATCTAGTTGCCTAATCCACTTATCTAGGGTTGATTTGCCTACTCCTAGGTGGTTGCAAGTTCGCTGATAGAAAGGGTGCATGAGATAACGCATAATAACTCTCGTAAATTTATTTAGAAATTGATTTAGGAATCCAGCAAATTGCTAAAATGCAGACAATTAAAGTTAATATACTTGCTGCTAGGATTGCAATGTGCATTCCATCAACAAAAGCAAACTTTGCCTGATTGATTAGTTCAATCGATAAATTCGGATAATCAAGAGTTTCATTTAATGTTCCAGCAATATTTGGCCCAGCAATCCTAAAGTAAAATGCAGCTAAAGAACCCAAGATAGTAATTCCCAATGCATTTCCTATTTCGTTACTTGTTTCTGCTAATGAAGCTGCTGCTCCGGCGTTAGCAGGAGGTACTGCTGAAATAGCTATCTCTGCGACTAGGCTAAAAGATAGTCCATATCCAACACCAGCTATAATAGATGAAATTATTACTGCAATAACTCCGTGTTCTGTATTTGCAAACAATAGAATAGCTACTCCCAAGCTAAGGAAAAAATGAGTCATGACTAGAGAACTCTTTTTACCAATACGATCAGCTATTTTATTTGTTACGATACAAGTAATGATTAATACAAACGCACCAGGTAGAGCAAATAATGCAGCTGTAAAAACGTCAAATCCTAGAACAGATTGAAGATAAATACCCGTTAAATAGCCCGAAGCAGACCATACGACCAAGGATAATAATCCTGTAGCAATCGCGATTGAAAAAACACGATCTTTAAATAAAGATACATTCAACAGTGGATATTTAATATGATTTTGTCTTCTGACAAACCAAATTAAACTTATGATACCAATCAAACCAATTGTGATTTGTAAAGTAGATATACCATAGGCTGCGGCGTTTTTTATGGAATAAGTGAATAATAAAATTCCTGCAAATGATAAAACTAAACTTAATATGTCTATCTTTCCATAGTTTACTTGCTTAACTTCTTTTAGAAAAATAGGAGAAAAGATCAAAAATAAAATAATTACTGGGATATTAATAAAAAATACAACTCCCCAGTCAAATTTACTTAGAAGAAGTCCACCTATTATTGGTCCAATGGCAAATCCCCCAGCAAATGTAGCAGCAAATATTCCAATTGCTTGTGCAAGCTGCTTTGGGTTCAAAAATAAGTTACTTAGAATAGCAAGCCCTGATGGCAGTAATGTAGCTCCTCCTAGCCCCATAATCGCTCGACTAATAATTAACATTTCTGGACTTGATGAAAATGCTGCACAAATTGAACCAACACCAAAAGTTATTGAGCCAAATATAATTAATCGTAGTCTTCCATAATGATCTCCTATGTTTCCAAATACGACTAATAAAGAGCCAACAATAAATCCATAAATATCTAATATCCATAATGACTGATCGGCTGTAGGTAAAATTGAAGATGTAATCTTTGGCATAGCCAAATATAGTACAGAACCATCCATTGAAACCAAAAGTACTAACGCTAATATAGTTATTAACCCAAACCATGCTTTTTTATCTGCTTTCGAGTTAACACTTGAACTATCTTGATTTTTTTCTGTCATAATTAATTATCCTAAGCTGATAAAGTATTTTTTGTAAAAGTTAATTCTTGATTATCAATAAGAATATTGAGTAAGCTTTTTTTAAATATAGATAGAGCTTTTTTGATACTATAGTCTTTGATAGTAGCGAAATATGTTCTCTTTAAAACAAAACTAGCTCCGATCTCTTTAATTTGTTTAAATGGGATTAATGCTAATACATCATGTAGTTTATTTTGTTTATAATTGAAAGAATCAAACGAAATATCGTCAAGTGTGTCGTAAGTTGCAAAATTGCCAGTAAATACGTCGACTGTGTTGTTGTCTAATTTCGGTCTATAAACAATAGCAAATGGAGTGCGATGATCTGAAAGAATTGATTCTAAATTCTCGTTCATATTATTTAGTTTCATTTTCAAAAAAATTTAGAAAAAATGTTGCATATCATGAATTAATAATACTGCTCGAGAGCAATCAATTTTCCAATTTGGTATATTTGAGAATAACTCATCTTTTTTGGGGAATGAGTAATTAATTTTAAATGGTATATATTCCATATCAACGGTCCTTTTAATTATGTTAAAAACCCAAATTGTTATACATAAAGCCATACAAGTAAGATAATTACAATTAAAGTGGCATTTTGTGAAATCTATCACTAAGTGACAATTGTCTATTTATGTAATTTGTCATCAAGTGACGCGTTGAGTATATGAAAAGTATTGCTGCTTGACAAGAATAATTAGTAAAATACTTAGATTTTCTTACATATCTAATATAGCTTTATACTGTTAGAGTCTGTAACTAAAAGGTATGACATATAAGAATGAAGTACTCAATTTAAATTTTAGTGGAGCATTAATACGTGATAAAAACAAACGACTCTCTTCGAGAAAGAAAAAAAATAAAAATGCGAGAAGAGCTAGTTGAAGCCGCATTCAAGTTATTTGTACAAAAAGGATTTGATAATACCACCATAAATGATATCGCAGATCTTGCTGATGTATCATCTAGGACGTTTTTTCGTTATTTTTCCTGTAAAGAGGATGTGGTTCTAGATTATCAGCTAGTCGAATATGATGAAATTATCACATCTTTGGAGTTTAGACCCGCAACTGAATCCATATTACTTGCATTACGAAAATCATCGGTAAATGTAACCAAATGCTGTGAAGAGGGAGCTTACGGAATAGATCCAAATAGATTTAAAACACTAAGAGATCTAATTCGGAATCATCCGTCGATTCGTGCAAAAAATAATGAAATATTACAATCCAAAAAACAACTCCTTACCGAATTAATTGCAAAAAAATTAGGGGTAAACCATTTGCATGATATGAGACCGATGATATTATCGACTCTATTAGAGTTTGTATATAGTGCTGCCTATGATATATGGAAAGATAAAAAGGACTCTGCACCATTTTATGATGTATTAGATGAAACCTTTGTTCTTATAGAAAATGGAATGAACTATCCCTGCATATATTAAATAAATAATGAAGGCACTGCCACTACGATTCATGAAAATGAATAGCTCTATACAAATTTTTCTGCATTTGAAGAAACTTTTATTGTAACTATCCCCTAAAATAGTACAGCAAAAAAGTAGAAAATTCTCCATAATATAAGCTAGGTAAATGCTGACCAATGGATTTTATGAGTGACAGCAGTCGCAATCAACGCCGGTTTAGAACTTTCAATGTCATCGATTACTTTAATCGTGAGGCGCTAGGCATTGATATTGCGGTCAGCTTGCCAGCTAGCAGAATTACCCGTTATCTGGATAAACTGCCTGAATATCATGGTTATCCACTCAAAATACGAGTAGATAATGTGTACAATACCCTTACTCAAAAACCCTATGTTTTTAAGGGTTTTTGAGTTGACTTATTAGATTAACTAATTAACTATTTATTCTTAGCTTTATACTCATCATAATATTCTTCTGCCAATTTGCGCATTGATAAACCAATTGCGGCATATTGGTACTCATTTAAATTAGCTAACGAAGCTCGAGCTGATGGATGCTGTACGGCAAAGCCTTTACCTGGTAATAATACAACCCCTGCTTCATCAGCAATTCTAAATAACATTTCAGATGGATTTTTATTTTTTAGGATCCATTTTGCAAAATTATCGTCATATAATTCTCGACAAATATGTTCAAGATCCACTAGCGTATAGTAATCTACACTATTTTCATCGGTTTGATGTTTAAGACCTAAATGTTGATAAAGTGATGCTGCACGGCGTCGGATTAGTGATTTTAATGCAGATTTATAACTTTGATCGCTATCCATCATTTCGCATAATGCAAATAAAACCATTTGTACTTGTTGTGGTGTTGAAAGACCGGCAGTATGATTTAATGCAACCGCACGGCTGTCAGCCACTAGTCGGTCAATAAATTTTAGGTTTTCTGGATCAGTAACAATTGAGCTATAGCGTTTATTTAAGATCTGTTTAGTTTTGTTTGGTAATGCTTTAATTGTTTTGTCGATAACATTATCGCGAGCTGTGGCAATGACACCTAAACGCCAACCAGTCGCACCAAAATATTTAGAAAATGAATAAACTAAAATGGTATTTTGTGGGCATATTGCAAATAAAGATTGAAAATCATCCGCAAATGTACCATAAACGTCATCGGTCAGAATAATCAAATCAGGGCGTTTTTTAACAATATCAGCAATAATTTTTAGACTTTTATCATCAATTTTAACTGATGGCGGGTTAGATGGATTAACAACGAAAAAGGCTTTAATTGATGGATCTTCTAATTTACGCAATTCTGACTCAGGGTACTGCCAATTTGCATTAGGATCAGAATTGATTAACACCTCAACTAGTTGATAGTCATTGAGTTCGGGAATCTCAAGATAAGGCGTAAATATTGGCGCACCAATAGCAATTTTATCGCCTTTTTGGATTAAACCGTTTTCTTTCATTGAATTAAAAATATAAGCCATGGCAGCTGTGCCACCTTCAACGGCAAATAAATCGATGTTATCACGATCCAGATATTGAGCGCCCATTTGTTGTAAAATATAGGCTTTAACCACATCTTCACTAAAATGTAGCATTCTGTCAGGTACTGGGTAATTGCATCCCAAAATACCTTCTACCATCTCTTGTAAAAAAGCATTTTCGTCCAGCCCAAGTTGGTCACGAATATAAGAAAAAGCTTTACCTAAAAAGGCAACCCCAGGAGTGTTATAGTTTTGACAAATAAAATGTTCAAAGCGTCCTGTTAATCCATCTTTGATTGGCATACCCCCAACGCCTTCATTTAAATATGAAAATGACATTTCGGATTCTTGAGTTGCAAACACACCTAATTGAAAAAAGGCTTGTCGAGGCCAAGTCGCAAGGAAGTTAGGATTGCCTCTTCCTGCATTTAACATTACGCGATCAGTATGACTTTGTGCCAGTTTAATTAAGTTATCTTTCAATTCAAAAGGACTTAAATTAGCATATTGACTGTATTGTGTATTGTTTTTCATACATTTGTATCCTTAATTTGATATATCAATTAAACAAAAGCAACAACTAATGGACCTAATAAAGTTAGGAAGACATTAGCTAAAGCATAAGTAATAGCAAAAGAATTAGTTGGTGTTGAGTTGCCAGCTTTATTAAGCACTTCACCAAAAGCAGGATTAGCGCTACGTGCTCCAGCTAACGCACCAGCAAATACTGCTGCATTTTTATAGCCAAGCACATATTTACCAAAATAGATGGCAAGCAGCATCGGTAATAAGGTCACAACCACACCAATTAGAAATAGGGATAAACCTTGTTCTTTAATAGTATTAATCGCTTGAAGACCTGAACTGAGACCCACAACAGCAACAAAACCTGCTAAGCCAAAGTCTTTTAAAAGTTGCACTGCACCAGTTGGAATATTACCAATAGTTTGATGAACAGAGCGATACCAACCAAATAATAAACCAGATAAAAGCGCACCACCGCCTGCACCTAAAGTAATTGGAATATTGCTAACACGAATCACAACTAAGCCAATAATAAGACCGACAACAAGCCCTAACCCATGGAATATCCAGTCAGTTTTTTCACTTTTAGTAATTGGCGCACCGATTTTATCAACCACTCGACGAAGATCACCATCAGCACCATAAATGGTAATAACATCACCTAGTTTTAAATAGATATCATTATTAAGGGGAAGAGATTGACCATCACGATGAATAGCCACAAGATAGATACCATGTTTTAATTTCATGACTTCGTCAGAAGTGAGCACTTGTGTAAGATTTTGTCCTACATACTTGTTGTTACGCATTTCAACATCTAGCTTGTTCATCACAACGTCCATACCTGATGCTGAATTAACTTCGGTACCAAGTAGATCATGCGCTTTAATCATTGCATCACGGTGACCAACAACTAGAATGATATCTTTCGACTTTAATACTGTTTCTGGTGTTGCTTCAATAATGTTATTGCCACGCTTGATACGCTCAATGCTAATACCATTAACAGTTTGCTCCACATGCGCAACGGTTTGATTGATTTTGTTTGAAACACGATATAAACGACCACTAATATCTGATAAAGCTAGATTTTGATCAGCCCCCAATAAAAGTGATCCATGAAGCTGTTCAGCTTGTGCTTTAATTGCATCATCGGCGATATCTTTCCCCATGATTTTTGGCAAAATATTAACGCACACAATAATGGCACCTAGTGAACCAAATATATAAGTTACCGCATAGCCAATGGTGACATTTGCTTGCATTTTTCTTAACTCTTCGACACTTAATCCAAGTTGACTTAAAGCATCAGAAGCCGTACCCATAATAGCAGATTGGGTTAAACCACCTGCCGCTAAACCAGCAGCAAGACCTTTATCTAAATTGAATATTTTAGCTAATACCACAACAGTTATAAAACTAGCAACTGCAATAAATAATGCTAAGAATATTTCGCGTAATGTTTTAACGCCCAGTGAGCGGAAAAACTGAGGACCACTTTCATAACCTACTGCATAAATAAACAGTGCGAAAAGAATCGCTTTAACGCCTGCGTCAATAGTCACACCAAAAACACTTAACGCAACGGCAACGAGTAATGAACCGGCGACACCACCAAGTTGGAATTTTCCCATCCGAATGCCACCAATTAAATACCCTAAACTCAACGATAAAAATAATAAAATTTCAGGGGAGTGTTTAAGTCCATCTAAAATCCAGTTTGAAAGCCATTGAAACATAATAATTGTCCTCAAGCATAGTGATTTATGAATCATAAAAAAGATATGTAATAGAATGGAGCCATATTCATCAATTTGTATGAATATTGCTTTATATTAAATCGCAATTAGATTAATAGATATTCAGTTTTAACAATTAATGCTATCGTTAGAAGATAATATAGGATGATAAGTAATATTCATTAAAAAAATACTAAATTGATTAATAAATTGTTTTGGAAAAAAAATTGAGGCGTCGCCATAATATTGATATAAGATTGCGCGTAAATTATAGATTTAAAAAGGGCTATTACAGCCCATTTCCTTGTCTGAAAAATAATTTTTCGACACTCTTTACGACATTTTTTGAAATTTTTTCTGATAATTTTTGTCTACGTTGATAACTAACAGCGATAATTTTATGCGATTCTAAGTGAGATAAAATAAAATCATCACTGGTACTAATTTCGTCAACTAAGCCTTTATCTTTGGCTTGCGTTGCAAACCAGTGCTCACCAGTGGCAACTTGTTCGATATCCACGTTTGGACGATACTCTTTAACAAAATCTTTAAATAAAATATGAGTTTCTTCTAATTCCTGTTTAAATTTTTGGCGACCTTCTTCAGTGTTTTCTCCAAACATGGTTAACGTACGTTTATACGCACCTGCTGTTTGTAACTCAATATCCACATCATGTTTTTTAAGTAAGCGGTTAAAGTTAGGAATTTGTGCAACCACACCAATTGAGCCCACAATGGCAAATGGTGCAGCGACAATTTTTGAAGCTGTACATGCCATCATATAACCACCACTGGCAGCAACTTTATCAACCACAGCGGTAAAAGGAATATCACGCTGTCTAAACCGTAATAGTTGCGATGCTGCAAGTCCATAACCGTGGACGACACCACCAGGGCTTTCCAGTTTAACGACAACTTTATCTTCTGGTTTAATAACAGCCAATACTGCTGTAATTTCTTGACGTAACTCTTCAACCTCATGCGCATCCATACTGCCGTTAAAAGACAATACAAACAATTTTGGTTTTACTTGCTGGTCTGTATGACTCTCTGCTGGCTTGGTTGTATTTACTGGCGTTGAGTGTTCGTCAGATTTTTCTTGCTTTTTAACTTGTTTCTTTTTTTGTTTAGCCGCTAACTTTGCCTGCTTTTTCTCAAGTTTTTTCTGTTTTTTAAGATCTTTCATAAACAGCTTAGCTTCTAGCTCGTCCATACTTGACATTAACATGTCATCTTTAACTTGCTCATATTCTTGACTAATATCTTTAACCGATAAACGCCCTGCCACCGTTGCTGACTTACGGCGTTGACTTAGCATAAAAATTAACACAGCTAAAATTGCAATAACGACTGTTGCGGTTTCAGCTAAAAAAAGTGAATACTCAGAAAACCAATTCATTTAACTATTATCCTTTGTTTGTATGTATTTAGTAATTATAACAAGATAATTATAAATTGTGCCGAAAATCAATAAAGATAAAATAGTCGCTTTATTCGGCAATTTAAATTATTTATACTGATAGTCCAATTTATTGTTAGATGAGAACTAATATGCCTTTACGCCCAATTACTGAAATCGCTAAACAATGCAACATCCCAGAAGAATTTGTTCTGCCTTATGGCAAACATGTGGCAAAAATCGATCTATCCATTCTTAAAGCCAACCAAAACAAACCTAACGGCAAATTAGTGTTAGTTACCGCTATTACGCCAACCCCACTTGGTGAGGGTAAAACGGTGAATACTATCGGACTAAGTGAAGGCTTAAATTATATTGGGAAAAAAGCCATTGCTTGTATCCGTCAGCCAAGTTTAGGTCCTGTATTTGGTGTAAAAGGTGGTGCTGCTGGCGGTGGTCAGGCTGAAGTATTACCTATGGAAACTTTAAATCTGCATTTAACTGGTGATATTCACGCTATTACTGCCGCCCATGATTTGGCATCAGCCGCATTAGATTCACGGCTTTATCATGAAGAACGCTTGGGCGATGAATTTACCGCACAAACGGGCTTGCCTCGTCTCAATATCGATGTAAATCGCATTGTGTGGAAACGCGTGATAGATCATAACGATCGTGCGCTTCGCAAAATTACTGTTGGTGTCGGTGGTGGCGTTAATGGCATTACACGCCAAGATGGATTTGAAATTACCGCAGCGTCAGAACTTATGGCAATTTTAGCATTAGCCTCAGATTTACACGATATGCGTGCACGCATTGGGCGTATTATTCTTGCTTATAATACTCAAGGTGAAGCGATTACCGCAGAACAACTTGAAGTTGCGGGCGCTATGACAGTGTTACTAAAAAATGCAATTAATCCAAACCTGATGCAAACAGTTGAAAATACGCCGGTACTTATTCATGCGGGACCTTTTGCTAATATTGCCCATGGCAACTCCTCTGTCATTGCAGATCGCATTGCTTTGCAACTTGCCGATTATGTCGTAACTGAAGCTGGTTTTGGATCAGATATGGGCATGGAAAAATTCTTTAATATTAAATATCGCCAAGCAGGAATAAAAGCCTCATGTGTAGTGCTGGTTGCAACGGTTCGTAGCTTAAAATCTAACAGCGGTAAATATAATATCAAACCAGGACAAGCGATTCCAAAAGAAATCTCAGAATCTAATGTGGAGCTGCTTGAAATTGGTGCGGCTAATTTAGCGTGGCATATCAACAATGCTAAAAGTTATGGGCTACAAGTAATTGTTGCCATTAATCGCTTTCCACACGATAGTGAAGAAGAACTCGCATTTTTACAAAAATATGCAGTTGAACATGGGGCATTTGCTTGCGAAGTGAGTGAAGTTTTCACTCAAGGCGGTAAAGGCGCTGAAAAACTGGCAGAGCATGTTATCAAAGCGTGTGATATGCCAAGTGAGATCAAATTACCTTACCCTGACAACATGTCACTTGCTGATAAAATCCAAACTATGGTAAAAAAATACGGCGCCAACAAAGCTAATTTATCAGCACAAGCACTGGAAAATATCAAAGAGATAGAAGCTTTAAAACTCGATCATTTGCCGCTTTGTATCGCTAAAACCCCTATGTCAATTAGCGCTGATGCCAATCTAAAAAATGTACCTACCGATTTTGATGTCGACATTAGTCACTTAGCTATATCTGCTGGTGCTGGTTTTATTCGTGTTTATGCTGGTAATGTAATGACTATGCCAGGGCTAGGCACTAATCCAGCTTATAGACAAATTGATATTGACAAAGATGGTAATATTGTAGGTTTAAGTTAATGCAAGAAGTGATTATGCAAACTCAACAACAATATAAAGCATTTATTGACGAAGAAAACTGTATTGGCTGCGGCAAGTGCATCCGTGTTTGCCCAACCGATGCCATTGTCGGTAGCAAACAAGTATTGCACACAATACTGCCACAATTATGTACCTCATGTAGTAATTGTATCAATACCTGCCCAACAGACTGTATTACATTAAGTACGTTAGGTAGCGTATTGAGCGAATCAGAAGAGTTAATGCTAACTCAGAAAAAGCAACAGCGATTAGGCCATAATCAGTTAGTGCCACCAACGATCTTGTTTCCACGCACCATGCCGACGACAAACAAAATCAGCACTCCCACCGATCGTAAACAGTCAATAGCCGACGCCATTGCAAGAGTAAAAGCCAAAAAAAACCTCGCTAAATAGCGGGGTTCGACAATCTGAGCCAACTTTGTTGACTAGTTTCTAGTTTCTAGTTTCTAGTTTCTAGTTTCAATAATGATAACGACACGATAGAATAATAATGCAATTATTTTCAATTTTATAAACTAACCTATGTTCACTATCAATCCTTCTTGACCAATAGCCAGATAAATTAAACTTTAGGCTTTCGGGCTTACCTAGGCCAGAAAATGGTGTTCTGCTAATATCTTTAAGAAGTTCATTGATGCGTTTAATCATTTTTTTATCAGTTTTCTGCCAATATAGATAATCACTCCAAGACTCATCAGAAAATAATTTATTCATCGTTCAACTCATGCTCTTGCAATTTTCCACTATTAATTTGTTCTAATGAACGCAACAAATGAGCTGCATTTGCAGGCGAACGATATAAGCGTGCTGTTTCTTCTAAAGATGCATACTCTTCATATGACATTAAGACACAATTATTCCCGTTCTGACGAGTAATAATAGTTGGCATTCTGTCATTTACAACTTCATCCATTTTAGCTGATAAATTTGCTCTTGCCGCTGAATAACTAATATGCCTCATAATATTTCCTTATTGAAAACTTAATTAACCTGCTAACATTGTACAAAATACTTGTACAACATCAACTGTTATTTTTCCTTAAATTATAGAAAAATTGATAAAACTAATAAACTAGTCGCAGGGAAAAACGATAGCTTTTCGCGTTCTCATCAAGCACATTGAAAACGATATCGTTTTATTATCACAATAGACAAAAATAAACCCCGAATTGTATCGAGGTTTATTATTAAGTCGAGCTAACTAAATAGCGAGGTTTTCATATTACGGTAGCACTAATACTACATTAGTCTTTATTACCACTTCTAAACGCACGTTTACGATCATTTTCAGTTAAATGACGTTTACGTAAACGGATAGATAATGGTGTAACTTCCACTAATTCGTCATCGTCAATAAACTCTAATGCTTGTTCTAATGACATTTTAATTGGAGGTGAAAGTGTTGTTGCCTCGTCAGTACCTGATGCTCGCATATTTGTTAATTTTTTACCGGTTAAACAGTTAACGGTTAAGTCGTTTGAGCGAGTATGAATACCAATGATTTGACCTTCATAAACTTCAGCACCATGACCTAGGAATAACTTACCACGGTCTTGTAAGCCATATAGCGCATAAGCCAATGCTTTACCAGTACCGTTTGAAATCATTACGCCATTATTACGTTGACCAATTTCGCCTGGGCGAACGTCATCATAATGACTAAAGGTAGAATAAAGCAAACCGGTACCTGAGGTCATGGTCATAAATTCAGTTCTAAAACCAATAAGACCACGACTTGGAATGATATAGTCTAAACGTACGCGACCTTTACCATCTGGTAGCATGTTTGTTAAGTCACCTTTACGTAAACCAAGTGCTTCCATCACTGAACCTTGATGTTGTTCTTCAATATCAAGCGTAACTTGTTCAAATGGCTCTTGTTTTTTACCGTCAATTTCTCTAAAGATAACTTTAGGACGAGAAACCCCTAACTCATAACCTTCACGGCGCATATTTTCGATGAGTACAGACAAATGCAATTCACCACGACCTGAGACTCTAAAAGCATCTGGATCTGGCGTTTCTTCGACACGAAGTGCAACATTATGGACAAGCTCTTTATTTAAACGTTCAAGAATTTGGCGAGAAGTCACATACTTCCCTTCTTTACCTGCAAACGGTGAGCTATTGACATTAAAGAACATAGTTACAGTTGGTTCATCAACGGTTAACGCAGGTAATGCTTCAACGCAGCTATTATCACAAATCGTATCAGAGATGCCTAGTTCACCAAGCCCCGTTAATGCAATAATATCGCCAGCTTCGGCAACTTCAGCCTCATAGCGTTGTAGTCCTAAATGACCAAGAACTTGACCTACTTTGCCAGTCCGTTTATTGCCTTCACTATCAACAATAGTCACTTGTTGATTTGGTTTAACGCGACCGCGTTTAATACGACCAATACCAATAACACCAACATAATTATTATAATCAAGTTGAGAAATTTGCATTTGGAATGGACCGTCTAAATCAACCTTTGGTGGTTCAACATATTTAACGATCGCTTCAAATAATGGCGTCATATCTTCAGCCATATTTTCATGATCTAAACCTGCGATCCCCATTAATGCTGAAGCATAAACGATAGGGAAATCTAACTGTTCATCAGTTGCCCCTAAATTAACGAACAGATCAAATACTTGATCAACAACCCAGTCAGGACGTGCACCGGGACGATCGACTTTATTGATAACCACAATTGGTTTTAAACCATAAGCAAATGCTTTTTGCGTTACAAAACGTGTTTGTGGCATTGGTCCATCCATTGCATCAACGAGCAATAGTACAGAATCAACCATCGACATAACACGTTCAACTTCACCACCAAAATCAGCATGTCCTGGGGTGTCAACGATATTAATTCGGTAACCATTCCAATCAATAGCGGTATTTTTAGCTAAAATGGTAATACCACGCTCTTTTTCAAGCGCATTAGAGTCCATGATACGTTCGTTATCGTCACCACGTAGATTATCTAACGTACCCGACTGTTTTAATAACTTGTCAACCAAAGTCGTTTTACCATGGTCAACGTGGGCAATAATGGCAATATTTCTTAAATTTTCAATCACAATTAAAATTCCAATTAGGAGACACATTCTATAGGCGCGGTATTGTACACCTTTTTAATATAAATGTTGATCTATATCACAAAGTTTATTTAAAAGAACTTGAAAAGTTGATAAGTTTAGAAAAATATCGATTTGTTTGTGAAAAAGTTTCAGGAAACTATGCGTTTAAGTATAAAACTGATCGGCAAACTCATCTACCTTTGCCCAATCCGTATATTCAATCATCGGTTTTGTCACATCAGTATCGCCCTTTCCTAACCACATAATCAAACGGATCATATTGCGATCAAACCAATTATATTGTGGATAATAAAGCGCACCGGCAAAAACCGCAGTAATGGTTGGTTTCCATGCTATTTTGGCTAAGAATTTTTTGGTGTATAAATTTGTTTCTGGCGTATTTTTATTGGGTTTTCTCGCCACCATATTTACCCCAAAAAATCCAGACTTCATATTATTTAATTGGTTATAATGCTTATCAATAAATGCTTTCATCACTTTGCTATAAAATCCATAACGAATTGAACAACCTAATAATGCAGCTTGGTATTGAGTTAGATCAATTTTAGTATCGGGTAGCAGTTCAATAACATCGCAATCACATTTACCATTAAGTTGTGTTTTTATGCGTTGCATAATCTTCAGTGTCTGCTTTTCATGTGTGGTATAGAGTAATAAAACTTTCATCACGGAATTCATAACATTGCCTCCTTTTTTGTTAAACCCATTGGTAAATATCAACATTACTTTTTTTATGATAAAAATTAAAAGATTGGGGATGATTTCGTTAAAAACTTTGATTATAGTATTAGGCTAATTTAACCAGACTGGAACTGATTATGGTCATTTCACCTCCAAAACTGAGTGCTATTATTTTGGCGGCAGGAAAAGGTACACGGATGTATTCCAACCTACCTAAAGTTTTACATAAAATCGGCGCCAAGCCGATGTTACAACATGTTATTGATACAGTTCAACAACTTAATACTAATCGCATCAATATTGTTTATGGTCATGGCAAAGAACAACTTGAAAACACGCTCAAAGATCAACATGTGCAACTGGTTTATCAAGCTGAACAGCTCGGCACTGGTCATGCTGTTCAACAAGCTATCCCTTATATTCAAGATGATGAAGATATCTTAATTTTATATGGTGATACCCCCCTTATATCGGTTCAAACGCTGCAAACTTTAATTGCTAACAAACCAAAGCAAGGCATCGCATTATTGACCGTAATACTTGATAACCCAACTGGATATGGACGTATTGAACGCCACAATGGCAAAGTCGTTGCCATTGTGGAACAAAAAGATGCCACACCTGAGCAACAAAAAATCGATGAAATTAACACGGGTATCATGCTTGTTACTGGCAAATTGTTGAAAAATTGGCTAGCTCGTTTAACCAACAATAATGCGCAACAAGAGTTTTACTTAACCGACATTATTGCTTTTGCGCACCAAGATGGTTATGAAATATTAACCTCGCACCCAGTGCAACCATTTGAAGTTGAAGGTGTCAATAATCGTCTGCAATTAGCTACATTAGAACGACAATATCAACACCAACAAGCTCAACATTTATTACTTGCTGGCGTCACACTGCTTGATCCAAAGCGCTTTGACTTACGCGGCACACTCACACATGGTAAAGATGTTACCATTGACTGTAACGTGATTATTGAAGGCAATGTAAAATTAGGCAATAACGTTTTTATAGGTGCAGGCTGCATCTTAAAAAACTGTACAATTGATGATAATTCAAATATCAGCCCGTATAGCATTATTGAAGATTCAACTATCGCTAAACAGTGTACTATCGGTCCGTTTGCTCGCCTACGACCAGGCTCACAGCTTGACGAACAAGCCCATGTCGGCAATTTTGTCGAATTAAAAAAAGCACATCTAGGTAAAGCAACCAAAGCTGGACACTTAAGCTACCTTGGCGACAGCGAAATCGGCAGTAATGTCAACATCGGTGCTGGCACTATCACCTGTAATTATGATGGCGCTAATAAATTTAAAACCATTATTGAAGACGATGTATTTGTCGGCTCTGACACACAATTGATTGCACCAGTAAAAGTGGGTAAAGGCGCTACCATTGCAGCAGGTACAACCGTTACAAACAATGTGAACGACAACGAATTGGTCGTAAGTCGAGTTAAACAAAAACAACTTGCTGGTTGGAAACGACCTACAAAGTTAACTAACGAGGAATAAATTATGTGTGGTATTGTGGGTGCTATCGCCAAACGTGATGTTGCTGAAATATTATTAGAAGGTCTAAAACGATTAGAATACCGTGGTTATGACTCAGCAGGACTGGCAATTATCTCACCACACGGCGAACTACAACGCGTTCGCCGTGTTGGCAAAGTGCAAGCCCTAACAGACGCCATTGCAAAACATCCACTTAAAGGAGTTACCGGCATTGCACATACTCGATGGGCAACCCATGGTGAACCCGTTGAACATAACGCCCACCCACATATATCTGGCTTTATTGCTGTCGTGCATAATGGAATTATTGAAAATTTTGAACCATTGCGTGAAAAGCTGATCGCCAAAGGCTACCAATTCCGTTCAGAAACCGACACTGAAGTTATTGCCCACTTAATTCATGACATTATATCAACCGAAGATTGTTCCTTATTTGACGCCGTGCAAAAAGCTATCCCACAGCTACGAGGCGCTTATGGCACAGTCATTATGGACACGCGCAACCCAGATATATTAGTTGCAACGCGCTCTGGCAGCCCTTTAGTTATTGGTTGTGGCGTAGGCGAAAACTTTATTGCATCAGATCAGTTAGCACTATTACCTGTCACCCGCCAATTTATCTATTTGGAAGAAGGCGATACCGCGCTTATCACTCACCACACAGTGACTATCATAGACAAAAATCATCATGAAGTAATGCGCCCATGTATAGAATCTGATGCAAAATACGATGCGGGTAGCAAAGCAGGCTATAGCCACTACATGCAAAAAGAGATCTACGAACAACCTAATGCGATCAAAAATACCCTTGAAGGGCGTATGGCACATGGTAAGGTGGATTTATCGGAACTTGGTGAGAATGCAGAAAATATACTAAAGCAGGTTGAGCATGTGCAAATTGTTGCCTGTGGCACCGCTTATAATGCCGGTATGGTGGCACGCTACTGGTTTGAAGCCTTAGCGGGTATACCGTGCGATGTCGAAATTGCTTCAGAATTTCGTTACCGTAATCCCGCTCGTCGCAAAAACAGTCTATTTATAACCCTTTCACAATCAGGCGAAACAGCTGACACACTCGCAGCCTTGCGATTGGCGAAAGAAAACCACTACTTAAGCACCCTTGCTGTCTGTAATGTGGCTGCATCCACACTCGTACGTGAAGCCGATTTAGTTTTATTAACCAGAGCAGGAGTTGAAATTGGTGTTGCATCAACTAAAGCCTTTACCACACAATTGACCGTATTATTGCTACTAGTTGCAAAATTAGGGCGTTTAAATAATATGGCACAAAGTACCGAGCAAGCGATTGTCCACGCCCTACAAACCTTGCCAAACCGCATTGAACAAGTGCTTATCTCTGAACCACAAATTAAAAAATTAGCTGAGCAATTTGTTGATAAACATCATGCGTTATTTTTAGGGCGGGGCAATGAATACCCAATTGCGATGGAAGCCTCACTAAAACTCAAAGAAATCTCTTACATTCATGCTGAAGCCTATGCCGCTGGCGAACTCAAACATGGTCCATTAGCATTAATTGATGCAGACATGCCAGTAATTGTGATGGCTCCCACCAACGAAATGCTAGAAAAACTAAAAGCCAATATAGAAGAAGTGCGAGCGCGTGGCGGTCAACTGTATGTTTTTGCCGAGCAAGATGCGGGGTTTGTCAGTGATGACACCATGCACATCATTAATCTACCCCATATAGAAGAACTTACCGCACCAATTTATTACACCGTACCCACACAACTACTCGCGTATCATGTTGCTTTAATCAAAGGCACTGATGTCGATCAACCTCGTAATTTAGCAAAATCGGTTACCGTGGAATAAATTTCACTACATTAAATGTGAGGACTGACATCGTAATCAAAACTCGTAATCAAAAGTAAAGTTCTCACATAACATCTACAAAAAACTAAATTTTTACGGTGATATGTTTTTCAGTGATTTTTTATCATGGCGCAAGTATTTGTTAACGCGTTTGGCGAAGATCACTTATTTTGTAAAAAAGTTTCAGGAAAATATGTGTTTTAGTCTATTGGACTTAATGCTGCGCTTTTTAAACCTAAAAATGTGATCTTAATCACAAAAATAAAAAATGGATTGCTTTTAACAATGTGATGTTCATCACACTTATCAATTTTTTTTGATGAATCGAATAACAAAATCCCTCTACAATAACTGCATAATGATAATACCAATCAATAAGGAAAGATGAATATTATGACAACCTCAAACATCAAATTAAAAGTCCAAAATTTTGGACGATTCTTAAGTAATATGGTTATGCCAAATATTGGTGCGTTTATTGCTTGGGGATTTATTACCGCTATTTTTATTCCAACAGGCTGGTTCCCTAATGAAACTATTGCCAAGCTAGTTGGACCTATGATTACTTATCTATTACCACTCTTGATTGGTTATACTGGCGGTAAATTAGTTCACGGTGAACGTGGTGCCGTGGTTGGTGCAATCACAACAATGGGCGTCATTGTTGGTTCAGATATTCCGATGTTCTTAGGAGCGATGATCGTCGGTCCACTTGCTGGCTGGGTAATAAAGCAGTTTGATAAAGCCATAGACGGTAAAGTCAAAAGCGGTTTTGAAATGTTAGTCAATAATTTCTCAGCAGGCATTATCGGTATGCTACTTGCATTGCTTGCTTTTTTCGCAATTGGTCCAGCTGTCGTTATTACATCCGGTAAATTAACTATTGCCGTTAATTTCTTAGTTGAGAATAATTTATTACCTTTAACGTCGATCATTATTGAACCCGCTAAGATTCTTTTTTTAAATAATGCCATTAACCACGGTATATTCTCACCATTAGGCATTCAACAAGCAGCTGAATATTCTCAATCTATTTTCTTTTTAATCGAAGCCAACCCTGGTCCTGGCTTAGGTTTATTACTCGCTTATATGTTCTTTGGTAAAGGATCGGCAAAAAGCTCAGCCAGCGGTGCTGCGATCATTCACTTCTTTGGTGGGATCCATGAAATTTACTTCCCTTACGTATTAATGAATCCACGTCTTATTATTGCCGTTATTTTAGGGGGAATGACAGGTGTATTTACTTTAACACTATTTGGAGCAGGGTTAAGCTCACCTGCATCACCAGGTTCAATCATTGCAGTTCTTGCCGTCACACCAAAATCATCCATGCTTGGCGTAATTTTTTCTGTTATTGCTGCAACCATGGTTACTTTTATCGTTTCCGCTATTTTATTAAAAATAACCAAAGAGACAGACAAAAGTCTTGAAGATGCAAAATCAAATATTTCTGCAATGAAAAATGAATCAAAAGGTATTGCAAATAGTATGTTTGATCTGGCTAAAGTAAAAAAAATTATTGTGGCTTGTGATGCAGGAATGGGATCAAGTGCGATGGGAGCAGGTGTATTACGCAAAAAAATACAAGATACAGATTTAGATATTTTGGTCACTAATTTAGCAATTAATAATCTACCCAATGATGTTGACATAGTTATCACGCATAAAGACTTAACCGATCAAGCCAAGCAACATGCCCCAGATGCATATCATATTTCATTAACCAATTTTTTAGACAGTCAATTATATAGCCAACTGGTGGCGGATCTTTTAAGTTCTCAAGCGAATAGTCAGGCAGCTGAAACGACACCTGTCAGTAATCAATCCACTGATAATACGCCTCTATTTAAATTATCAGAACAAAACATCTTTTTAGGGCTAACCGCTAAAAACAAAGAAGAAGCAATTCGTTTTGCTGGGCAAAAATTGGTCGATAATGGTTATGTTACACCGGCCTACATTGAAGCAATGCTAGATCGTGAAAAATTAACGTCAACTTATTTAGGAGAATCGATAGCCGTTCCACATGGTACGATTGAATCAAAAGACAAAGTTATTAAAACTGGCATCGTATTTTGCCAATACCCAGCTGGTGTTCAATTTGGCGAAGACGAAGACGACCAAGCGAAAATTGTAATAGGTATTGCTGCACGTAACAATGAACACCTTGATGTCATTGCAAAACTGACTAATGCCCTTGATGATCAAGACATTATTGCCAAACTTGTTAACACAACAAGTATTGAAGAGGTACTCGCTATTTTAAGTTAGTATCACCTTTATCGTTCCCACTTAACAAGTGGGAAACCATTACCATTTTTAAAAATAAATTTAATTAAGGATTATTATAATGCAAGCATTACATTTTGGCGCAGGTAATATTGGGCGTGGTTTTATTGGAAAATTACTATCAGACGCAGGCATTCATGTCACATTCGCCGATGTCAACCAACAAATCATTGATGCAATCGCCACTCGTCACCAATACCCAGTAAATGTTGTTGGTGAACAATCGACTACCGAAATAGTCAAAAATGTCGATGGAATTAACAGCACATCTAATGAAGTTATTGATTATATTGCTAAGGTTGATTTAGTCACCACCGCTGTTGGTCCTCAAGTTTTAGCACGTATTGCCCCAAGTATTGCACAAGGTATTGTTGAGCGTCATAAACAAGGCAATACCAAACCACTTAATATTATCGCTTGTGAAAATATGGTTCGTGGTACCAGCCAATTTAAACAAGAAATATTCAATGCATTGCCACAACAACTTCATCATTGGGTGAATAACCATATTGGTTTTGTTGATTCAGCAGTGGATCGTATTGTACCGCCTGCAACGTCAAAAACAGGTGATATTTTAGAAGTCACTGTAGAAACTTTTTCAGAATGGATTGTCGATGAGACACAATTTGTTGGTATTATTCCGACAATTAAAGGTATGCAACCTGTTGATAACTTAATGGCTTTTGTTGAACGTAAGCTATTTACCTTAAATACGGGGCATGCAATTACGGCTTATTTAGGTTTCTATTATGGTTTTGAGACCATTCGTGATGCAATTTTAAACGAAAAAATTCGTTTAATTGTTCGTGGGGCTATGGAAGAAAGTGGTTTAGTACTTATCAAACGTTACAATTTTGATGAACAAAAACATATGGCCTATATCGAAAAAATCTTAAACCGTTTTGAAAATCCTTATTTGCATGATGATACTTCACGTGTTGGTCGTCAACCAATGCGTAAATTAGGCGCTGGTGATCGTTTAATTAAGCCATTGCTAGGTACTTTTGAGTATCAATTTAAAAATACTAACTTACTAATCGGTATCGCAGCTGCTCTCAACTATCGTAATAGTGATGATGAGCAAGCGGTTGAACTGGCAAAACTCATTACTGAAAAAGGTGTTATACAAGCTTTTTGTCAAATCGCAGGTATTGATGTTAACAATTCTATTGTTAAGCAAATTGAAGAAATTTATACTACAATGCAAAATCATCAATTTACCCATAACACCTAATGCCAGAATCGATATTACAAGAAGATACGATATTAGAAAAACTTAACCAGCAAGCTGACATTCACAGCTTGCTAAATGTTGCAATAAAATTAATCAATGATAATGTCAACAAATTAATTCTTAAAGTCTTTCGAAAAGAACCACACGCTATTAAATTTGTCATTCCGTCATTAGTCGGTAAAAATGGACCACTCAATGATACATCTGTTTGCTTAAAACTACTTTATGCGTTGGGAATTATTTCTCGTGAGGATTACGAAGATATAGAGCTACTGATTGCTATTTTAGACGAGCTAGAGCAAGATGACAGGCAATATACTTATTTAGATGATGAAATTTTAGGGCCTATTAGCTTATTACATGATATGGTGTTTCCACCAAGCTGGGAATCACAACACGAAAAAGCCAAACAATCTGGCATTGTCGACACTTTAAAATCCTCTATGTACCAAAACCGCTATCAACAAATGATACGCTCAGCATTAATTATTGCTATTACCGAACTGACGTTGCGCATCATAAACAAAGAACATATCAACTACTTTCCATAATGACCAACTCTTTTGCTAAATGTTCAGTTATTTCGACTCAAAATAAATTAAACATAGCTATTGCTGCATCCGATATACAAAACACATATAGTTTTTTGTTACTGATCTTTGGTTAATACCTTTTATTATTTCTTGTTTTTTCTTGCTTTTTTATTAAAGATATATTTGAGCTGGTTGCTAGCATACGCGATATCTCAACTTAAATCATTAATTTTTTTTATTTTATAACCTTCACTGCAAATAACAATCGTGTCTTCTGATACCACACATGTAAAAATAATTCAGGATTCTATACTGTTAAAAGAAAAAAATTTGTTTTTAAATGATTTATTGGTTGGATATGCAAAAGAAAAAGCAACAAAAATGGAGTTTGTAAAAGGTCAAAGTTTCAACTCAACAACGGAGTTACAACGCGTTTTTTCGGCTTATACCTACTGGTATAATAATAAATGATTACATTCTTCGTTAAGCTACTTACCTCCCGTCGAATTAAAAAAACATTTACCCCTTAATTTTTTTGTTTGAAAATGTGTTGCCATTCCAGGTTTAGGTTGTAATATAATTAGGTTTATTAATGAAACACAACAAATTATCAGGGATATGTATTTGTGTTTTCATTCCATCAGAATTAGTCGGTTAATTCTATTGAATTATTGCAGTTGACATATGAGGAAAAAACATTTTATTTAGTTTCAATATAATTTCCTACTTCACCTGTAATAGGATCTACACTAAATCGATAAGTAATTAATGATTTATCAAATAAAAAGTAAATAATGTTGTCATAAAAATAAAGACTGTGAATATAGTTGATTTTATCTCCTTTTTGTTCATAAACTAATTTTTTCACATCCCATTTTATTGTTCCAATATTTTCTATAATATAAGCATTATTTGTTTTTTCATCATAAATAGATTCAATAACAGCAATACAACAAAAAGGCTCTAATATGATGCTTCTTATGCCATATTTATTTACAATTTTATGGGATTTTCCTTCATATATCCATCCAATTGTTGTTGGTACAATATCAGATTCATGCCAAATTTCATCGGGCTTTATATCATTGACATTTTTTTTAGCTATTTCATAAAATTGTTGTATTTTTTTCATATCAATATTCCTTTATTAGTTAATTACTTTGGGTTTTCCTACAGAAGTAATTAATTTATTAATTTCATCACGGGTTAGTAATATTTGTAACTGAGAACCTCCTCCCGGATAAATAAGTTGCCCGATCGGGTCATATTGATAGCGGTTAACTCGTCCATTGTCTTGAAAATGCTCACATTCACGCCCCGAGTTATCATAAAGCATGCCGATTAACGACTGCGTTATGCCTCGTAATTGCCCGTCTTGATTATATTTATAGCTCGTTTTTTTGCCTTCGGGGCTAATGGTTTGTTTGCGGTCGCCATACTCGTTATAGTAGTATTGCCAGCGGCGGTTGCCCTGAATCACTTCACTAACACACTCGCCCCATTAGCTATCTTACGCTAAATAATCAGGGGGCTATCATTATAAACATAGTGCTCGGTATGGTTTAAAGCAGTGATATTTGTTCAAGATCTTTTAATATCCGTGGAGCTATATTTTCTTTTAATGCGTGTGACGGTAACTTTCCATTATATTTATAGCTGTCATCAACGGTAAATGAAGCAATATCCATTTTGGATAAAATATTTTTGCAATAATCTTTTATAGTACTATCAGAAAAATTTGTATATTTTATAAAATCAATTATAGTTTCTATCATCAATAACCTAGAAAAATCATCTAATTTTTCATTGTTACGCAAGAAATTAAAGGCAAATGTGATATCATCAGTCGAAAAATAATTTTTATTACATCTGATTAAATCTAAATATAAAAAAAAGTCTCCTATCATTTTTTCATTATTTGATGTAGATAATAACTTTTCTTTATTTTTTAATAGTAATTCTTTATACCAATCAGTTAATATATTCTGAGGAACATTATAATTTTTAAATGTTTTATATAAATAATCTTGCTCCATAAAAAAAGGATTTCCCTGATATTTAAAAAATATTTCTTTTGCTTGCTGATATATATCGTCTTTCATTATATTAATTTCCTGTGCTTTTAATGGCTCGCCAATACTTTTCTTCTTTTACAAAATAGTAATTAAGTTTTATCAAAAAGTTTACTTCTTGCGAAAAATAGCCGGTGGCAGTATAAGGATTATGGGATAGTAATATTGTTTTATTTAAAGCAACTTGCTGCTCAAGAAAAGCTTCATTAATTTTCCACATGTTTTCTTCACCAAGTTTTGCTGCTATTTCTGACCAATTATTTAATTCAAAATATGTAGCATCCTCTCGTATAGCTTCTTTAACATATTAAATACCCTTTTCATTATATTTACCTAACATAATTTGATCAAATTCACCATTTTTTGTGGCTTGTATTGCTAAATCGGAATAAATATCTGGAACTGAGCTTTCAATTGCTATGGATTTTGTTTTTTCTAGTAGTTTTTCGTTGGCTTTTGAAGCCGTATTAACCAACCCTAACGGATCAACCCAATTTATCGGATCACTACCGGCATATTGGTAACTATTTAAGCCACCCAGTATACCAAGCGGATCTTGGGTAATATACCTGCCCGTAAATGGATCATAATAGCGGTTTAGGTTGTAGTTAAGTCCTATTAACCACAGGCAAAGCACCTGCACCACAACCCAGCGAACGGTTTTATACCATTGGCTGGATCGGCTACACTAATTAGTACCAGTTTTATAAGGTCATTGTTATGATAAACTAAAAATAAGAGAAGGTAACAACAATGGCAATCGATTCATCACGAAGAGCAAAACGTAGCTTTACTAACGAGTTCAAAAAACAAATGGTCATGCTATATCAAAATGGTAAAAAACGTGCGGATATCGTCGCAGAGTATGACCTCACCAAATCAGCATTAGATAACTGGATAATGCAGTACCAAACTACCGGCTCATTCATCGCAAAAGATAATCGTCGAACTGAAGAGAACGAACTTATCGCGCTACGCAAAGAGAATAAACGCTTGTTAATGGAGAATGATATTGTAACTATCCCCTAAAATAGTACAGCAAAAAAGTAGAAAATTCTCTATGATAAAAGTAAAGGGGGATTTAATTATGAAAAAAATGACTGAACATCAAATCGTCGCTATTTTAAAAGAAGCTGAAGCGGGTATTCCTGTCAAGGAGCTCTGTCGTAAATATGGCATGGGTAATTCAACTTTCTATAAATGGCGGGAAAAATACGGCGGAATGGAAACTTCGGATATCAAACGCTTAAAGGAGCTTGAGGCTGAAAACCGTAAGCTTAAACAGATTTTTGCCGAACTGAGCTTAAAATCCCAGCTTCAGGAAGAAATCATAAAAAAGCTTTAGTGCCCACAAAGGCACGTAAAACGTGGGCACAGCAACTACAACAAAATCATTTAGTTACTATTGCTATGAGTTGTGCCATTGTTGGCTTAAGCCGTTGTGCTTACTATTATCAACCTAAGTTAATGGATGATTCGGTGATTATATCGGTACTCAGTGCGATAACTGACAAGCATTTACGCTGGGGCTTTCCCAAATGTTTTCATCGTATCAGAAAGCTCGGCTATAAATGGAATCATAAACGGGTGTATCGGGTGTATTGCCAATTAAAGCTTACTCAGGGTAAAGCGTAAACAGCGCATTCCTCCGCGAAGCCCAGAAAAACTATCAGCACCCAGTACACAAGGTGAATGTTGGTCAATGGATTTTATGAGTGATAGTAGCCGTAATCAACGTCGCTTTAGGACCTTCAATGTCATCGATGACTTTAATCGTGAGGCGTTAGGTATTGATATTGCGGTCAGTTTGCCGGCAGGCAGGATCACTCGTTATCTGGATAAACTGACTGAATATCATGGTTATCCATTCAAAATACGAGTAGATAATGAACCAGAATTTACTGGAAATACGTTCACTTATTGAGCAAAATCACATGGTATAACCATAGATTATATTGAGCCCGGTAGCCCATATCAAAATGGCTATATTGAACGATTTAATCGCACCTATCGCACAGAGGTATTAGATTTATATTTATTTAATAATCTGGAACAAGTAAGAAAGGTAACCGAAGAATGGCTAACCAGTTATAACACCGAAAGACCTCATGAAGCACTAAATAATATGACGCCGATTGAGTATAAAACACTAAAACAGGCAGCTTAATTTTCTACGTGAGTTGTGTACTAAGTTTGGGGTATTTACATTAGCAATGCATTTCTTACAATACCAACGAGGAATATAAAATGAATCATAATTTAACATGGTTAAATACAATAGAAAAAGAAATAGAAGAACAAGGTGGAAGTGATTTATATTACTTAATCGAAACGATGTACAAAGAACATAAAATGAATCTTTTACAATTTATTTACGATGCATCACGAGGTATTGGATGTGATGTACACGAAGGTTTAGGATATGCGTTAGATGAAGATTATGAAGACCCACAAGATTTCAAAAGTGTTGATTTTTATGTTGGAGAAATGGATAGTTCAGAGCTTTCCGCACAAAAATTTGTTGAACTTATGCAGATAATATCTGATAGCTATATTAAAGCGCATCCTAAAGACAAAGATTCAATCGAATTTTATATGAATAAATTAAGAGAACGTTATTCAAAGTAAATAGTGAAATCTCCATATTACTAGTGGGGAGCATATTTTATTTATTAAATTAACAAGAGAAATTTAGCAATTAACTTATCTTGTTTGACTTTCGTCGCATTAAATCTGGCAATATTAGTATCATTATAACCCTGATGCACAACTTGCTGAAATCACTAGGCATCAGCCACGCTGTTACTGGTATTATAATGCTGATCAGCTACATACGGTGACTTATCCTGAGGCCAAACCGGCAATAAACGCACTGAAACCCAAGCGCTGGCACCCGCGCCTTTTCACGCCAATATTGCCAAAGGCAACCGCCTGACC
>NZ_WTEV01000018.1 GCF_009795885.1 Gilliamella sp. Pas-s25 | reverse complement strand
GCAAGGCGTAGTCATATTCAGTCACTTTACCGGCTTCATCTTTAAACCAAGTCACTTTGCCATAAGCGTTATATCGATATTCCCGCGTGGTGTTATTCGGATAGGTGATTTTAGTGATTTGACCTAAGGCATCATAAGTATAATAGGTTTCGGCCTGTTGTTCATTACTGACTTTAGTGAGTCGAAGTAAAGCATCATAACTAAATTCAGTAAAACGACCATCAGAAAAGCGCTGCTGTTGTAATTCGCCCCTTTCTCCCCAAGTAAAATGTTGTTCATTACCATCAGGATATTGCGTAGATAAACGCTGTCCATGTTCATTATAGCTATGACGGGTGAGTAAACCGTCGGGTGTTTCGACCTCAATAATATCATTGTGATGGTTATAACGTAATTGCCATATCAGGCCATTTTTTTCAATACGAATAATTCGTCCATGTTGCCAAGTATAATCTTCATAACTATCATCTGGGTAAATAATGGTTTTTAACTCTGCATTAACCGTATATTCATAGCGGGTTTGATTACCTAAAGCATCAATCTCAACGGTTTTAAGTCCCTCTTCATTATACTGATAGGTTTTTGTTGCCCCATTGGCATCGGTTTCTGATTGTAGTAAGCCGTCTTTATGTGAGTAGGATTTTTGACTGCCATCCGCCATGGTGACAATCACGTTTTCATCTTGCCAAGTGTAACTTTCATCTAACTGTCCAAAGTTACCCCATTGACGTAAACAACGCGCATCTTGACCTTCGCCCTCCCAAGTCCAGTTAAATTCAGCACCACCGGCCATTGTTCGTTTTTGAATAACATTTAATGCGTCATATTCATAAGATTCGGTTTGACCAGCTACGTTGGTCGCACCAATGAGTTGATGATGCTCATTATAGTGATAGTGCATTAGGGTTTGCAGCGTTTGCCATTCCCCTGCAACTAAAGTCTGAATAGCGACTGTATCGATAAGTATCGATTGTTTATCACGATAATCAAAAGCTAACCGCCGTGATTTATCTTCCTGAGGTTGCAGGGCTATTAGGCGCTGATTACTGTCATAAACGACATTCAGCCGATGACCATACTTGTCTGTAATGGCGCTTAAATAGGCTGTCTGTTCAATCCGTTTAAAGTGATATTGTACCAGACTGTGACCTTTAGACAGGATGTATTCATCAGGCGTGTTGCCTAAATAAATAGCCGATTCAGCCACTGGATTAACAACAATGGGCGCTTTTTGTGTGGGTAGAGGGAAAGTGGTGAATAAATTTTCATCATCTAGCCAGATAACCTCTTCGCCTTCAAACAGTAAGTAATGCGCCAGAGAGTGGCTCCATCCATAGCCTAGCCCAATATTATGCTCAACGGCACTGCTTCGGTAACAGCGCTGCCAGATAAAAGGCAATAAACCTTTAAATTCACCATCATGAAGGGTGAGTTGCTCTTCTCCCGTTACCATCGATATCGGGTCGGCACTGACAGGCGCATTGCGAGTAGTTCCTTTTTTATTAGCAAGCTGAGGCAATTTTGATTTTATATTGGCAATTTTTTTCTCAACTATTTGTATCCATGGCTTCAAACGTGAGGATAATTGAATATGTTGACTTGCTGATTTGATATGCTTAACCGCATTAATACCATTCCCCCCCAAGATAGCCATATTGGGTTTGATTGCTTTCATACCTTGCTTTAAGCCATCGCCCATTTTGGTCATTGAGTTAATAAATCGGCTACCACCATTTATAGCACTAACTGATTTGCTTAATGCTGCAATAAGACCTTTAGAAATCAATGCTTCAACAATGAATTCGGCAACCCATTCAATTATCGACATCATCATGGCTGAATACACTTTACCTGAAAATACCATTTTATAATGAGGAGGAAGCATTGCCATCCAGCTTTGAGCATAATAAGCGGCGATATAAAACCGAACTTCATCTTGTAACAGGGTTAGAGTGAGTTCATCACTTATCACTCGGTCTTTAAATGACTCATCAAGCCAACCACGGAAATCCCACTCTTCAAACTTTTCTAGCGCTTTTTTATATTTTTCTAATTCTTCATCAACACCCGTTACCAGCCCGACATTCCACCATTGAGATAATAACTGATATTGTTCTGCAATCTCTAATTTAGAATAGGATTCCCATTCTGGCAATATTTCATTGGTCCAGTTCTTTTGTAAATTTTGATGTAACTCATCGATAATCATTTGATAAGCTTGTAACCAGTTGTCGACATCGCCTTTTTCGACGGGCAATACCACGATATGATATTCTGAATATTTGGCAAATTTTTCGTCTGACCAGTCCAGCTCTGCTTCACCGTTTTCATCAAGTGTAATGATATACTCTTGTTTTTCAGCTTCAGAAAGGCGGATATTCTCTTCTATTTTAGCCGGCGGTACATTGACCATGGTAGCAGAGGGAGCAAAATATTTGGTTTGATAAGGGATTAATTGAATTTTAACTTGACTTAAAATGACTTTTTCGTTGTTAAGTCCCTCCATATTATAACTGATTTTGACTTTTCCTTTATTCGCACATTTGGCACAATAGGGCTTATTGATATTAACAACTTGTGTTGAGCGTTTATTGCTCAATAATTTTTCTTTAATATCAATATAAGGAATAACATTCGATGCGCCCCATCGATTCATCCTTGCTTTATATTCGTCTTGTGTTTCCTTTGAAAATGTAGATAAACAAGTTTTTAATTCAGTTAATAAAATATTGGCTCTTTTAATATAAAATTGTGGGTCTTCATCTTTTGCAGCAAGAAAATCAATAATTGATAAGCGGGCAAATTGGTCCTGTGCATTTGGTGTCCCTTCTGCGCCTACGTATAATGGCGGGAGTGCATTGTTAACCTCACTGAAAAATTTATTTTTATTATTGTCCATGTTAAGTTTCCTTTTTTTCTTGAACCAACTGCTGCAATATAAACTCAAATACGTTTTGTTTTTTGGTTGATAACGATAAAAGATGAATTATTTTTGTTTCTAATACTTGATAAGGAAAGGCGGTATAAATATCCAAATAATTTTCTTGTAATAATTGTAAAATATGGTTAACTAAAAGTTCTGGTTGGGTTGCAGATAATTGTTCTAATAGCTTTTGTGGCACTTGCCACCAAGGTGATGTTTGTACCGCTTGTTCAAGTGGCACATGCACCACATGCGATTGGTGATTGATCCAATAAAAAGCAAAGGCAGGCAGCACGTCTTGCCAGCTATCGGTAAAGTGATCAAGCATAATTGACAGGTATTCGCCATCCCAGTAGCGAAAAAACACTGCTTCGCCATCTGGCATTATGGCTTGGGTTAGGCTACGTAAATGGGCACAGATGGTCTCGAAGGGTAAATGAGAGCGTGCCAGCCAACCCCAGTCTTTGTATTCGGTGTTGTTTACCCAATCTAAAAAGGGGCTGTGCTCATCAAGTCTAACGAGCATGGGCATCACTGAAAACCAATGCTCGTAAGGGGTGCCGGTATAAAGACCATAAGGCGTTTGCGAGCCATCGGTAATATAGTAGTTTTTAACAGCTTGCGCGTCACTGACGTTAGAGAGCACCGCATATAAAGGCATGGAAGAAGTGGCGGTGATGGTGCGCCAGTTAGACAGTGGGAAATCCATCATAATTTGCACCTGCCATCAAATGATAAAACTGGTAATGCAGAAAAGCTATTCACACTATCAACTAAAAGAAAAATATAATTAATATGATGATTAATAATTAAAAAAATGAAATTAATAACGTGTTTCACCATATCCACCTAAATTAATTTAGAAGCATTATGGAGTTATTTTATCATCTATGCTACGTTTTTTTAATCAAAACATAAAAATACACGACTCTTTATTTTAATCACGAAATTCGCCCAAAAAAAGCATGTGATTTTATGCATGCTTTTTTATCGAGTTTTTAGTGTGTTGATGATGATGCAGTAAATTATGTGCCTTACATATTTTGATAGTTGCTGCTATAAATAGCTAGTTGATGTCGAGTTAAGTTGGGCTAATATAGTAAGTAGTTATTATAGTTAGTACTTATGTACATCTAGTAAAACATCGATTCAGCGTTAATGATTGTACAGTGCTTAATGGGTTTTATTGTGTTTTTTATAAGCTCACATAGTAAAGCCGCTGATTTTTGCCCCATTTTAAATAATGGTTTATTTATTTTGCATAGGCTATCTAATTCATTGTATTTAAGTTCTTTTGAGGCACTAAAATACGATATTGTAAGTGGTTTAGTCAGTTTTGCTTTACTTTCATTGGCTTGATGTAATGCCCCCAAAACCATGCTATCAGGTAATTGATGCTGCTGCTGTGTACAATGATTTTCGTTTAAGTAATTTAGGCTAAAATTATCGGCACAAATGACGGCAGTGGGTGATTTTGTGCCGTTTATTAATTTTTTAATAGCCGCTCTCGCATGTTGATAGGTAAAGCATCCTTGAATAATATATCGAGGTTCGATAGTAATATTTGCACGTAATAAAGCTTGCTTATAACCTTGCAGCAAAAGTACTGAATTCATCGCCTTGTCATCATTAAGTAAAATGGCAATTTGGTTATGATAATTATCAATCAAATATTGCGTCATTTGATAACCAATAAATAAATGGTCAAAGTGAACACAAACAAAATCAAGCGAAAAGTGATTCACTAATACAATCGGCGGTAATGTATTTTTATAAGAAATTAGTGTTTTTAAGTAAGGGGCGTCATTAATAATGATAATCCCGTCAAAGGTATTTTGCGCCACATAACGAATAATATGATAGATATCATTTTTATTATTATAAGGAAACTGTAAATAAAACCATTGGTACTGTTCTTCTTTTAAAACTTGCTCTAAGCCAACATTGATTAAACTTTTTGAAAAAAGTTGATTATCAATAATTAATATCCGTTTACTGCTATGTATTGGTTGATAGGGTTTGAAGTTTTTGGCTATGTCTATATTTAATTCTTCAATCGCTTGATAAACGCGTAACTGAGTTTGAGGTGATGTTAGATGTGGTTTTTTTAATACTCTAGAAACTGAAGCAACAGAAATATTAGCCTTTTTGGCAATCGTTGATAGGGTAATTTTTGTCATAAATCGCATATAAGTGCAGTAAAGAGTCTTATTACTTTACCGATATTAGATTGATTTGTAAGCGATAAAATTTTGTTTTGTCGATCTGTGTTCCAAAATATCTATGACAGATATCTAAAGAAGTTTAAATGAATATGTTTTATTAAAGCTATGGCATAAGTAATATATCCATGTTATATAGTGTGGATGACCTACTTGAATAAAAGAATGATTATTAAAAATTCAGGTACAGATTAGTGCTTTATTCTATTAACAAAAAAGATAGGATGGAGTCATGTTAAAATAAGATGGATAAAAGGAATTCTATATGAAACAGAAACTTTCATTAGGCGCAATTTTATTTATGTTTAGTTATTGTGTCTATGGTCAATTACTTGATATTAACTCTAAATATCGTGGTGAACCATTTTTTATGAGTGTTGATATGCATCAATTGCAACAAGATTGCGCTAGAAACGAAGATGAATATAATCAACTCGATAAAAAAGAAAAGATAAAATACGATAGCCGTTGTCCTCTCAACAATTTGAAATTTGATTTTAAACGGTTAGATAAATTAATTGATGAAGATCCTATTGCCTATAATGGTAATGATTTTCAACTAAAATTGAGCATTAGCCCAATTAATCCTAAGAATAAAAACGAAGAAGATTTACCTAATTTAGGGCGAGATATTACGTTATCTTTAATCAGCAAAAATCAGGTAATTGATAAGCTTTTTTTAGCAAATAATTCTTTTTCTAATAATCCTAATCTTTGGAATGGCTATCAGCATTACTATATTGCACCAAGTGGCGATATTTACACATTATTGTCAATAAAATCAGAGCCGATTGAAGATGAGTCTGGAACTTTTCCTACATTATGGAAGCATTACAATATTGATACAAGTAATATGAAATTTGTGCTTAAAGAGATGCAAATCAATATGCCAGAAGCAACTTATCACATTATCTATCCTAACCAATTTAATATTAAATTTCACGAAGGCGCTGTTGAGTATGGTTTAACATTAGAAGAATCAATTGCACTTTTTGAACAATCATCTAAGGATGGCTCTTCCGATTATAGTCTCGCTACTAGAGTTTATCGTTATTATCAAGATCAGCTAAAAGAGAAAATAAAATTACTTGATAGCAATAAACAACAGCAAGATTCATTGCTGGCATTAAAACAAAATATAAATACAGCGTGTTTAATTACAACAGCGCCAATTTATGAAAGTGATATTGAACCCTATTTAGACAAAGTTTTGACTTGCTTAATTGAACAACATCGGCAGGCCATCAAACATGTGGAAGATGAGTTAGCCAATTAGTACTATTTGGAAATCAATATAATGATTGAGTATAAACTTTATCAATAAAAGATAATTCGTTATTGGTGAAGACTAACAAATCATAGTATGTGTTTGAATAGTCAAATAACCTGTGAAAATGTAAACTGCTAAATTCATTTTCGAGTATTATCAAAAGCTCAGTATCAATAAAGCCATCTTGATGATGGCTTATCGTTTTAATGTTCAAACTCACAGTTAAATAAAATCTATTCATCTAATGCTATTGTCACATATCTTTTTCCGTTATCTTTGACAATATAGTGATATAATTACCACTAAATTTTTTATTTGGGTCTATAAATATGTCTGCATGGAATATTGCTATTGTAGGGGCGACAGGCCAGGTTGGTTCTGCGCTAGTTGAGTTGCTACAGCAACGTAGTTTACAAGACAGTAGTCTAAAAATTGAAAATCTTTATTTAGTCGGTAGCGACAATAGTGCTGGCGAAATAGTTCGCTTTGCTGGTAAAAATTTAACGGTGATTGATAGTGCACAAATGGATTGGAGCGAGTGTCATTTTGCTTTTTTTGTCGCTAGTGCTAAAACCAGTGAAAAGTATGCGCAAGTTGCTGCAGAAGCGGGATGTGTGGTAATTGATGCAAGTGGCTATTTTGCCCAGCAAGATCATATTCCATTAGTGGTACCTAAAGTTAATAATAGTGTATTGACCGAATACCGTAATGAAAACATCATTGCTGTTGCTAGCGCCACTGTATGCCAGTTGTTGCGTTGTGTTGCTTCATTAACTGATATGGAATTATTAACAAATTTACATGCGACTAGTTTTATCCCTGCATCATTATATGGTAAGCCAGGTGTTGATGAGCTGGCAGGGCAAAGTGCTCGCTTGTTAAATGGTATGCCAGTTGATAATCAACTGTTTGATAAGCAATTAGCTTTTAATCTATTACCAGTATCGCATGAACATCACGATGCAATACTAGGAGAAAAATCTCAAGTTGATCAAATTCGTAAAGTATTGAGTAATTATGAACTTCCTGTCTCTATCGAGTCAGTGATTGTGCCCGTGTTTTATGGCGTGTCACAAGCCATTAATGTATCAAGTAGCTTGCCAATTGAATTAGATATGGCACGCTTTGGTGAATTTGGTGTTGAAGTGCAAGGCGATAACTTGCCAACACCAGTGACCGAAGTCAGTACCGAATCAGAACACAATTTGGTTATAAAGTTGGCGAATTTAAGACACAGTTATGGTCATTATGAACAAATTCAATTTTGGTCAGTGGCCGATAATATCCGTTATTTAGGGGCATTGATGTTAATTGAGACGCTTGAGATCCTGATTAATGACTATCTGTAAAATTGCCCTTGGCATTGAATATGATGGTAGTGGTTATTTTGGCTGGCAACGTCAGCAGTCTGTCGATTCTATCCAAGAGCGGCTAGAATCTGCGTTATCAATTATTGCTAATGCGCCAATCAACGTATTTTGTGCTGGTCGAACCGATGCCGGCGTGCATGCGACAGGACAAGTTGTGCATTTTGAAACCCAAGCTGCGCGCTCAGTGAGTGCTTGGACAATGGGTGTTAATTCGCATTTGCCTGATAATATTGCTGTGCGCTGGTCGCAAATAGTTGAGGATAGTTTTCATGCAAGGTTTAGTGCGACAGCTCGGCGTTATCGTTATGTGATCTATAATCATCGTTATCGCCCGGCGATTTTAGCTAAAGGGGTATCGCATTATTATTTACCGCTTAATGAAACTTTAATGCACCAAGCGGCGCAGTATTTATTAGGCGAAAATGATTTTTCATCATTTCGAGCGGCTCAGTGTCAATCAAGAACTCCTTGGCGCAATATTCATCATATTGAAGTGACAAGGCAAGGTACGTATATTATTGTTGATATAAAAGCCAATGCATTTGTGCACCATATGGTACGCAATATTGTGGGTAGTTTACTAGAAGTTGGAGTGGGAAATCAGCGTCCAGAATGGATTTATGAACTTTTGCAAGCTAAGGACAGAACGCAAGCTGCCGCAACAGCAAAACCGGAAGGATTATATTTAGTTCAGGTGGATTATCCATCCGAATATCAAATTCCCGAACCGAGTGTAGGTCCATTATTTTTAAGATAAGCGAAGTAGCTTAGCAATAAATTCAATTTAGAACAAAAGATGAATGTAATGAATACTGATCGAACAAGCGCAAACAAAGATTTTAAAAATCAAGATGCGAAAAAATCAAATCTGCATAATATCAAGCTTCCACCACACTCAATCGAAGCTGAACAAGCGGTGCTGGGTAGCTTAATGCTTGATAATCAACGTTGGGATGCGGTATCTGAAATGATCACTGAGCGGGATTTTTACTCGCGTCATCATCAATTGATATTTTCTGAAATGCATACCTTGGTCAGCAAAGGGACGCCAATTGATTTAATTACTCTTTCAGAAAGTCTTGAAAGTAAAGACCTATTAGCCGATGTAGGTGGATTTGCTTATTTGGCCGAGCTTTCTAAAAACACACCAAGTGCGATTAATGTTGTTGCTTATAGTGATATTATTCGCCAACAAGCGATTTTGCGTGAATTAATCAGCGCATCAAATGATATTGCTGATAACTGTTATGCCACAGAAGGGCGCGATAGTACCGAAATTTTAGACTTGGCGGAAAGTAAAATATTTCAGATTGCTGAAAGCCGAACTAAACAAGGCGAAGGACCAAAAAGTATTACTGAAGTGTTAGAAGCAACAGTCGCTAAGATTGAAGAGCTCTTTCAACGTCCGCATGATGGGGTGACAGGGGTTTCAACCGGTTATATTGATTTAGATAAAAAAACGGCTGGTTTACAGCGTTCCGATTTAATTATTATTGCAGCAAGGCCATCAATGGGTAAAACCACCTTTGCCATGAATTTGTGTGAAAATGCTGCCCTAGAGCAAGAAAAGCCGGTGTTAATATTCAGCTTAGAAATGCCATCAGAACAAATTATGATGCGTATGTTAGCATCACTTTCACGTGTTGACCAAACCCGAATTCGAACAGGGCAATTACAAGACGATGATTGGGCAAGAATTTCAAGCACTATGGGATTATTGCTGGAAAAGAAAAATATCTATATCGATGACTCATCAGGTTTAACGCCAATGGAGTTACGCTCAAGAGCCAGACGTATTTATCGTGAGCATAAAGGGTTAAGTATGATTATGGTCGATTACTTACAACTTATGCGCGTGCCTAATATCTCTGAAAATCGTACCCTAGAAATTGCCGAAATATCACGTTCACTAAAGGCTTTGGCTAAAGAACTACAAGTGCCTGTGGTTGCGCTATCTCAGCTTAATCGTAGTTTGGAACAACGTGCTGATAAACGACCGGTTAACTCAGACTTGCGTGAATCGGGATCTATTGAACAAGATGCTGATGTGATTATGTTTATCTATCGTGACGAGGTGTATAACGAAGCATCAGAACATAAAGGTGTTGCTGAAATCATTTTAGGAAAACAACGAAATGGACCAATTGGTAAAGTACGATTAAAATTCCAAGGTCAGTTTTCACGTTTTGATAATTATGCCGATAACAGTAAATATCTGGATGATGAGTAAAAACTAAAAGTAATAAATAAGCATCGATACAGCGTAAATACAGTTACAAATTATATTTACGCTGTTTTTTTATAGCTATTAACAATGTAGTTTTAATAGTGATTTCAATAGTAGTTTCAAAAATTAATTTAACAGCGCACTTTTTTGTGAGCAACAAACTGGTAAGTTTGGGCAAATAAAAAAAGAGTTGCTTGTAAAATAACAATACAAGCGCTGGTTGACGCATCTATATAATAACTTATCAACGTTCCCATCACTGTTGAAAATGTTGAAACCAATACGGCAATCACTAACATCCATTCAAAGCGTTTACTTAATGAAAAAGCAGTGATGCCCGGGGCTATCAACATTGCAATAACTAAAATCATCCCCGCGACTTTTAATGATCCTACAATAGTTAAAGCCAAAACACTCAACAAACCGTAATGGAGTAACTTAACGGGCAGTCCTATAACTTTAGCTTGCACTGGGTCGAAGCAATAGAGCATCAGATCACGGCGTTTAATAATAATTAAAAGCGATACAATTACAGCAATGAAGATGATCTGTTTAAGCTCGTCATAACTGGTGCCAAGCACACTACCAAATAGGATATGATTTAAATGTTGCGATGTATCTACTTTGGAAAATAACACTAAGCCAAAAGCAAACATCCCTGAAAACACAATTCCCATGACCGTATCTTCTTTAATGCGACTGTTTTCTTTAATATAACCTGTTGCAACCGAGCAAAATAGGCCTGAAGCAAAAGCACCAATGATAATAGGGATACCTGCTACATATGCCAGCACAATGCCGGGTAAAACCGCATGCGAAATCGCATCCCCCATTAACGACCAACCTTTTAAAACTAAAAAACAAGATAGTAGGGCACACACAATACCGGTTGCTAACGAAGCTAAGATTGCGCGCTCAATAAGGGGAAGAGTAAGTGGATAATAGATATATTCCCAAAACTCTGTCATACCTGCCCCCTTTTATTTAAACGGCTTTGGCGGATCCTAAGGCGATTTACAATTAACCCTTGCTGTGGAGCAAATAAGAATGCAGCAATAAATATTAGTGTTTGCAACGTAACAATAACGCCACCGGTTTCGCCATTTAAAAAGTAACTGATCCAAGCACCAATAGCACTTGTTATCGCACCAATTAGAACCGAAATAATCAATAAGTGCGAAAATCGATTAGTCAATAAGTAAGCGGTTGCACCGGGTGTAACAACCATAGCAATTACTAAAATGGCTCCAACAGTTTGCAGTGCCGCAACAGTGCAGGCACTTAAAATGGTAAAAAATAGGATTTTTAACGGTAGTGGTTTTAATCCAATGGATCGGGCATGGGTTTCATCAAAAAAAACGACTAATAAATCCTTCCAAAAAAAGAAAAGTAATATAAATGACACCAAAATAATGATTTGCACTTGCCACATATCACTATCATCAATTCCTAGAATATTACCAAATATAATGGTTTGCGCATTGATTGATGTTGGATTGAGCGAAATAATTAACAAACCGACAGCAAAAAAGGTTGAAAAGATAAAACCAATAATGGCATCTGCTTTTAATCGCGTAAAGGCACGCACTAGCGTAATGGCTAGCGCAGCGAGTAATCCGGTAAAAAAAGCACCAACAGAATAAGGTACCCCCAACGCATAAGCCCCTGCAACACCAGGCACGACAGAATGCGAAAGCGCATCGCCCATGAGTGACCAACCTTTTAACATTAAAAAAGCCGATAAAAAAGCACAGGCAGCACCCACAATACTACTTACCCAAATTGCTTTTAACATAAAACCGTAGGTGAATGGCTCAAGTAATAGTTCCATTTATTATTGCCCTTTTGGTTCATTATCGTGATGGTTAACCAGCAAATCTCGATGAGGCGAGTCATGCTTACCTTCCCCATAAAAAATTGCAGCGCGTTCATCATCGGTTAAGATCGATACTTTACGAGGATCTTCATCATCGTGCAATTTCTCGCCCGACAAACTCAGATAACGCAGGGCACCACCAAAGGTGGTCATTAAATTTTGTGGTGTAAAGGTTGTTTTAGTTGGACCAAAGGCCAAAACAGTTTGATTAATTAACACCACTTGATCGCAAAATTCAGGCACACTACCTAGGTTATGAGTTGAAACTAAAATCAAATGGCCTTCTTTACGTAGATCTTTCAACAGATCAATAATGGCATTTTCAGTTTTAACATCAACTCCAGTAAAGGGTTCATCTAACAACAGCACTTTACCTTGCTGAGCTAACGCTCGAGCTAAAAATACCCGTTTTTTTTGCCCACCTGACAGCTCACCAATCTGACGATGTTTAAAATCGAGCATATTGACACGTTTAAGGGCAAGATCGACTTGTTTTTTATCTTCTTTACTTGGAATACGTAAAAAAGACATATGCCCATATCGCCCCATCATGACCACGTCTGACACTAGGACTGGAAAATCCCAATCGACCTCTTCGGTTTGTGGCACATAAGCAATGATATTTTGTTTTAAGGTCTGCTTAACTGACATATCATTAAATGTGACATGACCACGAGTTGGACGAACCATCCCCATAATGCTTTTAAATAACGTCGATTTACCACTACCATTAACGCCAACTAACGCACAGATAGTGCCACCATTTAAGCGAAAGCTAGCATCATAAATTGCGGTATGACCATTATTATAAGTCACGGTGATATCATCAACATTCAAGCAAATTTGAGTCATTATTTTTCAAATCCTTTAGCGATAGTTTCAACGGTCACTTTGAGTAGATCAATATAAGTGGGTACAGGGCCATCTTTAGTTGAAAGTGAATCGACATATAAAACGCCGCCATATTTAATATCGGTTTCTTTACTAACTTGTTTAGCGGGCTTATCTGAAATAGTACTCTCACTAAAAATAACAGGAATATCATTTGCTCTAACTAAATCAATTAAATGCCTAACTTGCTGAGGGGTGCCTTGTTGCTCGGCATTGATTGGCCAAAGGTAAGCTTCTTTCAAATTATAGTCACGAGCCAAATAACTAAACGCGCCCTCACTGGTGACTAACCAACGTTTAGCTTCAGGAATTTTAGCTAAACGTTCACGTAATGGTGCATCAAGTGCTTTAATTTTAGCAATATAATCGGCTGCATTTTTATTATAAATCTCTGCATTTTTAGGATCATATTTAACAAACGCCGCACGGATATTTTCAACATAAATTAAAGCCAACGTTGGCGACATCCAAGCATGCGGATTTGGGTTACCTTTATAGCTACCTTCTTGAATTGGCATTGGTGCAATACCCTCTGTCACCACAACCGAAGGTACATCTTTAACGTCTTCAAAAAAGCGTTTAAACCAAAGCTCTAAATTAAGGCCATTCCATAATACTAAATCGGCAGAAAGCACTTTGGTAATGTCTTTTGGTGTGGGATCGTACTCATGAATTTCAGCTCCGACTTTAGTAATTGACTCAACCTGAGCTGCATCACCAGCAACGTTTTGTGCGATATCTTGGATAATGGTAAAGGTGGTAACCACTTTAAACTTTTTTTCTGCAGCATGGGCAGATGAAGACACTCCAATGAAAATAATCAACGAGGCTAAAATAATGCTTAAAAATCTAAAAAAATTGAACTTCATTAGCGACTCCTTGCGTTTAACATAATTAAATAGCAAGACACAATGATCATTTTTACTAAATCAAGCAATATCCTTTTTATTTAATTATTTGTAATGGTGAAACATGATGACTAATTCATAATAACAATTAACTTAGATATTAATGAGAATTATTCTTATTTAATGAATAAAAGTCAAATCCTTTTTAAAACTTACTATTTCAATTAACTGGTTACCTAGTTATGTTATTAAGTTATGTTATTAATTCATTGTATATAAAACTAAAATAAATAGTAGCTAATTCCATCTATTTAAATGATAGTTACAGTAGAAAAAAATGATCAAATAAATTGGCATAAACCACATATGTTTAACTATGTGGTTTATGGATTTTAGGGAAATGTGAAAGTAGTTTTATTGGTAAATCGGTAATTTAGAAAGAAAAACGATATCCGCCATTGACTTGTAATAAATCAAATCGGCTACCCGGTGAGCTTTCTAAATCCAAATAAATATTATGTTGTTGATTAAACTGTGCAGTTATACCTACCCCATTATTCCACCAATTACCTTTGAATGAATGCTTTTCTTTACTTGTATTTAATTTATAGTAAGTATCACCATGAAATTCTCTAACAATTCCTGTTTTAGCATAGATATTGATGTTATTGTTGTCTGAATTGATCTCGTATCCAAATAATGCTGATGCTCGACCAATTAACGAATTATAATTGCCTAATTTTACTTTAAGCCCATTGGTAGCATTAATTGATGTAGCATTTTGGTGACTGTAAGATAATTGAGATTGGGGTTCGATATAAAAATCATTAAATTTAAATTTCTGACCTAACTCCAAAGATAAACCAAGCCCATTGGTATGACCTGTTCCTTGAACATGATTATTGGCTGTATCTTTAACCTTAAAGTGATTTTTTTGACGAGCATATTTAGCAACACCATCAATATAAAATCCGTCATTGTTTAAATAAGTTGCGTAAAGACCAGTATTAAATGATTTTAAAGATCCATCTCCTTTACGATAATCTGGATCTCCATAAGTTTGTCCAACAAAAGCACCGACTACAAAAGGTGAGTCTTCAGATAACTGTTTATCTGCACCAAATTGGAATCCATGATAGCTCATATCAAATTTACTTAATTTACCGCCAGAAAATGAATCCAACTTACCAGAAAAACCGCGTAACCAAACATCACCAAACTGTCCACTTGTTCGAATATCGCCAAGGCGTTTGAGTAAAGTTTGGGTTTCAATATAGCTCATTAAATAATTACTGTTAAGAAACCCAGCACTAGCCATTGCTGATGAAGTAATAGTACGATGAGCTGTTAACACATAATTGTTACCCTCTTTATTTAGGGAATATTGATAACCACCAAGTTCAACATTATGATTTGTCTTAAACTCAGCAGTACTTGTGGCATTATCATCAATTTCGACTAAAGTTAATTTTTCTTTACCTGTGGTATTAGACGCTCCATTATTTGTTAAATTTAGGGTATGAGTTCCCTCTGCGGATATAGGACGGTTTGTGTCAGCTGATTTTGAAATAATAATTTTATCGCTTTTCTCTGCAGCAATGTCGGTACGTAAATCAAAACTTGATTCACCTTTTAAATTCTCAATGGTTAACTCTACATAGTTACCATTAGAATTATCATTAACAAATTTTATCGAACCTTGTCCAGATAGTTCTGTAAGGTAAGAATTATCATCTGTTATTTCCCAAGAAGCGCCTTTGGCAAGATTCATTTTTATAATTCCAGTGGTATCAGGATTACCCTCATCAGGATCATCTGGATCGCCAAATCCTGACACTCGACCTACAATTTTGGAACCGGAGGCTAAATCTAATATAATTGTTCCGCCAAAGCTTGCATCGATATCGCCATTAATTATTGATTTATTATTGATTCTTAATACCCCATTTTCAATAGAACTAATATTACCATCAATAAATGATTCGCCATTTAATGTTAAATTTCCATCAGAGATAAAAATAGCATCTGACCATTCACGATCGTTAACGCTTAATGTTGTTTTTCCATTAACGATGATGGTTGAATCTCCAAGTAAAGAAATTGCATCAGAATCATGTCCTTGCATATGAATTGTAAGATCACCATTAAAAATGGTGGAAGATGTAGAACGAGTTGAAGGAAAAGAATCTAGCCCTGCAATTGTTACGCCATCTTCTATGCGATTAGCTTCTCTTTGGATATTGACAGTGACATTTTTTTCAAAAATAGTGTTGCTATTAGAAAATATACGGATACCTGATGTAATTTCTCCATTAACTTTATTTAAATCGTGAGTAACGGGGACATTAATTTCATCAGTATAGGTTTGATTTCCTTGTAGCTCAAGTGCATTTACCACTAATGGTGTGGCTAGGGATAATCCTAGAATTATTTTATTTTTCATCTAATAATTTCCTTTCTTCTATAATTAATAATAGTTTAACAATAAAACAATCTCCACTCAATAATCAACCTTAATGGGTTGTTACCTTATAGATTTTTAGCAATACCATTAATTAGTCATTTTGACTTGAATCTATAATTAACGAGAGTATAAGGGTAAATAAATGATTCCTTTTTAATCTAAATAAAATAGGGGGGTAAGTATGAAATTACGAAAAGTGATGATTATCGGCGTGGGTAATGTTGGATCAACAACGGCTTATACATTGGTTAACCGAGGTATTTGCGAAGAAATTGTACTGGTTGATCTGAATAAAGAATTAGCATATGGGCATGCGCAAGATTTATTAGATGCGGCAGCTTATCGGCAAAATATGATAAAGGTTAGTTTACGCGAATCGACTGATTGCGCTGACATAGATATTGCCATTATCACTGTTACCTCAGGCATTGCCCAGAAAAGCAGAGCCGAAGAGCTTGCAGGAACCTCAAAAATTATTGCCAGCATAGTGCCTAATATGATGAAAAATGGTTTTAAAGGCATCTTCTTAATTGCAACCAACCCTTGCGACGCCATCACATATCAAGTATGGAAACTATCTGGCTTACCTCGTCATCGAGTGATTGGTACAGGAGTATGGCTTGATACGGTGCGATTACGTCGATTATTAGGCGAAAAAATGGATATTGGTCCACAAAGCATTGATGCTTTTATCGTGGGCGAACATGGTGATTCACAGTTTCCAGTTTGGTCTCATTCATCAGTTTATGGTATTAATTTAAATGATTTACAAAAAAACAAAATAGATTTTGACGAAGTGGGCAGCCAAGCTCGAAAAATGGGTTTTGAAATCGCGAATCGAAAACACTGCACCGAATATGGTATTGCCAGCACTATTACCGAAATCTGCCAACATATATTCACCAATAGCCACCGTGCATTAGCGCTTAGTTGTATTTTAAATGGCGAATATGGTTATAAAGATGTTGCTATTGGTGTACCGGCGATTCTTGATCAACATGGAATAAAAAAAGTGATCAAACTAGACTTTACCGACAACGAAAAGCAACTCTTTGAAAAAAGCATTAATATTGTTAAAGGCTATATTGATCATATTAAATTACCATAGTACTAGTTATTTTTATTATTGCTCAATTGGCACACTAACCTAGCGTTATCCATTGGTGGCGTCATTGTATACACAATACGCCACGAACAAGGTTTTTATTACTGTCATAGAAGAAATAGTTTTGGAGTATAACGGCTAATCTTCTAAGATGATGTTAAGTTGGTTTTCAAGTTTGTAGTATTCAGCATCACTTAAAAAGTGATAATGAGTATTTCTAATATAGTGAGCAATCTTTTTATAGGTATTCAGGTTTTCGGATACTGGATAACAAGCAATATAATCATTAAAAGCTGCAACATCAGCAATGTCTGCTAGCTGTGTTTTTATAAGTTGGTTTAAATAGTTTTTAAGGTCAAGGGTTTGGCAGTTTGGCGTATGTTCTTCTCGCCAGAATTGATTGTTTTTAAACTGGTAAGTTAAATTTATATCTTTTTCATGATAATAATTATTATCCTTAACATCAATAAAATACGTCAATGAATAATGGCTTTTTATATGGACATGAAATAAATTATTAAGCGCTAAAGACGAATAAAAAAACATATGATCTTCATGTCCAGTTTGCCCTGACAAAATAAGCGCATCTAAATATTTTCCGTTTTCATCGAAGGCATTGAGTATGGTTAAATCCTCCATAATGCCTTCACCTTCACTATCAAAGGTAAAACTATAGAGTACAAATCGAATATTATCGATTTCAAAACGACCAATAGCGATAAGATCTTTTAATGTAAAATAACGTCGTTCTTTATCTAGGGGATTATCATAATATTGATAATCATTGCTCTCAAAATGAAAAAATTTGCTATCTACAAATTTACCTTTAGGTAGCGAATGAGTATCAAACGGTATAGATAACACAGGTAAACTTTGGTAAAAACTATCAAAAGTGGCAAAATGCTCTCTATGTTTATATTGAGATGATGCAGTTTGAGTATTAGCGAACGTATAATTAGTATTAAACCAACTAAACAACAATATAGTTAATAACAATGGTATTTTTTTCATGGTTGCAGTTTTCCTAGTTATTTCCTTTTATCAGTGGGATATTGCACACTATTATTTTTTATTTTAATTTTTCATATTAAATCGATACCCTGTATAGAGTTATTAAAATCAATCACAATCAACATGCAACCTTTTTTTAGCACATTGCACACACTCAAACAAATAACCAACAAGCGCCCCATCTTTCGATAAAGACGATTTTATCAATTCATCGGGATAGTCTTGGATGTCATCTAAGATTTCATCAAAATAGGGTTCAATATCTTTGGCACCAACATAACCAATAAAAGCACAAGGTTCATTACAATGTGATAACCAAACTTCTTGTTGCCATGATGAATAACTTGGGGTTTTTAATACTATTTCGTCTAACATTTCGGGCGGGACATCTTCTACACCATAATTATCGTTGAATTGACCTTGATATTTTTCTGCAGCCGACCCATTGGCAATACACCATGGGCAGATATAATCAGGATCTTCAACACAATAAGGTACCAAATTATATTTTATTGTTCGGTTTTGATTACAAACGGAACAAATCCCCTCTTCATTAACAAAAATATCGAGTTGATATGCATTTGGATGATATTTAAACGTAGGCAGGCACATCTTAAATTCCTTCAATATTGTAATAGTAATTATGATTATATAATTTAAGTGAGTTTGATACAAAATGATAAAATATTACTGCATGTTAATTAATGATTTTATCTAACTGAATAATTATTTTAAGTGGAGGAGTTTTAAACGTAGACTGAGATTAAATATTTGATTTTAATAAAGAACATTAAAAATAAAACTTAAATAAAATCAATATTCTACTTAAACTATTTTTATAGAAAAAACACCGATTTTTATAGTGCGAAAGTTAATACTGCTATTAATTTATCGTCAAAATGCGCGGATAACAGAGTGAGGCTATGTTAGTTGAGAACACAAATTTGTTTGGAACAAATTTACACACTGAGCAAAGCGAAGATAGCCACGCAGAGGCGAGTATCAGGATGATACGAGTAATCATATAGCCAATGCGTTAAGACCGAGCGACGGTGGAGGGTAACCTAAGGCCTCATTCTGCTGCCAAAGTGTGGGTTGTTAGGGAATTCATTTGCCAATTCCTAACTTGACATGGTCACTATAGCTATTTTGAACATCTAAACAGCAAATGAATGAAACCAGTTCCCTCAATCCACTTCATCCATCAAAACAAAAAACTCAATATTAGGCAAAAAATTGTCAAAAAAATATTGATTTTATTTTATTGTTATTTTAATAAAAAACAAATATTTCAATAATTTAAAGTTTTTATAAAACTTAATCGAAGTCACACCTAAATAATTTTTACCAAAAATTTCCCCAAAAAAACTAGCCAATCTTTTTTTTAATGGTTATACTTTCATCAATTTAAAGAAGTAGCTTATTTCACAAGCAAATAAACACATAAAAGATAAATAAAACAATAATTTACTTGACAGGTGAACCATAATGCATTATCATTTTAGACACCAGACACCAGACACCAGCACTGGCAAACCTATGTCTTAAATTTATCAAATAACCACGTTAGACGAGTTTTTACTTTAACCTCGTTTATATCTTCAAAGTTATCTCTCAAATTACTATCAACATTATCCCAAAAAATTTCGTTGGCGTTGATACTCCTATCATTATTGTCGTTTTCGTTGAATTCACAAGCATTATCGGGTCAAAATAGTCGAGGGGGTAATCGTAGTGATGCCATAATACTGCCATCGTTACAATGGGGCGTCATCAAATCCGTGATGCCCGAGCTTGTTTCGGGTAGTGGCCCATTCGCAGGTCCTGCTGATATATGGAACCCAAATTATGGCTTCCTAGTTCAATCAACTGATCCGGCATCATACGCGCTTAATTTCCCAACCACAGGTGCTGATGGATTATATTTTGATTTAATCATAATGGGAGAAGCAAGTGAATTGACATGGACACCAGTCACGCATGAAGGAATCACTGCAACAGTAACGAGGAAAACAGAATGTAATCGCGAATGTGATGTTGAGTTTCGTGTTACGCTAACAGGTCCAGAGGCAAGAGCTAAAATAAACAATCCTCATCCGAGTTTAATTGCTAAGCCAAGGTTACCGCAGACTTTTGAATTAGTGGGTAGAGATAGTAATGATAATGAGGTTGTAAGATATGGATTTGTGTTGCAGAAGTGGTTCGTCAACCGCGGAGATAAACAAGATAACTATCCTAATACAGAAGCGTGGTGTAGAGATTTAGGCTATCGAGTGCCGCAAGTAAAGGATCTCACCAACGCAGTCTGTTTGGGTATGTGGGAAGGCGATTGGTGTAAAGGCTCCGTCGGCGCCATACCATCATCAAGTGGTAATCATTACCAGCGCCAAATTGGGGCTGGATTTTTTTCTGAGTGGGGTGGCACATACCTTTATGCTGGAGCTGGTTTCGTCTACGACTACCAATACTGGACGAGTGACACGACGGGAAATACTCAGTTTGATGTGGACTCGGATGTCGGCGACGTATACTTCAACAAAACAAGTAATAGTCCGCGCGGGATTTGCGCCACGCCTTAGTTCTTAATCCTTGGCCCGCTGTTGGGTTTATGGTACTGATTATAAGGATAATCAATCAAAGAACAAAGCCCTAGTGTAGCGCTCCCACGCAGTTGGGACGCTGAGCAGGCAAAGCCTGCGAGTCCTGAGTTTTAATGATTGAAACCATAATCTATTTTAGTGTGGTAGGGTTTTGGATGTGGTCACTATAGCTATTTTGAATATCTAAACAGCAAATGAATGAAACCAGTTCCCTCAATCCACTTCATCCATCAAAACAAAAAACTCAATATCAGGCAAAAAATTGTCAAAAAATATTGATTTTATTTTATTGTTATTTTAATAAAAAACAAATATTTCAATAATTTAAAGTTTTTATAAAACTTAATCGAAGTCACACCTAAATAATTTTTACCAAAAATTTCCCCAAAAAAACTAGCCAATCTTTTTTTTAATGGTTATACTTTCATCAATTTAAAGAAGTAGCTTATTTTACAAGCAAATAAACACATAAAAGATAAATAAAACAACAATTTACTTGACAGGTGAACCGCAATGCATTATCATTTTAGACACCAGACACCAGACACCAGCGCTGGCAAACCTATGTCTTAAATTTACCAAATAACCGCGTTAGACGAGTTTTTACTTTAATCTCGTTTATATCCTCGAAGTTATCTCTCAAATTACTATCAACATTATCCCAAAAAATTTCGTTGGCGTTGATACTCCTATCATTATTGTCGTTTTCGTTGAATTCACAAGCATTATCGGGTCAAAATAGTCAAGGAGGTGATCGCAGTGATGCCATAATACTGCCATCGTTACAATGGGGGATCCTCAAATCCGTAAGACCTATTCTTGATATCGGCGAGCATTCCTTCGCGGGCCCCGCTGACATGTGGGAACCCGATTATGGATTCCTAGTTCAATCAACCGATCCTGCATCATACGCACTTAATTTTCCAACTACGGGAGCTAATGGATTATATTTTGATTTCATCATAATGGGAGAAGCAAGCGAATTGACATGGGGAGCGCCAGTCACGCATGAGGGAATTACTGCCACAGTGACGCGAAAAAGAGAATGTAATAACGAAGGCTATGTCGAGTTTCGTGTGACGCTAACAGGTCCAGAGGCAAGAACTCAATGGCGTGATCCTTATCCTAATCAAATTACCGTGCCAAGGTTACCGCAGACTTTTGAATTAGTGGGTAGAGATAGTAATGATAATGAGGTTGTAAGATATGGATTTGTGTTGAGGCAGTGGTTTGTTAATCGGGGGAGACCGTGGTCTTGGACATTTCCTGAAGTGTTAGCATGGTGTAATAGTTTGGGTTATCGAATGTCACGGGTAAGAGATTTAACCAATTCAAACTATCATAATTTAGGTGCAACACCTAGCTCATCAGTTAATCATTACACGCGTCACATAGGCGCTGGCTTTCTCTCGGAGTGGGGCTACGTGAACTGGTACACTGGTAATTCGGACTTCGCCGACAACCTCTACTGGGCGACCGACGCTACAGGTAGCAACTCGTTCCTTATCTACTCGCTCAACGGCCAAGTCCTCACCCCCAGCAGCAGCAGCGGCCGCTCCGGCAACTATGGCGTTTGCACCGCACCTTAGCTTTTAGCGTTTATTTCTTAATCCTTAGGTCGCGGGGGGGGTTATGGTGCTTGAGAGGATAATATAACAAAGAATAAAGCCCCCGCGTAAGTTGGGGCGCTGAGCAGGCAAAGCCTGCGAGTCTTGAGTTTTAATGACTGAAAGCCAAAAAAGCACTCCGACCGATAAGATTTAAAAACTGGTGCTTTGTTATTAAACAACGGTTATTAAACCGCTGTTATTAAATAATAAAAGCGCTTTTCTTAAAAATCCAAACTCAACGTAATAAAAAACTAGCCTATAAATGTGTGATTTTATTTAAAAAAATAAAAATTTAAATAAAATCAATAATATACCAAAGCTGTTTTAGAGTAAAAAAACAACGCTCCACTGCAGTAATTTTGATTAATTTATTTGTTCGGTTTTCGCATATTGCAGTTAAGCAGTTATAATAGTTGTTATTTGATTTTGGATAAAATAGGACAACCGTGCAAACGCCATTAAAAAAGCCCCAATTACATAGCCGAAACAAACATCGCAACGGTTATGATTTTGCAAACCTCATCAAAATACTGCCTGAACTGTCTCTATATGTAAAGCAGAATCCATATGGCAATTTGTCGATCGATTTTGCCGATCCGCTGGCGGTTAAAATGTTAAATAAAGCCTTGTTATTTAGGTTTTATCAGGTGAATTATTGGGATATTCCAGATGGTTATTTATGCCCCCCCATCCCTGGTCGAGCGGATTATATTCACTATTTAGCCGATTTATTGGCACAAGACAATCAAAATAACATTCCGACAGGTAAGCAAATTCGTGTTTTAGATATCGGTATTGGCGCTAATGCCATTTATCCAATTATTGGGCGGGCTGAATATGGTTGGTCGTTTGTCGGTAGCGATATTAATCCTACCACCATTAAAGCTGCATCGTTAATTTGCCAATCTAATCGTATGTTGAATGGGGCAGTGCAGTGCCGTTTGCAAAAAGACAGTACGGCGATTTTTAAGCATATTATTAAACCGAACGAATTTTACATGCTAACACTTTGCAATCCGCCTTTCCATGCTTCGGCACAAGATGCGTTAGCAAGTACACGAAAAAAACTAACCAATTTGGGTAAGTTAACCAATCCAAATCAAAAAGCCGTTCTTAACTTTGGAGGACAACATGCCGAACTGTGGTGTCAAGGTGGTGAAAGTACTTTTATTACTAATATGATTAACGAAAGTGTAGCATTTAAACATCAATGTTTGTGGTTTACTTCGTTAGTGTCTAAAAAATCCTCATTGGAATTGATAAAAAAACAGCTAACAGCGGTTGGAGTGACTGATAGCAAAATTGTGCCCATGACTCAAGGGCAGAAAGTAAGCCGATTTGTAGCGTGGAGTTTTTTTAGTCAAGAAGATAGACAGACATGTATAAAAAACACTTAGGGATAACTTTGATTTTATTGAGTTTTTTATTTTGTGTTTTCAATAATTTTATAAAGAATTCAAAGATTTGCTATTAACAACTATTCTTTCCAACGATTGATAGTATAAACCTATCTTTGTTGTTTTTATTCATAAATTAGTTTCTGTTTTTTGTATTTCATTGTTTATATTCATAAAATATAATTCCTGAAGTCTCGTTACTGGCTAAAAATTGCATAGTAAATTGTAGGTGATTCGATTAAGATGTGTTGATTATAAAATCACCAGCATCATTTAACATTGCAAAGGAATCCCCTATGAATAGCAACAAATCAGCTATATTTATTAAGACGTTACAAGAAATTGTTGGTGCTAAACACACTTTAACCGATCCAGCGCGCACGTTACCTTACCGCCAAGGGATTCGCTTTGGCGAAGGCGATGCGTTAGCTGTTGTTTTACCCGGGACGTTAGTCGAGCAGTGGCTGGTTTTAAAAGCCTGTGTGGAAGCGGATATTATTGTTATTACTCAATCAGCCAATACGGGGTTAACTGGTGGCTCTACGCCTGATGGTAATGATTATGATCGTCCTATTGTTATTGTCAGTACTCGTCGATTAGATGGCATTAAAGTGATAGAAAATGGTGAGCAAGTTGTTTGCTTGCCTGGTAGCACACTCTTTCGTTTAGAAAAGGAATTAAAAAAATATCATCGTGGACCGCATTCGGTCATTGGCTCATCTTGCATTGGTGCTTCTGTTATGGGAGGGGTCTGTAATAATTCAGGGGGGGCACTTATTCAGCGCGGACCTGCGTATACGCAAATGGCTGTGTTTGCACAATTAGACCAGCAAGGACAATTGCGCTTAGTGAATCATTTAGGGATTGAACTGGGGGATGATCCAGAAACGATTTTACAGAACTTACAAAATCATAACTATACCGATAAAGATATTAGACGAGATGCTGGTTTAGGGCATGATCATCATTATTGTGATCATGTTCGTGAAATTGATGCTAATACGCCTGCTCGCTTTAATGCTGATCCCGCCCGTCATTACGAAGCATCAGGCAGTGCAGGGCGCTTAATGGTTTTTGCAGTGCGTCTTGACACTTTTCCACTTGAGCAAAAATCGGCAGTATTTTATATCGGTACTAATGATATTAATGAACTAAACGGTATTCGTCGCCACATTTTAAGTCAATTTAAAACCTTGCCTGTGTCGGGTGAATATATGCACCGTGTGGCTTTTGATATTGCCGCTATATATGGAAAACCGACCTTTTTAGCCATTAAAAAGTTAGGTACTGATATGATGCCTCGTATGTTCGTTTTTAAAAATATTGTTGATCGTGTTACGGCGAAAATTCCATTCTTTCCTAAAAATTTTTCGGACCGGTTTTCTATCTTCGCCTGCAAATTTTTACCTAATCATTTACCAAAGTCATTGCGTGATTATCGTGATCGTTATGAACATCATCTTATTTTAAAAATGGCGGATGATGGGATTGCTGAAGCTGAGGCTTTTTTGAAAGACTATTTTCAAAATAAAAATGGTAATTATTTTTTGTGTAATGAAAAAGAAGCCGAAGCGGCAATGTTACACCGTTTTGCGGCAGCGGGGGCTGCAACGTCTTACCGAAATGTACATAGCAAAACCGTGGAAAATATTGTTGCATTAGATATTGCACTAAGGCGTAATGATACCGATTGGTTTGAAACACTGCCACAAAACATTGATCAAAACTTTATTTACAAAATGTATTATGGGCATTTTTTCTGTTATGTGTTTCATCAAGATTATATTGCTAAAAAAGGAGTAGATTGCGATAAAGTTAAGGAGGATATTTTAGCATTGCTTGATCAGCGTGGCGCGCAATACCCTGCTGAGCACAATGTGGGGCATTTGTATCACGCCAATGCAGATCTGAAAAAATTCTATCAAGAGCTTGATCCCACAAACAGTCTTAATCCGGGCATAGGTAAAACATCTAAGAAGAAAAATTGGACTTAATGCATGGTTGAGTAGCGTTAAATTTTAGATATCAAGTATTGAAATTTAACCGCCAGAAAATACTATCTGACGGTATTTTATTGATCAACACCTGTGAATTTTTTTAGATGCATAATAACGCGATACAACAGCTATCGCGTTATTAAAATCATAGTAATTTTTTTAATTGATATAACATCTCTAATGCTTGTTTTGGTGTTAAAGCATCGGGATCGATCTGTTTTAACGCTTCTTCTACCTCTGACGGTTCAGGCTTGTCGATCAAAGAAAGTTGCGATTTATCAACGCCACTGTTAGCTGACTGTTTTGATATTATTTCAAGCTCTTTCAATTTTTGTTTAGCTCGTTTTAATACAGCCTTAGGTACACCTGCAAGCCCTGCCACAGCAATACCAAAACTTTTACTTGCAGCACCTTCAGAAACCTCATGAATAAAAGCAACGTTGTTATCGTGTTCAATGGCATCGAAGTGGACGTTATAAACGCCTTGCATATGTTCTGGTAACTGGGTTAATTCAAAATAATGGGTTGCAAAAAGCGTCATTGATTTTATTTGATTGGCTAAATTCTCAGCACAGGCCCAAGCTAAAGAAAGCCCATCATACGTTGAGGTACCCCGACCGATTTCATCCATTAAAACAAGACTTTGTTCTGTAGCATTATGCATAATGTTGGCCGTTTCGGTCATTTCGACCATAAAGGTAGAACGACCTGATGCCAAATCATCAGAGGCGCCAATTCGGGTAAAAATGCGATCAACAGGTCCAATGATTGCTTTAGAAGCAGGGACAAAACTACCAATATAAGACAGTAGTACAATTAAGGCCGCTTGGCGCATATAGGTACTTTTACCGCCCATATTGGGGCCAGTAATAATTAACATTCGCCTATTTGGCAACAGTGATAATGAGTTTGCAATAAATGGTGTTTGTAAAACTTGCTCAATTACCACATGTCGTCCATCTTTAATTTCTATACCGGCATTGGTCGATAGTGTCGGTTTTTGGTAGTTAAGGGTTAATGCCCGTTCTGCTAGATTGGTAAGCACATCAAGTTCGGCAATAGCCTCAGCGCTGATTTGCATATCGGCTAGATCTGGCATTAACAGATCAAATAGCTGTTCGTAAAGTTGCTTTTCAAGTGCTAAGGCTCGCCCTTTAGAGGTGAGCACTTTATCTTCGTACTCTTTAAGCTCCGGGATGATATATCGTTCAACATTTTTCAGCGTCTGACGGCGAGTATAATGAATTGGCGCTAAATGACTTTGTCCGCGACTTATTTGAATATAGTAACCATGCACTGCATTAAATCCAACTTTTAACGTATCAATGCCAAGTGTTTCACGCTCTCGGATTTCAAGCTGTTCTAAATAATTGGTTGCCCCATCAGCTAAACATCGCAATTCGTCTAATTCTGCATTATACCCGCTGGCAATCACGCCACCATCACGAATAATTACGGGGGGCGCTTCGACAATAGCGCGAGTTAATAGATTAGCGAGGTTTTCAAATTGATTTATCTTGGCACGCAAGCCAATTAATGCGGGTGAGGTTAGGCTACTCAATAGTTTTTGTAATTGCGGTAGCAGATTATAAGCATCACGCAAACGGGCAAAATCACGAGGACGAGCGGTACGCAGTGCCAGCCTTGCTAAAATACGTTCTAAATCACCAATTTGCTTTAATAACGGATTAACATCATCAATATAATTTTGTAATTCACTAATCGCTTGTTGTCGATTTTGTAATATTGCCAAATTACGGATTGGTGAGTGCAACCAACGTTTAAGCATTCGGCTGCCCATTGGTGTTTGGGTTTTATCAAGAATTTCAGCAACGGTATTTTGTGTCCCACCCGTTAGGTTTTCGGTGATTTCCAAATTACGGCGAGTTGCAGCATCTAGCACGACAAAGTCAATTGTCGATTGCTTAATAATGGAACGTATATGGGGCAGAGCGGTGCGCTGGGTATCTTTAACATATTGTAATAAGCAACCTGCTGCACATAGTGCATAATTGCACGCATCTACACCAAATCCAACTAAATCATTGGTGCCAAATTGCAAATTAAGCTGTTGTTTTGCCGTTTCAAGATCAAAGTCCCATTGTGGACGACGGCGCAGACCATGGCGATGTTCAATTAATGGCATGGATTGAAATTCTTCGGGATATAGCAATTCAACAGGGCTTGTACGTTGCAGTTCAGCTTGCATTGCTTCGAAGTTATCACATTCAAAAACATAAAAGCGACCAGAACTAATATCAAGTGTGGCATAACCATAATGGTTTTTATGTTGCCAGATTGAGGCAAGTAAATTATCTTTGCGATCTTCTAGTAATAATTCGTCACTGACTGTGCCTGGAGTAACAATACGAACAACTTTACGTTCAACTGGCCCTTTGCTTGTTGCTGGATCGCCTATTTGTTCACAAATAGCCACCGATTCACCCAGTGATATTAACTTGGCTAAATAACTTTCAACCGCATGATACGGCACTCCCGCCATAGGAATCGGTTCACCATTTGACGAGCCACGTTTTGTGAGCGAAATATCTAAAAGCTGCGAGGCACGCTTGGCATCATCATAAAACATCTCATAAAAATCACCCATGCGATAAAAAAGCAAAATATCAGGGTTTTCGGCTTTTAATTTTAAATACTGCCGCATCATTGGTGTGTGGTCGGTTAAATTGTATTCATTTGTCATGGCGTTATGTCTTTTTGTTTTTAAAAATCAATTTATTTACTTTTTAGAGTGTGTCAAAAAATCACTTATTTTGTTATTTAAACTCATTTATAACTGTAATAAAAATTGTAATAAATTTTAATAAAAAAGCTTTAGCGTTTTACGATTGTATCATTATATATGATCCCTAAAATAAAAAGCGTGTCAATAAATGAATTTAATAATCTCGAAACGCAATAGGGTGATCTGATGATGTGAATTGAAATCAAAAAAATATCAGGCAAAAAATTAAATAAAATCGACATAATATCCAAGTGATTTTTATAAAAAAATCCCAACTTTCACAACACCCAAAGGTCAATACAGCCACTAATCGAGCATCATAATGCGCCGACAATTAAGCTAGGTAAAGGCTATGCTTTATCTAGAATGAATTATAGTGGTGCGTCAAGACCGAGTGAGGGGCGGACAAATTTGAGCATCAGAGCGAAGCCAAGATAGTCTCGAAAAGACGAGTATCATAGCTCATACGAGTAAATCGCAAACGATGCGTTAAGACCACACAAAATATTTTTATTTTAAAAGACAGCTAAGTGTAACTATCACTAATTTATCCGTTCAATTAGCATTAACAACCCGACGATTGAACGAATTTTTAACCTATTGCAACATCAACACTTATTAAAGTGTTTAGTTGGTGGAACTGAGCTGGGTTATTGCATGTAACTATAATTTGGGGAGAAGTTTTAAAAGAAGTTTAAAGCTAAATATTTCAGCTCACTGTTTATTGAGTTGAATCTATAGAGTATACATGCTAGGCGGTTATTTAAATAACACAATGATTTTATTTACGATAATTTATCTAATCAGTGCTTGGTCTAATCTATTTAATCAATTCGTGTTTAATTATTAGGAATCTTCTTGAATAAATCTTTAAAATTTGATAGTTTACAGAAAAGATTTTTAACATTAAAAACACAAAAAAGAAGGTAATTGTTATGACAATCAAAGTAGGTATTAATGGATTTGGTCGTATTGGCCGTATTGTTTTCCGTGCTGCTCAAAAACGTTCAGACATTGAAATTGTTGCAATCAACGATTTATTAGATGTTGAATATATGGCTTATATGCTTAAATATGATTCAACTCACGGTCGTTTTGACGGTACAGTTGAAGTTAAAGACGGTAAATTGGTTGTTAATGGTAAAGCAATCCGTGTTACTGCTGAACGCGATCCTGCAAACTTAAAATGGAACGAAGTCGGTGTTGATGTTGTTGCTGAAGCAACAGGGTTATTCTTAACTGACGAAACTGCGCGTAAGCACATCCAAGCTGGCGCCAAAAAAGTTGTTTTAACGGGTCCTTCAAAAGATAGCACACCAATGTTTGTAATCGGCGTTAATGATAAAGATTATGCAGGTCAAGATATCGTTTCTAACGCATCATGTACAACTAACTGTTTAGCGCCTTTGGCTAAAGTTATCAACGACAACTTTGGTATCGTTGAAGCGCTAATGACTACTGTTCACGCAACTACTGCCACTCAAAAAACGGTTGATGGTCCATCTCATAAAGATTGGCGTGGTGGTCGTGGTGCTGCTCAAAACATCATTCCTTCTTCAACAGGTGCAGCTAAGGCAGTAGGTAAAGTTATTCCTGAATTAAATGGTAAATTAACAGGTATGGCTTTCCGTGTTCCAACCCCAGATGTTTCTGTTGTTGACTTAACTGCTCGTTTAGCAAAACCTGCTAAATACGAAGATATTTGTAAAGCAATCAAAGCAGCTGCTGAAGGCCCGATGAAAGGCGTTCTTGGCTATACTGAAGATGATGTTGTTTCTACTGATTTCTTAGGTGAAGTTTGTACATCTGTATTTGATGCTAAAGCAGGTATTCAATTAAGTGATAACTTTGTGAAACTTGTTTCTTGGTATGACAATGAAGTGGGTTATTCAAACAAAGTACTAGATTTAATTGCTGTTATTTCTAAATAATAATTAGCATTTATCCTAGTTTTGTTAAAATGGCGATCTTAGGATCGCTTTTTTTTTATGCTAAGTTGCGTGTAATTTTTTAGATTTTTAATATAAAAAACGCTCACCTTGTAGGTGAGCGTTTTGCTAGTATGGAAATAAATTATTTAAAGTTGAACTAGATTACAACAACTTCAGCTGCTGCTGGTCCACGAGGGCTATCTTGGATCGCAAACTCAACTTGTTGTCCTTCAGCTAAGGTTTTAAAACCATCACCTGAAATAGCAGAAAAATGAACAAATACATCTTTACTTCCATCCGCAGGAGTGATAAAACCAAAACCTTTACTTTCATTAAACCATTTTACTTGGCCTGTTTTCTTATTCATTTACTAGACATCCTAACAATAATTAATAATTAGCCTTTTAGGCTGGTATGAGCTTTAACATTGTCTTCATTATGTAACTCATAACCATGATAAAACGTTAAAAACCACATTACCAAAGTTAATCGTTTTCATAATTTCAACTTTGTTGTTTGCCCAGTACTATTACCGCATAAATTATAACCAAAAGCAAGATTTTAATAATAATTTTTTTTTGCTTAGCATGTGGTTTTTCTTATCTTTTTAAATAATTACTTATAAATTGATAAAAAGCAAATTATTGTATAGTTAAAACTTTTAATTAATTTTGAATGTTAATAAATTAAGCAAAAACAAAAAAGCCATAAAATAATATTTATGGCTTTGAACAATGATTATTTTTTTATCACTCAATTTTATTTATTTTTTGCTCGTTCAAATGACTCAATAATTTCTTTGCGGGCTGCCTCAGCATTATCCCAACCGTCAACTTTAACCCATTTACCTTTTTCTAATGCTTTGTATTGTTCAAAAAAGTGTTTGATTTGCGATTTAAGTAATTCAGGTAAATCATCAACGTCTTTAATATGATCATATTCTTTTGATAGTTTGCTGTGAGGTACAGCAACCAGTTTTGCATCTTGACCTGCTTCGTCAGTCATTTTTAATACACCAACAGGGCGGCAACGAATAACGGAACCCGGTTGTAGTGGGTATGGTGTTGGGACTAATACATCAACCGGATCACCATCTAATGATAATGTGTGATTAATATAACCATAGTTACATGGATAAAACATTGCTGTTGCCATAAAACGGTCAACAAATACAGCACCGGTGTCTTTATCGACTTCATATTTTATTGGATCAGCATTAGCCGGAATTTCTATCACAACGTAAATATCATCTGGTAATTCTTTACCTGCTGGTACATTTAAAAGTCCCATTTTTGAATCCTCTATCTAAGTTTATATAGTGTTTGTTATTAACAATAAGCGGCACATTATAAAGATTATTCTGTATCGCTCAATTCTTTTAAATATTGAAAAATTTGCCTTGCCGATTTGACGGGTTTATTGGTTTCTTGCTCTTTTTTAGCTAAACGCGCTAAGGTGCGCAGCTGCTGGCGATCGGCTGTTGGGTATAAGTCCATAATGGTTTCAGCATCACCAGTTGTGATCAGGTCATCGCGTAGCTTTTCGAGTTTGTGAAATAGGGCAATTTGCTGATTGTGGCGATTTTTCAGTTTATCTAGCGCTTGGCTAATAGGTTCAATGTCTCGGCTACGCAGTAGTTTGCCAATGTACTGAATTTGTCTGCGATATCCTTCTTTTTTTATTTTCTGCGCAAGTTCAATGGCATAAATAAGATCTTCATCTAGAGGGATTTTTTCTAGTTCGTTTTTACTTAAATTGACAAGTTCAATACCTAATTTTTTAAGGGCCTCGGCATCGCGTTTGATTTCACTTTTGCTAACGTAAATGATTTCTTCGTCTTCATTGTCAATAGCAAAATTGGGTTCTATATTTGTCTCTTGATTGTGATTCATATTATTTCTTTTGTTAACTAATATTCAATTCTGGCTTATTATAACGTATCACTAGCAGAATTGTAGAAAATAATAAAATGAGTATTGAACAGAATAAAAAAGAAGCCTTAAAGCAAAAAGAACATTTATCAGCCATTGTCGCTAATGCTATTAATCAAGCAAAGTCGCGAGTTGATGAAGTTGAGGTGTCGATTAACAAGTCAACAGGTATTAGTGTAAGTACGCGTCTTGGCGAAACTGAAAATGTTGAGTTTAATAGTGATGGTGCGCTATCTATAACTGTTTATCAAAATCAAAGTAAAGGCAGTGCGTCAACTAATGATTTATCCGAACAGGCTATTTTGCAAACGGTGGATATGGCAATTAATATTATGCAATATACCTCGCCCGATCCTTGTTCTGGTTTAGGGGATGCAAGCCAAATGGCATTTAATCCACCTGATTTAGATTTATTTTACCCAAGTGATTTGAATGTCGATAACGCTATTGAGCAGGCCAAACAAGCCGAGTTAACCGCGCTCAATCATTCAAAATTAATTAATACTGATGGCGGTTATTTTAGTAGTCGCTATGGTGTTTATGTGTACGGTAATAGTTTAGGGATGTTACAAGGTTATTGCGCAAGTTCACATTCACTTTCATGTTCTGTCATTGCTGAACAAGCAGGGCAGATGGAAAGTAATTATGCTTATACTTCATCACGCGATTTTAGTGAGCTAAAATCAGCAAATTGGGTTGGTAGGCAGGCGGCCGACAGAGCGATTTCACATTTAGGCGCTAAGCAACTCCCAACCATGCAAGCACCAGTGCTATTTAGTGCGGAAGTTGCCGTTGGGCTGATTAGGCATTTAGTGGGCGCTATAAGTGGCGGGGCAATTTATCGTAAATCCTCGTTTTTATTAAACAGTGTTGGGCAAACTGTTTTTCCTAACTGGCTAACCATTTATGAAGATCCTCATATTCTAAAAGGTATTGGGTCATCACCTTTTGATAGCGAAGGTACTAAAACAGTTCAACGTAATATTGTTGAGCAAGGCGTGTTGCAGACTTATTTGTTAGGGAATTATTCTGCGCGTAAATTGGGTTTAACATCGACTGGGCATGCAGGTGGAATTCATAATTGGTTTGTATCACCAAGCCAAAATAATGCGGGTTTTGATGATATGCTTAAAAAATTGGATAAAGGTGTTGTGATAACTTCGTTAATGGGGCAAGGTGTTAATAGTGTGACTGGTGATTATTCGCGTGGTGCTACTGGTTTTTGGGTTGAAAATGGTCAAATTCAATATCCAGTTAACGAAATTACCATTGCTGGTAATCTTAAAAATATCTATAAGAACATTGTGGCAATCGGTAATGATATTGAAACAAGAACGAATATCCAATGTGGTTCGATTTTGATTGATAATATGAGTATAGCCGGAAAATAAGGATCAGTATGGGCAGTTTTTTTCACAGTGCTTTTTTTCAAAAAATAACTTCATGGATGCCAGGGTTAAGCAGTTTATTACAGTATAAACGTGAGTATTTAGGTTTTGACATTAAGGCTGGTTTATCAGTTGCCGCTGTTTCATTACCTGTGTCAATTGCTTATGCTGAATTGACTGGCGTTGGCGCTATAGCTGGACTATATTCGACCATTTTACCTTTAATTGTGTATGCGCTTTTTGGTTCTTCTAAGCAACTGATTGTAGGGCCTGATACGGCTACTTGTGCTGTGGTTGCGGCTGTTGTATTACCGTTAGCGGCAAATGATCCAATATTGCGTTGGCAATTAGTTGTGATATTAACAATCATGATCGGTATTTGGTGTATCATTGCAGGGAAGTTGCATCTGGGAGCCTTGGCCGACTTGCTTAGTCAGCCTATTTTAATTGGTTTACTAAATGGTATTTCAATCACCATTATGGTTGATCAGTTAGCCAAAACATTGGGCTTTAGTTATGATTATTCTTATTTGATTGAGCGAATTGTGTATTTCCCATTTAAAATACTACAAATCCATATAGGTACGACACTGGTTTCATTTTTTACGTTATTAATTTTAATTGTTTTAAAGCGTTTAAAGCCTCAATATCCAGCACCACTGTTAGCTGTTATTGTGATGACGTTTTTTTCATGGTTATTTAATTTTGAACATTTTAATATTCGTATTATTGGTAATGTGAGCGGTGATTTTATTCCTGTCAAATCATGGCTTGATTTTGATAAAGGCTTAATGCGTGATTTAGTTGTGCCTTCGCTTAATATTGCTATCATCTGTTTTGTGAGTATGATGATAACCGTGCGCAGTTTTGCATCCAAAAATAACTATGAAACCAATGCCGATGTTGAGTTTAAAGCATTGGGTATCGCCAATATTGTAGCTGGGTTATCACAAGGCTTTGTGGTTAGTGGTACATCATCAAGAACCGCTGTGAATGATGCCAATGGGGGGAAAACTCAGCTCGTTTCGATTATTGCTGCAATGTTAATTGGTATAGTGGTATTGTTTTTCCTTTCACCTTTACAATTTATTCCAACTTGTGTATTAGGAGTCATTTTAATTTATTCTTCAATTTCGTTAATCAATTTTCAAGCAATTATCCGCTTTTTTAAATTTGATCGAGATGCGTTTTATTTAAGTTTGACAACACTCGTTTCAGTGCTTGTAATTGGCATTATTCCTGGTATGGCGTTAGCAGTACTGCTTGGCCTATTTTTATTTTTACGCCGCGTATTTAGACCAAAAGATCAGTTGCTAGGTATTGATGAAAGTGGTCGAATTCATTCAATAGGTCAGGATGTACGACCAGTCAATAATACGATGATTTATCGATTTAATTCTCCGTTAACTTATTTCAATATTGCTTATTTTAAACGAAGAATTATTAGTTATATTGACGAAGCACAAGAGTCTATAAATTATGTGATTGTCGATGCGATTCCTTGTTTTACCTATAAAGATGTGAGTGTTTTGTCGGGCATTGATGAATTAGTAAAGTCTTTAAAAGTAAGAAACGTGACTTTAATCTTATCTGGCCGACGCAAAACGCTCAAAAACTGGTTTAAACAAATGGATATTAAGCTTGATGATAAGTATATTGATTTTGCTTATGATCTCTATTTTGCAGTTAAATTAGTCCAAAGTAAGGAACATATAAATAGTAAAGTTGATGATGAATCTGTTCAGGTATCGTGACCGTTAACGGTATCGGAAAGAGTGTTTTTTATTTATCTTACATCTCTTGATTTCGATAGAACAACCAATATTAATATAGACAATCGCCTATAAATTTAAGTACAATATTGGATCTTTCAAATGAAGCATTTTAGTAAACAATTTTAGAGGTAAAAATGGCACGTGTAACTGTTCAAGATGCAGTAGAAAAAATTGGTAATCGCTTTGATCTCGTTATTGTAGCAGCAAGACGCGCTCGTCAACTACAAGTTGAAAATAAATCTCCATTGGTTCCGGAAGAAAACGACAAAGAAACCGTTGTTGCTTTACGTGAAATAGAAGATGGTCTTGTCAACAAACAAATTCTTGATATTGCTGATTTCCAAGCACGTCAAGATGAAGAAGCTGAAGTCCGCGCAACACTTCATGAGTCGATTCTTCTCGAAAATACACCATCGTACGAATAAGCTTTACAGGAATTGCTTATGCAATATTTCGATAGCTTAAAAGAGGTTGTAGCATCTTATCTTCCGCCTAAACAAATCGAATTGATACAAGATGCTTATCTTTTTGCTAAAAATGCACATGATGGGCAATTCCGATCTAGTGGTGAACCTTATATCACTCATCCAGTTGCAGTAGCAACAAATTTAGCTGAGATGCGGCTTGATTATGAAACAATTATTGCCGCACTTTTGCATGATACTATCGAAGATACTCCAGTTACCTTTCAAGATATTACGAATAAATTTGGCAAACATGTTGCCATTTTAGTTGAAGGTGTTTCTAAACTTGATAAATTAAAATTCCGTAACAGACAAGAGGCTCAAGCTGAAAATTTTCGGAAAATGGTGCTTGCCATGACCGAAGATGTGCGTGTTATTTTAATTAAACTAGCTGACCGCACGCATAATATGCGCACACTTTGTGCTTTAAGACCTGACAAGCGCCGTCGCATAGCCAAAGAAACACTCGAAATATATGCACCTTTGGCTCATCGTTTAGGTATTCATCATATTAAAACTGAACTTGAGATTTTAGGCTTTAAAGCAATGAATCCCAATCGCGCTAAAGTGATTGAAAAAGTAGTTAAAACAGCGCGTAATACTCGAAAAGAGCTCATCCAACAAATTTTATCTGAAATAAAGCAGCGATTACTCGATGCTTATATTGATGCCAAAGTAACAGGTATCGAAAAAAATATTTATGTGATTTATCAAAAGATGAAACTGCGTGAGCAGCAGTTTCATTCGATTATGGATATTTACACTTTTAGAATTGTGGTTAAAGATGTCGATGCTTGTTATCGTGCGCTTGGGCTGGTACATAATTTATATAAACCACGGCTTAATCGTTTTAAAGACTATATAGCGATTCCTAAAGCGAATGGGTATCAGTCGTTACATTCGTCATTAATTGGCCCACACGGTACACCGGTTGAGGTACAAATCCGTACTGAAGATATGGATCAAATGGCTGAAATGGGAGTTGCTGCACATTGGGCATATAACGAAAAAGATGAGTTGAATACTACCACGCAAATTAAAGCACAACGCTGGATGCAAAGTTTGTTAGAACTACAACAAAGTGTAGGTAATTCTTTTGAGTTTATCGAAAATGTAAAATCAGATTTGTTTCCTAAAGAAATTTATGTTTTTACCCCTAAAGGGCGTATTGTTCAGTTACCAGAGGGGGCGACAGCTGTTGATCTTGCTTACGCGGTTCATTCAGATATTGGTTATCAATGTATTGGAGCGATTGTTGATCGTAAACCTTATCCTCTATCACAACCACTAAGTAGTGGGCAAACTGTTGAAATTATTACCTCACCAGAAGGGCGACCTAACGCGAATTGGTTGAATTTTGTAGTGAGTGCTAAAGCAAAGTCTCGTATTCGTCATGCACTTAAAACGCTTAAACGTGAGGATGCAATAGAATTAGGAAGGCGTTTACTTAACCTTTCGTTAGTTAAATCTGGCGGTATTAGTGGGCTATCATCGAGTCAAAAAGATCGAGTGGTTGAATTAACAAAATTGTCCAATTTTGATGATGTCTTAGCCGAAATTGGATTAGGCAATATCATGAGTCATTTTATTGTCAAAGGTTTAGAAGATAAATCCTTATTACAAAATAAAGCAGAACCGAACAAAACCCTTGTTATCACTGGTAGTGAAGGTGTTTTGGTTACGTTTTCTAAGTGTTGTCATCCTATTCCCAATGACCCTATTGTTGGGCACGTCAGCCCTGAAAAGGGACTGACAGTACATCATGAATCTTGCCGAAATATTACGGGCTATCAACATAACCCAGAAAAATATATTTCGCTTAAATGGGCTCCTAATATTTCTCAACCCTTTGTTGCTGAAATTTGGGTCGATATTTTAAATACTCAAGGTTCTTTAGCACATATTCTTTCAATTATTAATGATGAAAATGCCCACTTGCAATGGTTGAATACTGAAGAAAAAGATAGACAAATTTATACAATTATCTTGCAGATAGAAGTGAAAGATACTCAACAACTTAATGAGTTAATTCGTAAAATGTTACTACAACCGGATGTAGTGAGTGTTACACGAAATATAAATTAGTCATTATGATAAATCGTTTTTTGGACCATGTACCGTTGATAAAACTAACAGGAGTTGGTGCAAGTTTAGAAAAAAAATTCAATACATTAGGTATCTATAGCGTCAAAGATCTATTATTGCATTTTCCTTTGCGTTATGAAGATCGCACGTCGACTTGTGCCATTGGTGATGTGGCTATCGGTGGGTATACTACGATTGAAGGGCTCATCATAAAAACTGAAGTCATCTTTAGGCGTAAGCAAATGTTAGTTTGTTATATTCAAGATGAATCAGGAATAGCAATATTAAGATTTATGAATTTTACTGCAGGGATGAAAGCAAGTTTAATACAAGGTAAGTGGATAAGTGCTTATGGTGAGGTTAAAAGAGGAAAAAAATATCCTGAAATAATTCATCCACAATATAAAGTTAAAAACAGTCGTGAAGATAACTTGCTATCTTCTGAGCTCAATCAAGAAAGATATACACCTATTTATCCAGCAACTTACGGACTTACTCAAAATATTATTCGTAAACTGATTCAAGCTGCACTGCTATTATTAAAACGTAACCCACCAAAAGAAATTTTACCGGCATCGCTAGCGAGTCGCTATTTAACTGTTTTCGATTCGTTAAATATTATTCATAACCCACCAATAGATACTGATATAAATCAGTTATCAAATGGGGAACACCCTGCAATTAAACGGTTTATTTTTGAAGAATTGCTCGCCTATCATTTAAGCATGTTGAGGTTGAAAACAGATAATCAAAAGCTGCAAGCTTATGCAATGAATGTTAATCAACAGTTTATAAAACCTTTTTTATTTTCATTACCTTTTAAACCTACTCATGCTCAGCAACGAGTGGTTCAAGATATTTATCTGGATATGGCAAAACCAACTCCAATGATGCGATTAATTCAGGGAGATGTAGGTTCTGGCAAAACGTTAGTTGCAGCACTAGCCGCACTCAATGCAATAGAAAATAATCAACAAGTAGTATTAATGGCGCCGACTGAAATATTAGCAGAACAACATTATCACAATTTTAAACAATGGTTTGATCCTCTTGGTATTTCTGTGGATTGGTTATCAGGGACATTAACCGCTAAAAATAAGCGTCAGCGTTATGAGCGTATTTTAAATGGTGAACTTACCATGTTAATTGGAACGCATGCGGTATTTGTTGATAAAGTGCAATTTAATTCATTAGGTTTGGTGATTATTGATGAGCAGCATCGTTTTGGTGTTAATCAGCGCTTAAGTCTTTGGGAAAAAGGCATTAAAGATCATCTTTATCCTCATCAATTAATTATGACCGCAACGCCTATTCCCAGAACATTAGCCATGACAGTTTATGCCGATCTCGATGTTTCAGTCATTGATGAGTTGCCACCGGGACGAACGCCTATCACCACAGTTGTTATACCTAATACTCGCCGTGATGAGATCATTGAACGTGTAAATCAAGCCTGTTTAGATAATCGCCAAGTATATTGGGTGTGTACTTTGGTTGAAGAGTCTGAAATGCTTGATGCTCAAGCGGCTGAAATGTTGGTTACTGAGTTACAAGTACGTTTGCCTCATTTAAGTATTGCGTTAGTGCATGGCAAAATGAAATCTGATTTAAAACAATCAGTCATGCAAGCTTTTAAAGCGGGAAAAATTCAATTGCTTGTTGCCACAACGGTCATTGAGGTCGGTGTCGATGTACCTAATGCTAGCTTAATGATTATCGAAAATGCAGAACGATTAGGTTTAGCCCAATTGCATCAGTTGCGTGGACGAGTCGGACGTGGTTCGGCAGTATCTCATTGTGTACTGATGTATCAAGCGCCTTTAAGCAAAATTGCCCAAGCACGCATGAAAGTAATGCGCGATAGTAATGATGGTTTTATTATTGCCCAAAAAGATCTCGAACTTCGTGGCAGTGGCGAAATTTTAGGAACTAGGCAAATGGGTATGGCTAATTTTAAAGTGGTTGATTTGATTCGCGATCAGCATTTGATTAGTGAAGTGCAGCAAGCATCTTATGACATCCAAAATAACTATCCACAAAGCGCTGTACAATTAGTTGATTGTTGGCTGCCAAATCGTCAGAAATATATTAATGTATAATTGTGCTTTATTTTTTAGAGATATTTAATGCTGGACTTACTTATGGATAATAAATTTATGTGTGGGCTTGAGTATTGCTGTTTTCAGTCCACACATTGAAGTTAATATCTAACAGCTACATAAAATTATTGCATTATAAGAATGAACGATAAGGTAATTCTGGCTCATCAATGAAAATATCTCTAAAACCACGATAATGCTGATAATGCATTTTATGTTTATCGGTTGGATAAGTATATCTTCCTCCAACTTGCCAAAAAAATGGCATAAATTGGTAATTCAGGCGATCTTTTTTCATTTTCCATAATACTTCGATTTCACGCGGGTCGCTTTGGAAGTTTGCCCAAATGTCATGATGGAATGGAATAACAACTTGAGTATTGAGTGATTCAGCCGCACGCAAAATATCGGCTGACGTCATTTTATCTGTCACACCGCGAGGATTTTCGCCATAAGATAGTAGTGCAACATCGATTTTATAATCATTACCATGTTTTGCATAATAATTAGAATAGTGTGAATCACCAGAGTGATAAAGCGAGCCGCCTGATGTTTCAAATAGATAGTTAACAGCTCTGTCATTCATACCATCTAAAATTGATTTATCTGTTGATGATACGCCTTTGGGGAGGGTAACTAGTGATGTTCTATCAAAAGAGTCCAAGACACGAATGGTGATGTCTCCCACTTGGATTGTTTCGCCTACTTTGGCAATAATGCAGCGCTCTTCTGGTACACCCCAACTTTTCCATAATTCTACACAGGCTTTAGGTCCAATAAATTTAACACTCGATGAACAGTTTTGAATAACTGCCGCAGCCACATTGACATCAATATGATCGGCATGATCGTGGGTTGCCATTACAGCATCAATTTGTTTAATTGCAAAAGGATCAAGAACAAATGGACTCGTTCTCAAATTTGGTTGTAATTCACGTACACCACCCATACGCATCATTTGATGTTGTTTGTTCATCAATGGATTTGCGTGTGTTTTTTTCCCAGTGCCACACCAAAAATCGACCGATATATTTGTATTACCTGCTGATTTTAACCAGATACCTGTACAAGCAAGCCACCACATTGTAAATGTGTTTGGTTTAACTTCAGTCGTTTCTATTTCTTCATTGAGCCATGTGCCCCATTCAGGAAATGTATTTAATATCCAGGATTCACGGGTAATTTCGTTTACTTTACTCATACTTTGTTCCTTTTACAATTAATAGTTAAACTAAAATAACTTCAACGCCTTGCTCCTTAATGTATTCAATCACATCCTTATTTGCTTGTTTTCCTGTAATTAAGATATCGATTTTATTAACAGGACAAAAAAGCATGCCTGAATTGGCTTTTTTATCAATTTTTGAACTATCGACAACAACAACTAAATTTTCGACTTTTTCCAATATTTGCTGTTCAGCAACAGCACCTAATATTTCACTTTTATAAAGGCCGGTTGGCGTTAATGTTTTGCCGCTGGTAAACATCCATTTGCCGGCATAGGAATCAGTAATGCTGACAATAGGGTTAATAATGATATTTTGTGTTTTATTGTATAATCCCCCCATAATAATGACGTTTTCATGGTCATGTTCAATTAAGTAACACGCTAATGGAAAATAGTTAGTAATAATTGAGACATTTTTACCGCATAGTTCGCGACCGAGTAAAAATGCCGTCGATCCACAGTTTATAACAATGTTTTCGTCATTATTGCATAGCTTGGCAGCACGAATAGCAATGCGCGCTTTTTCGTGATAATGGTCGGTATTATGATTATCAATTGGCGCCCAAATAGGTTTCACTTCTTCTAATCGCATAATTCCATTGCGAACTTTTTTTACTCGCCCTTCTTGATCCAGTTTTGTGATATCTCGCCGAGCTGTTGCGGGTGAAATAGCAAAGTACGAAATTAACTCAGTAACTTTAACCATACCTTTTTCATTAACTAATGCCACTATTTCGTTATGCCGAGATAGCTCACTCATTACAACCTCTTTATTTTTAGTGATTAAATTTGATTTAAATTGATAATAATTTTCATTGGTGTAAATGTCAATTATTTAAATTAAAATTTATTGGTTTTATTGTTTATTGTATTGATAACATTTAATTTAATTTTTGCTTTCTTTCTTTTTTTATTAAAGTGTGATGTATGTCACAGGTGTGATTATTAATTATTTAAAAAAGTGATCCTTATCAAAATAATCATAAATAATCATTGAGTGATTTGTTTTGATTGTGGAATATGTTGCTAGTATTTAATTTTGATAAAACTTGATCTCCGAGATGTATTGTTGAAGCAATGAAAAATGTCGATAACTGATGAGAGGAACATATGGAAGCAATCTATAACGTATTTTATATTTTTTATAGTCAAGTTATGACAAAAGCACCTTTGTTACTTGGCTTAGTGACAATGCTAGGTTATTGTCTGTTACGTAAAGATATATCAACAGTGTTAAAAGGCACCATTAAGACCATTGTTGGTTTTATGCTATTACAAGTTGGATCTGGTGTGTTAGTTTCAACTTTCAAACCTGTTATTGCCAAACTGGCTGAGTATCATGGTATTAAAGGATCTATTATTGATACTTATGCATCAATGGTGGCCGTTGAAAATGGCATGCATGAAAACTATTCATGGGTTGGTTATGCGGTATTGTTAGCATTGGCTATTAATATTGTGTTGGTTATTTTTCGTCGTATAACAGGTATTCGAACCATCATGTTAACTGGCCATATTATGTTTCAGCAGGTTGGTTTAATTGCATTATTTTACTTTCTTTTTGGCTACAGTATGTGGGAGACCATTATCTATTCGGCCGTTATTATTGCGCTTTATTGGGGCATCTTTTCAAATATGATGTTCAAACCCACTGAGGCTGTTACCGGTGGTGCTGGATTCTCAATTGGTCACCAACAACAACTTGGGTCATGGATAGCCGTTAAACTAGCACCTAAACTGGGGGATAAAAACGATTCTGTTGATAATTTAAAATTGCCTAAATGGTTACACATTTTTCATGATAGTATCGCCGCAACCACCATTGTCATGACGTTTTTCTTCGGAATAATTTTACTTTCGTTTGGCTTAGATAATTTGCAAACCATGGCTGGGTCAACTCATTGGACAATTTATATTTTTGAAACTGGTCTTAAATTCGCTGTGGCTATCCAAGTGATTGTAAGTGGCGTGCGAATGTTTGTTGCTGAGCTGTCTGAAGCCTTTAAAGGTATTTCTGAAAAATTAATTCCTAATGCAGTATTAGCTATTGACTGTGCTGCCATTTATGCGTTTTCCCCTAATGCCATGGTATTTGGTTTTATTTGGGGGGCGTTAGGACAATTTTTGGCTATTGCTTTATTACTTGTCTTTAAATCACCTATTATGATTATTCCAGGTTTTATTCCGATGTTTTTTTCGAACGCAACTATTGGTGTTTTTGCTAATCACTTTGGTGGTTGGAAAGCCGTTATGAAAATTTGTTTTGTGATGGGCATGGTAGAAGTATTTGGCTCGGCTTGGGTTATTTATATTTTTGCACAAAATGGAACACCGATTGATTCTTGGATGGGAATGGCTGATTGGGCAATATTATTTCCACCTATTTTACAAGGTTTATCTATGTCGCATTTATTTATCTATGTGCTTATAGCATTAGCAATGCTTTATATGTTCTTTGCTGCTAAACAGTTACGTTTAGATGAAGCCATGCAAACAAAACAATCAGAAATAAATGACGAACATCAAGATATGAATATAGCTGTAGTTGAAAAAATGGATGAGATCGCAACCAGTGATGGTCGCGCAGTTCGAATTTTGGCTGTCTGTGGTAGTGGCCAAGGTTCGTCAATGATGATGAAAATGAAAATTGCCAACTACTTAAATAAAAAAGGTATTGCTAATGAAATGGATTCTTGTGCAGTGACTGATTACAAATCGCGGCTTCCTAATGTCGATATCATCGTCGCATCAAAGCATCTTATTCATGAAATTGAAGTAAATGAAGGTCAGTATGCGTTAGGTGTTCAAAATATGCTTAATCCACAAACTTTTGGTGACGAGCTTATTAAGCTGATTAATCAAGTAGTTTCTAGATAGTTTTTCCAATTAAAAAAGGAGTACAACATGGCCTTAAAAGAATCACTGATTGAGAATAACTCGATTTTACTCAAAGCAGATGTTGCAACTTGGCAAGAAGCTATCAAGTTAGGCACGGATATGTTAGTTGCATCAAAAGCGATAGAGCCTTCGTATTACGATGCCATTATTAGCTGTGTTAAGTCAATGGGGCCCTACATTATTATTGCTCCAAACTTTGCCATGCCCCATGCTAGACCTGAAGACGGAGTGAATAGAACTGCGTTTGCTTTAGTTACCTTAAAAAATCCCGTCTATTTTGAGGGTGAAGACGAACCAGTTGATGTTTTAGTTACGCTTGCTGGCAGTACGTCTGATCAGCATATGGAAGGATTAATGGAAGTGACCCAAATCTTAGATGATGAAAATAGCGAAACGGGTATTGATCTTGACAAGTTAAGGCGATGTAACTCAAAAGAAGATGTTTATGCCGTTATTGAACAGGCTATAAGTGGGAGGGAGTTATGTATCAAGCTTTAAAAGAAAGTGTCTTACAAGCCAACTTATTGCTACCAAAATATAATTTAGTCACTTTTACGTGGGGGAATGTCTCTGAAATTGATCGCACGAAAGATGTTATTGCTATTAAACCTTCTGGTGTTGAGTATAGCAATATGACCGTTGATGATATCGTGGTGGTTTCATTAACAGGCGAGATTGTTGAAGGTAGATTGAATCCTTCAAGTGATACTGCAACGCATATCGAACTGTATAAAGCGTTTCCTGCTATTGGTGGTATAGTGCATACGCATTCACGTTATGCAACCATTTGGGCTCAGGCTGAATTAGATATTCCTGCTTTAGGCACTACACATGCTGATTACTTTTATGGTGATGTGCCCTGCACGCGTGAATTGAACGATAGCGAAATTGCGACTGACTACGAAAAAAACACTGGTTTAGTTATCGTTGAAGAATTTAAATGCCGTGGGCTTGATCCTGTCGCAATGCCGGGTGCGATAATTTCGGGGCATGCGCCATTTTGCTGGGGTAAAAGTGCCTTTGATGCGGTACATAATGCAGTTGTACTTGAAGAGATCGCCATGATGGCATTGGCAACTCGCCAACTGAATCAAACAATTAAAATCCAACAAACTTTATCAGATAAGCACTACTTTCGCAAACATGGTGCGAATGCTTACTACGGTCAAAAATAAAAGAGATAAGGAGAAAAACATGGTAGCACCTAAATTACAAATCGCATTAGATCAAACCGATTTAGCTCCTGCATTAGAGGTTGCACAAAATGTAGCTGGGTTTGTCGATATCATCGAGGTTGGTACTATTTTGGCATTTGGCGCAGGAATGCAAAGTGTTAAACGTCTAAGACAACTCTATCCAAATCATATTTTGGTGTGTGATTTAAAAACGACCGATGGTGGCGCTATTTTGGCTAAAATGGCTTTTTCTGCTGGAGCCAATTGGTTAACAGTATCAGCAGCAGCTCATATTGCAACTGTTGAGGCATGTAAAAAAGTAGCCGATGAATTTCAAGGTGAAATTCAAATTGAATTATATGGTCATTGGACTTTAGATGATGCGAAATCGTGGCGAAAATTAGGCATTAAGCAAGCAATATATCATCGGTCACGCGATGCTGAACTTGCTGGTATCGGCTGGGGTGAAGATGACCTAACTAAAATGCGTCAACTTTCAGATTTAGGGCTAGAATTGTCAATTACTGGAGGTATTGTACCTGAAGATATACATCTATTCGCCGGTATTAAAACTAAAGCATTTATTGCTGGTCGTGCTTTGGCTAATGAAAACGGCAAAAAAACGGCTCAAGCATTAAAAGAACAAATAGCTCAATATTGGTAATTACCATCATGTGGCCGTTAATTGGGCCATTTTTCTTTTTTGTTTAATTATTACTAGGTGGTCATTATGTCGCAAAGTACAGATATATCAAAAACAATGTATCAATCTAAAACAACTCCTCGTATAGGGATTTATGAAAAGGCATTGCCTACCGAACTATCATGGCAAGATAAATTAAATCAAGCTAAAACATTAGGATTTGATTTTGTCGAAATTTCAGTAGATGAGTCACATGAGCGTCGTGCAAGGTTAGATTGGTCTGATGATGAGATATATTCGCTTAGGCATTTATGCGAAAAGACCGGTATACCACTTCATTCCATGTGTCTTAGTGCGCATCGTAAATTTCCGTTTGGATCAGCAAATAGCAATATTAGAAAAGAAGCCAAAGCCATAATGGATAAAGCAATTACGTTTGCTTATAAATTGGGTATAAGAGTGATTCAGCTTGCTGGATATGATGTTTATTATGAACAAGCTGACTTGCAAACACATAAACGTTTTATTGAAGGAATGAAATGGGCAGTAAAACAGGCCGAGCGAGTTGGCGTAATGTTGGCGGTTGAAATTATGGATACGCAATATCTTAACTGCTTAAGTAAATTTGAAATTCTAAAAAAAGAAATTAACTCGCCTTATTTTATGGCTTATCCAGACGTTGGAAACATCACAGGATGGAATTACGATACTTGCACTGAACTTAGGTTAAGTTGTGATCATATTGTGCAGATTCACTTAAAAGATACCTATAAAGTTAAATCTAATTATCCCGGTCAGTTTAGGGATCTTGTTATAGGTGAAGGAGAAGTTGATTTTACTGCTATATTCAAAACGCTTAATGCCATGAATTATGTAGCCCCCCTAGTCATTGAAATGTGGGCAAATGATGATAATTGGAAATCCAATATAATTACCGCTCAAAAACGATTAAAAGCAATAGGTGATAAAACGGATTTTCCGCTTTTTTGCTAATATTCTAATTATTTTTTATTTCATAAAGGATTAATACCATTGCTGTGATTGGGGTGTTAAGCTCCTCGCAAGCCATTTAATGGTGGAGCTTAACATGAAATAGTTTAACGTGTATTAAGTTTTGTGATTAATGACGAAAACCAAGCTTTAAATCGCTGTTTATATTTTTATATATCTTTTTATCTGCACGAGTTACAAATTTTATATATGTGTTTGCTTAAACATGATTATTTACTCTTTGCACTGCTATGGCTATCGTGTAATATAGATAGCATCATAAAAAAATGGAAAGAATTGCGGATATTGTATGAAATCAACGATAAAATCACTCTCTATCTTTTTTGTTACCTTGGCATTAGTGGGATGTGGATTAAAGGGCCCGCTTTATCAGCCAGTTGAAAAGGCACAAATGCAACAAACCAAACTAACAACAACAGCCTCAATTCAATCTAACATATTCATTAAAAACGTATAGTGGAGTAAAGTGATGGACTTTTTAAATTATCGACATGCTCGCTTATTTGTCAATCAAATAGCGATAGCCGATCTTGCAAAGCACTATGGTACCCCATTATATGTTTATTCGGCTGATCACATAAGTAAACAGTTTTTAGCCTATGAACAGGCTTTGACCAATAATAAGCATTTAGTTTGTTATGCGGTTAAAGCTAATAGTAATTTAGCTGTTTTAAGTTTACTAGTAAAACTTGGAGCTGGTTTTGATATTGTTTCACAAGGTGAGTTAGAGCGAGTATTAAAGGCGGGAGCCGATCCTAAAAAAATCGTTTTTTCTGGTGTTGCTAAATCAATCGTTGAAATTGAACGTGCGCTTGAAGTTGGCATTAAATGCTTTAATGTTGAATCTGAAGCCGAGTTGTATCGAATTGATGAAGTTGCCAAACGATTAAATAAAATAGCTCCAATTTCATTAAGAATCAATCCTGATGTAGATGCTAAAACACATCCTTATATCTCAACAGGTTTACGCGAAAATAAATTTGGAATTAGCTATGAGTTAGCTTTAGATGTTTACCGAAAGGCGCGATCATTAGCCAATATCAATATTGTTGGTATTGATTGTCATATTGGTTCACAGCTAACTCAATTATCACCATTTCTTGATGCTGCCGATCGTATTCTTGCCTTAGTGGATAAATTGCAATCTGATAACATTATTATTGAACATATCGATTTAGGCGGCGGTTTAGGTGTTTGTTATGATAATGAACAACCTCCAGCAGCATCGCAACTTGTGACTGAGTTGAAAAATAAATTAACTAATTATCCCGATATTGAAATTTTGTTTGAGCCAGGACGCTCTATTGTTGCTAATTCAGGTGTGTTAATTACTAAAGTAGAATATACCAAACACCAAGATGATAACCATTTTGCGATTGTTGATGCGGGGATGAATGATTTGATCCGCCCTGCACTTTACGATGCTTGGATGAACATATTGCCAGAAAAACAACTACAAGCTGGCGATGAATCTTTTGTATACAATGTTGTTGGTCCAATATGTGAATCAAGCGATGTACTGGCTTATCAGCGTCAGCTTTCGGTTAATCAAGATGATTTATTGGTCATTTGTAGCGCTGGTGCTTATGGCTTTAGTATGGCATCGAATTATAATAGTCATCCAAGACCTGCTGAGGTGATGCTCATTGATGAACAACAACATAAATTAATCCGTGAGCGTGAATCTTTCGAAGATTTATGGCGCGGTGAAGTGATTTTATAATATTTATACGTTATATCGAAATGCTCAATCACAATAGCATTTCTTTTTGAAGTTGCTGCTGGTTAACAGCCTAAACTGAAGAATAACAAACTAACACGTTTGACAATAGAAGGTAAACTAACGATGAACTTTTCAAAAATGCATGGACTCGGAAATGATTTTATGGTTATTGATGCTGTGACGCAAAATGTTCATCTTTCGACAGAAATGATTAAACGGATGGCTGATAGGTATACGGGTGTCGGGTTTGATCAGCTTCTTATTGTTGAGCCTCCTTATGTACCCGATAGTGATTTTCATTATCGTATTTTTAACTCCGATGGTTCTGAAGTTGAGCAGTGTGGTAATGGTGCTCGTTGTTTTGCGCGTTTTGTTCGTTTAAAAGGATTAAGCCGAAAACGCGTGTTAAAAGTTAGCACCATGAGAGGTAATATTGTATTAACCGTCAATGATGATGATACAGTACGTGTGAATATGGGGGAGCCTATTTTCGAACCCAATAAAATTCCTTTCAAGGCTATTAAAGAAGAAAAAACCTATATCATTCGCGCACAAGAACAGACCATATTATGTGGTGTTGCATCTATGGGGAATCCTCACTGTGTGATTCAAGTTGATAATATTGTAACGGCAGAAGTTGCAACACTCGGATCACTATTAGAGCAACATGAGCGCTTTCCTGAACGCGCCAATATTGGGTTTATGCATATTATTGATCGAGAAAATATTAATTTACGTGTATTTGAACGTGGGGTTGGCGAAACGCAAGCTTGTGGTACAGGGGCTTGTGCAGCTGTTGCGGTTGGTATTAATCAAGGTTTATTGAACCAACGTGTTAATGTTAATTTGCCGGGTGGCAAATTGTTAATTGAATGGAAAGGTGGCAAGCATTCCCTTTATATGACTGGACCTGCTACGCATGTGTATGATGGCTTTATTGCCATTTAATTTTGATATTTTTACTGTATGGCTCTAGCATTTGTTGATAGAAAACTTCATAAAATAAGTTGATAATGATTTTGATTTTATTTTATTTTTATGTTTGGCGTGATTCAATCAAAAGTAGAAAGCATTAGAAATATAAGATAATACGATAGACGTTAATTATGGTTGGTAAAAATACACGAAACTTAAGAGCAAAAAAAGCTCGACAACAGTCTTCATCAATAAAATTAAATGACGAAATTGTGAGTCAATATCTTATTGATAATCCAGATTTTTTTATACGAAATGCGCGCTATGTTGAGGGTATGCGAGTACCTCATCCTGTGCGAGGGATTATTTCGTTACCTGAATGGAATATGGCTCGTCAGCGCAACAAAATCAATCAATTAGAGTGCGAAATTTCATTATTGATGGAACATGCTAGTGCTAACGAGCTGTTGTTTAGCCAACTGATGGATTTACATATTGAATTGATTAAAGTGCAGGATCTCAATCAATTGATTGTATTATTAAATACATGGGCAAAATCGTTAGGGCTTAGCGGTGCTTATTTATATCTTTTTGACGATAAATGGCTGCTTAAGGCACCGTCAAATTATCTTCACTTAGCTTTAAATTCATCGCAATTTGATTTTATTCGTGTTAGACATTTACAGTATAGTCAACAATATTTAGGCACACTAAATTCAACTGAGCTTGATTTTTTATTACCTGAACATGGCTATGTTGGGTCGGTGGCTTTATCTTTATTAGGGCAATTTGGTGATTTGGGGCTGTTAATGTTTACTAGCGCTAATCCAGAACATTATCAAGCCGGACAAGGTACATTGTTACTTGAAAAAATGAGTGAAATTTTACCTATTTTAATTAGCCGATGGATTATGCGAAAAAGATAAGGAAATGTCATGGTTCAGCCTAACGAAAATAGTAATGCTACATTAACTTTGCCTGTTGATCAGTTTTTGAATTATTTAAAGTCAGAAAAGCAGTTGAGTTTAAATACTCAAATCAATTATCGACGGCAGCTTTATGCGCTTATTTCGCTGGCAAAAGAAGGTGAAATTTCAACTTGGCAGGATTTAGATTCATCAGCAGTAAGAGTGTTAATTAGTCGCAGTAAACAAAAAGGATTACAAGCAAGAAGCTTGTCATTAAGGCTATCGGCTTTGCGTAGTTTTTGTGATTGGATGGTAAAAAATGAGCGTCTTACAGCTAATCCTGCTCGAGGAGTATTAAATCCAAAATTGGGGCAGCATCTGCCTAAAAATATTGATATTGACGAAATTAATCAATTGCTTGATATTGAAGCTAACGATCCGCTTTCAGTCCGCGACAGAGCAATGCTTGAAGTCATGTATGGTTCGGGGTTGCGTCTGTCCGAATTAGTTAGTCTTAATTGTCGAGAATTAAATCTTATCGATGGTGAAATTCGCGTAATGGGAAAGGGTAGTAAAGAACGGAAACTGCCATTAGGTAGGGAGTCTATCAAATGGATTAAACACTGGTTATCCATGCGAGATTTTTTTGTACCGCAAGATGATGCACTATTTATTTCAAAGTTAGGCAAACGAATTTCACCTCGTAATGTTGAAAAACGATTTACACAATGGGGTGTTAAACAAGGGTTAAGTAGTCACGTTCATCCACATAAATTACGCCATTCATTTGCTACCCATATGCTTGAATCAAGTCGGGACTTGCGTGCAGTTCAGGAATTGCTTGGTCATGCTGATTTATCAACGACCCAAGTTTATACCCATTTGGATTTTTCACACCTGTCAGAAGTTTATGACTCAGCCCATCCGAGAGCCAAAAGGGGAAAATAGCGATGCACTTTTATCGGTCTATTCATTGTATTAAAGCATTCACATTCGATCTTGATGATACGTTATATGATAACAGTATGATTGTAGAAAAAGCGGAAGAAGAAATGGTTAAAACGCTTCAACGTCATGAACAATTGTGCACTTTAACGACATCCGACTTTTTTGCTGAAAAGTATTCAGTACTGGCATCTTATCCTGAAATTTATCATGATGTTATAGTTTGGCGAATTCAAACTATTAAATCGCTATTAAGTAAAACTAATATTCCAGTATCAAAATTTGCCGATGTGATTGATGAATCTGTCACCTGTTTTAATTTTTGGCGACACAAGATAAACGTTCCTGAATCAACACATTTGCTATTAACCAAATTGGCAACTAAATATCCTTTAGCGGTAATTACTAATGGTAACGTTGATATTCATCAAATTGGTTTGGGCGACTATTTTCAGTTTTCATTACGTGGTGGTGAACATGGGCGTTCAAAACCTTTTCCCGAGATTTTTAATTTGGCCTCTGATAAGCTAGCTATTTCATCACATCATATTTTACATGTAGGCGATAATTTATTAACGGATGTTAATGGCGCAATTAATAATGGATTTTTAGCTTGCTTTATCAATATTTATAATCGTGATATTTTACACCTTGATGATGCAAGATGTTTGCCCCATATAGAAATAACTCAATTGCCAGAATTGGAGAATCTGTTATAATCATTCCTTTTTCTGTATAAATAGACAGTAAAATTACATAAAGATAGGTTAAGTTCTGGCAGATAGCACTTAAAGAAACTTATCTTTAGATTCTGTTCGATTACAGTCGTCAAAATATCTCGAAATATGATAAAAATATTAATAACACACTCAACATTAATGCTGGTTAATGTTTTCTATTATCAAAATAGGTTTGAATTTGATGGAAATTAATAAAACATTATTAGATGGACTGAATGCAGAGCAACAAAATGCTGTCACCACTGATAACCAATATACCATTGTTCTTGCCGGTGCTGGGAGTGGTAAAACTCGCGTTTTAGTTCATCGAATTGCTTGGCTTTGTCTTGAAAAGCACTATTCGCCTAGTTCTATTTTTGCCGTTACATTTACTAATAAAGCCGCTGCTGAAATGCAAGAACGAATTCAAGCATTAGTAGGTGAGGGTTATTTTAATGGTATGTGGGTGGGTACGTTTCATGGATTGACCCATCGTTTATTACGCATGTTCCCTGAGCAAGCTAAGTTGCCACCTAATTTTCAACTTATTGATACAGAAGATCAAATTCGGCTTATCAAGCGAATTTTTCGTGAACTAAAAATCGACGAAAAACAGTGGTCAGCCAAACAGTGTGCTGGTTTTATTTCTACTCAAAAAGAAAAGGGACTTCGTGCGGATGATATTGTTCCTGAAGATCCTAAACAAGTCATGTGGCAAACGATTTATCGCGATTATCAAGCCATTTGTGAGAGAGTCGGTTATGTTGATTTTTCTGAATTAATCCTAAGATCTTATGAACTGCTTTGCCGTAATAAAGATGTTTTAGCTTACTGTCATCATCGTTTTAGTAATATATTAATTGATGAATTTCAAGACACCAATAAAATTCAATACCGATTGGTGCAAAAAATAGCGGGTAATACAGCTAACGTGATGATTGTTGGTGATGATGACCAGTCTATCTATAGTTGGCGTGGTGCTAATGCGGATAATCTTCAATTATTTAGCAATGATTACCCCGAAACAGAAATTATTCGACTAGAGCAAAATTACCGTTCAACAGGTAATATTTTAGATGTAGCAAATAGCTTAATAGCGCAAAACCGAAATCGATTGGGTAAAAATCTATGGACAGATAGAGGCGAGGGTGAAAAGATTTCGCTTTATATTGGTTTTAATGATATTGACGAAGCAAGATTTGTTGTGAGTCAAATAAAAAAATGCCATCAAAAAGGCGAAAAGTTTGCTGATTGTGCTATTTTGTACCGTAATAATCTGCAATCGCGTCTACTTGAAGATACACTATTACAAGCAGGGGTACCATACCAAATTTATGGTTCTATTCGTTTTTATGAAAGACAAGAAGTTAAATTAGCGCTTGCCTATTTGCGACTATTGCATGATCACAATAATGACATGGCGTTTGAAGCTACAATCAATACTCCAACACGAGGCATTGGTAATATCACGCTAGATAAAGTTAGGTTGATAGCAAAGCAACATAATATTTCTTTATGGAATGCATGCTTAATGCTAATTCAAACCAATGCACTGACTGAAAGGCAGTGTTCAGGTATTAGTCGCTTTTTGGAATTGATGGAATCTATCTATAATGAAGTTGGGGAACAACCATTTTACAAGCAGCTTGATGCTATTATTAAATTATCTGGTGTATTGCAGATGTATGAGCAAGAACCTGGTATTAAAGGTCAAGCAAGATTAGAAAATCTTGAAGAATTAGTATCAGCTGCTGAGCAGTTCTATCGTGCTAATGAAAACACGGTTATTCAAGATACTATAACGGGTAAGACTTTGACGGTTTTAGAATCATTTTTGGCTTATACTTCACTAGAAAGCCGAGATGTGATTAATGAACAAGATTCAGTTCAGTTAATGACTCTGCATTCAGCTAAAGGTCTTGAATTTGATAATGTGTTTATTGTCGGATTAGAAGAGGGCATATTTCCAGACTTACGATCTTCTCAAGAATTTGACAAAATGGAAGAAGAAAGGCGTCTTGCATATGTTGGTATTACTAGAGCACGTAAATGCCTAACATTGTCATTAGCTCAGATAAGGCGTCTATATGGCCGTGAGGAGCGAAATTTACCGTCACGTTTTCTAGCAGAATTACCCGTTGATAAATTAAATGAAATTAGTTATCAAGGTAATATTACGCTATCTGAGAAAAAAGAACCTTATCCTAAGAAAAAGCCTCAATGTGATGGTTATAAATTAGGTCGTAAAGTATTACATAACCGTTTTGGTGAAGGAACTATTGTCAATCTTGATGGTGAAGGCGATCACAAACGAGCACAAATTGCTTTTGTTAATGAAGGTATTAAATGGCTAGTGGTTAAACTGGCAAACCTAACTTTATTGTAAATTTTGCTTTTTAGTAAGATTGGTTAATTAGGCGGTTAAACGGGAGTTAAGCATTAAATTAATTCCCGTTTTTATATCTGTTATTGAGCTGCTTGTTCTTTTACAGACTCAGAAAAAATCTGGTCGAACGACTTGTCAGTTCGATTACAAATCCAATTATTATTAATATAATCAAAATGATAACCTTGATTGCGTGTGGCTAACCAGATTTGAAACAGTGGTTCTTGGGTATTAACAATAATCTTACTGCTATCGGGAAAACTAACTGTGATGACATTGCCGTTTGTTTCATAATCTAAATCGATGTCATGCTCATCTGCATAATCATCCAAAAATAGCTCTATTTTATTAAATAACTGATCAGCAAGCGTATGGAATTGTTTGATATTCATAAAGGTGTAATCATTTAGGTAAATAATGGCTTGATATTAGCATAAATGGATATACTCTGCCACAGCAAGGTGGCAAGAGTTAAATATAAGTGCTGACTTAATTATTCATTTGCAAGAGGCAAAGAACAGGCAATAACAAGTAGCTTATGTTGTTCGTGACTTAGACTTGCTGCTACCCAGCGGTTTGGAATTTCAATTGTATTGACTAATTTTCCATCACCAAAGTTATTTTCAATTGTTCTGAGTTTACCTTTTGCTAACTCCATTTTGTCGCAATTGGCATAATAATCAATTTCAATGGCGTGATAGGGCGTTTCAGTACCATCATCATTTTTTTGCACTAATGCGGGACTGTAATTTATCACTTCACTAAACGTACGAATTTTGGCATTGAAAGGATGAAGTTTAATTGAATTTCTATCTAAAAAAGAATAACTAACAGTATTATCTTCGTTTGATTTAGATGTTGGAATAAATTGTTCACCTACTCTAGGATCTTTTAAGCTCTCTACTGCTGTATTGTTAGTATTGGTTTGTTTTTCAACCGCATAACTAAATGTTGCAAAAGACAAAAAAATTAAGAATAAACTGAGCTTTTTCATTAAATATTATCTCCATGTTTTGAAGTTGCTTCCGTAGCGTTAACTTGTGGTTGAGATTGTTGTTCTTGTTTTTCTTTTTGCATCTTCTCTTTATATGTTTTAATCCGTTCTTGACGTTCAGCTTCTTGTTTTTCAATGATTGGTTTTAGATCAGGGCGAGTAGCAAGAAGAGTTTCTTTGTCTAAATCACCTTGGATAGAACAAAAAACAGTACTTTGATTATTGGCAAACAGTTCTAAATAAATTGCTTTATTAATCGTTCCTAATCTTGGAATAACACCATCAATAGCATAAGGATCGTCTTGCCAGACTGTAGGTTTTAATTGGCGATCATAAATTTTGGCGTTTGCTATATAAACATTAGTGTTGTATGGCAACCAATTAATATTATTTAAAGTGTTTTTAACCTCGTCTTCATTGTTATCAAAGATAAAACCCCAGTACAAAAAATGACCAGACAAAGTGGTCGGAATATAGATGTTTTGATAGCCAGTGATTTTTAAACCACGATACTTAAGTGGCTTTTTAAACATGACTTTATTTTTATCACTTTGTTGAATAGATTCAACAGGGATATAAGTTACATTATCGGAAGTCGTTGCTAAGTCAACATATTGGTTTATTAATTCTTGATGTGTAGCTAGTTGTTTGAAAAACTGATGATCACATTGAAGAAATGTATTGATTACCTTATCAGTTTCACTCTGCTCATTGTTGGTTTGTGCAAAAGACATACAAGAAATAAATGAAGCAAAAACAAGTACTGAAAGTTTTTTTGAAAGCATGGAGAGTTCCCTAGACCAATAGATGACACATATTACTTTGGAAAATTATTGTAAAGTAATGTAAACGACGATGTCAATTAACATTCTTTGAATCTTCAATAAAAACCATTAAATCACCTTTTTTAAAAGATATTGTAACTACATCGCTAATCGCTTTATTTCTTAAACTAATGCTGCTACCTAGGGATAGAGTCTGGTCAATCAAAGGGTACTGAAAGCCGGTAATGGTTAATCCTGTTACTTTGGAAAGTGGAATTAATGAAATAATATGATCTTTTACATTCGTCATTTCTTGATAATGTTTGACAAAAAAGAAATGACAATAGTTATCATAAAATGTGATTTGATATTGATGATAATATTGCATTGCAACAGAAATATTTCCCAAAAAGTGATCGCTTGCTCGACCTGTAGCACCAAATACATCAAATGAAGTTATCCCTTTACTTATTAAAAATAAAAGTGCTTTTTCAAAATCTGTTTTATTTTGATCGGGTGTGTGAATAATTTCAGTTTTGGGTGGAATTTTACCATTGGGATTATAACTGTCTAAATCACCAATAAGAAAGTCAGGTTGGATTGATGATGTGGACAAATAATTATGGTAAGCACCATCAGTGCAAGCGATATAGGTGTACTTTTCTAAATTGCAAAAGTCATGCAATGGTGGCTCACCATTAACAAAGAGTAAGGCTTTATTTTGTGACATCTGCTTTCCTTTTTTGGTATCTGATTAGTTAATTATAAAGCTAACGTGTAAGCCATGATAATTGCGTCTTCTTGTTTACCATCAGTTGTTGGATAATAATTTTTTCGAACCGTTATTTGGTTAAACCCTATAGCATGGTATAGCGCAATTGCTGGTGTATTTGACTGTCTCACTTCAAGCCAAAGTGTTGAAATCGGACAAGGCGATTTTATAGTTATTAACGTGTCTATCAAATGATTGAGCAAAGCCTTTGCTAGTCCCTGTTTTCTAAAATCGGGATGTATTGCAATATTAAATAAATTGGCTTCATCGGCGACTTGTTGGCAGATACAAAATCCTGCTATTTGGTTATCAATCGTTATTTTAAAATTTAAGTAACGATCACCTTGGTTTGAAAAGAATGTCTGCTTTGACCAAGGAATAGCATGACAGATCAGTTCTAATTCAAAGGCTTTTGTTAAATCATGTTCGGTCAGGGTGGAAATAGTTTTCATATTGACATAATTGTTGCCAAAGTAGGCGTTTTTGTTGTGGTGCTTTTGCAAGCTGATCTAAGCTAGCGGTTTGAATGGTTAATGGGTTTTGCCAAGACTCTTCGGGCTTAACATCAATAAACCAAATCACAGTCTTAATATCATTTGCTGGTACAATGAGTTGGGATGGTGTTAATACTAACACCTGATCTTGGGTAAGGCTAATCGCATTTAATATATCTAAATAGATTTTTTGGGTAGGTTGCTTTTTGGCAACGACAATTAAACGGATCTTATCACTGATATGGGGTGCGATTTCGCCTTTAAAGACATTCGAGTTACGCAAAACATATTGCGTTATATTGCACTGTTTTAAGTACCAATCTTGTTGTGTCATTATTGACTTGCTGTTTTTTATTAGAGATTAAAGATAGTTAATTGTATAATCAACGCATCAAATTATAAAGGTTTTTCATTGAGGAAATATGGCAACATCTGCTTTTACTCCAGCAAGTCAAGTGCTTGAACGTCATCAAACATTTTTTAACGATAAAAATGTGATTATAGCTGGTGATATTCAAGATAGCTATCCGGCTATTATGTCGGCAAATCAAGTTAAGATTCATTGCACACAATTTCATACTTATTTGCGTTTAAAAAATAGTGCCCGTGGCAAGAATACTTATTTTTCATTATTGCCAGAAGCAGAACTTTATGTTGGCATGGATACACTAATTTACTATTGGTCAAAAACGAAAAGCGAAGCACAATTTCAACTTTCTTATTTATTGCACAATATGCCAAAAGGCAGTGATATTTTTATCATTGGTGAAAATAGAACAGGTGTAAAAAGCGTGGAAGCGTTATTGAGTGATTTTGGTACAATTCAAAAAATTGACAGTGCAAGGCGTTGTGGTTTATACCACTTTCAGGCGGATAGTCGTTTGGCCTTTGATCTTGATGAGTGGTGGTTAAGTTATCATTTAATTATTGAAAATCAGAATATTGAAATCAAAAGTTTACCCGGTGTGTTTAGCCAAAAAGGGTTAGATGCTGGCAGTGAATTACTCTTAAATGCATTAATGGATCGTACTGATATTATTAAAGGTAATGTATTAGATGTGGGATGTGGTTCGGGCATCTTATCCACGGTACTAGGTAAATTACACCCTGATATTACACTAACGTTATCCGATGTAAACTGTGCAGCAATTGAATCAAGTAAAGTAACATTAAACAGTAACAACGTGAATGCAACTGTTGTGGCGAGTGATGTTTTTTCTAATCTGAATGATAAATATCATTTAATTGTTTCTAATCCACCTTTTCATGATGGCAAAGAGACAAATTACACAGCCGTTAATGCACTAATTAAAGAGGCGAAAAAACACCTAAAATTAAATGGTTATTTGTGCATTGTGGCAAATTCATTTTTACCGTATCAAACCATTTTAGATGAAACATTTAAAAGCGTTGAAGTGATTGCCCAAACGACAAAATTTAAGGTTTATCTAGCAAGCCATTAATAAGTGCAGTTTGTTTATTTTGTCTTAAAAGAAAAATAAGTTGCAATACATATCATAAGCCCTAAAAAATAGGGCGATGCTATCGCTCTATTTATAACATGTGAATATTTAGACTTAACCTGAATTCACTACTATTGATAAGAACTGTTTTTAATGCTTGAATTTCATTATCATTAAAATCACAACGCGTAAAGTTTTGATCAAGAATAATAGGAACAGGATTATTTTTCCCGATTATGGCCAAGACATTACATTTATTTTTAGTCATATCACCTATAATAATTGGTCCACCGTTTGAGTCTTTATTAAAAAGGGCTACACATTTAACATCTACACCTTGAGCATTTTTTGCATGATATATAGCAGTTATTGTTTTACCATAAGATGTTAATTTAATCGGAACAATAGCAGGCGTTAATCTTTGTCCATTAATTTCATTGATAACTTTTCTCATTTTATGTATTCTTAAGATAGTTACTAAACCCATCCATACAGGCAACATAAACAAAAGAGTAAGAACAGTCGTAATCACAAATACTCTCAGCATATTATCAATAGCTAAATTGATTGTTACTAGTGAAGGATCATCGGCAGAAGCCACAGTTACAACTTGATTATTTTTGCTTATTCCACCAAGGATAGCACGCTTAATAACTTGTCCTGTATTAGTGGTAATTTTCACTGAACAATTCTCAATAATACGTCTTGTATTACATTTTACTTCTGCAGGATAGTCAACCACAACTGGATTCCGTGATATTTTATAATCATCAATTAATCCAGGATAATAATTCAGGGCCATAAACATAGCTAACACAAAGAAAAATATTATCGCAAATATTCTTTTTATTTGGTGTAATATGCCTTCTTGCTTTAGTTTCATAACTTTTAAAGGGCGAGTTGGAAATACTTCTACTACTTTATTCATCAATCCCATTTTATCGTTTCCTTATTAAAAATAAAAATTTTATGTCTAAAGGCTGAAATTGTGAATTTAAAAGCTAACCTTTAATCACAATAAAATAAATAAGTTATTAGGGCGTGTTGATCTTTCGTGATTATTTTTTAGACGGCATGATGTGAGTTATAATAATTCTGCAAAAAACAACCATAAC